>JADHXV010000020.1 GCA_016782785.1 Planctomycetota bacterium | reverse complement strand
CCGCAGCGCGCCCCTATCCGCCCAGGGCCTCAATCGCCCGGGCCAGGCGCTCCTTCAGGCTGAGGACCGCGTCCGGGTCGGGCAGAATCTTCGTCGAGTACCGTCCGCCCGCGTTCGGGATGGGGACCATGGCGGCGGCATCGGCCAGGACCCTCTCGGCCTCGGCCGTTGCACGGCCGGCCGCCTTCGCCGCCCGGATGCGCTCGCGCAAGAGGTAGAGATACTCATAATCCTCCATGCCCTCGCGGGCCTGCTCCAGCCGCACCGTCGAGACGGGCCCCGCGCGCCCCGCCGGCGACCCCGGATACGCCAGGTACCCGTCGCCGTTCGGGTACCGCACGTAGAACTCGCTGCCCGGCCGGTCGCTCTGGTGGATGTAGGCGTGCCAGCCGAACTCGTGCGGGTTGTACGTGAGCCAGTCGATGCCCCAGAATTCGTACGCCTCGGCCCCGTGGGCGAAGCAGTAGTGCGGCAGCAGGCGCTCGACGGCCGCGTACGGCGTGTCGGTGCACATCTCGCCGTCGGTCGTAAACCACAGCCGGTCGCCGCGGGCGCGGATGGCCCCCATCGTCGCCAGAGGCGTCCGGCCCTGGTGCCCCACGCCCCAGACGTCCAGGCTGCCGTCCCATCTCGGCTGATGGTGCCATGTGCTTGAATAAATGGGTATGGCCGGGTCCACCTCGTGGATCATGGCGCACAGCGCCTGCATCTGCCGGATGACGTACTCGTGGCGGTCGTCGTGCGGCTCGTCGGAGATGTAGAGAACAACGCGGTCGGCCCAGCCCTTCGCCTTCATGTGGTCCCAGTACGCCCGCAGGCACGCCTGGTACGCCCGCTTGTACTCGGGGCGGAGGCGCGAGCGGTCGGCGTCCTCGTACGGGAACTCGCCGGGGTACGGCGCCTCGCCCCACGCCTTCTTGGGCGGATGGCCCCACCCGAAGCAGTAGAAGGCCGAGGGCGTGTACGTGTGCGGCAGGCCGAGGACGTTGAAGTAGTACTCGGCCGCCTCGTCGTACGCCGTGAAGTCGGCCGACACCTGGCCATCCTTGTATCGGATGACCGGGTCGGGCTCGATGCGGTGCGGCGAAACGCGGCGCTCGGCCATGAATTTCCAGAACCGCCGGACGTACGCCGACCGGTCGCCGCCCATGTCGTCCCGCCACCACCGGTCGCGCAGACGCACGTCGTAGATGGCCGTGACGTGCGAGGCATCGGGCAGCGCGAAGTCCCACACGTGGACCACGAGCGGCACCTCGGCCAGCGTCTTGCCGCCCGCCGTCAGCCGCACCGCGCCGCGGTAATCGCCCGCCGGGGCGTCCTTCGGCACGCGGAACGTGACCCACACGGGCTGCGTCCGGTCGGCCTCGACGGCGAAGGTGTCGCCCGGCAGGAGCGGGTCGGGCCACCATCCGGCCCAGCCGTCGCAGCCACCCGGCCTCTCGGGGAACTTGCGGTGCCACGCGGGCGACTCGCTCCGGTAATAACTTGTGGCTTGGTCGATGGGCACGTAGCCGACGACGGCCGTCTCGACGTCATCGAGGACCGCCCCGCCGGGCCCTTTCGGCGGCTCGACCTCGACGCGGATGCCGACGCCCTGCACCGCCCGCGGCGACCGGACGGCCAGTTGCAGCGGCTCGGCCTCGTTGCGGGCGGCCGTGAGACGGGCGGCCGGCGGCACGTTGTCGGGCGGCGCGTCGTCGTGGAACACCTTGACCACGGCGTTGACCGGCCACACGCGCACACCCGCGTCCTTCGGCATGGGCGGCGGCGGGGCGAGGCGGGCCGGGCCCGCGTCGAACACCTCCGCCAGCACCACGCCGTCGTGCCACAGCGTGCCGGACGTGTTCATCGTCAGGTGGAGCCCGAGCGTGGCGCAGTCCGGCGGCATCGTCAGCGTGCCGGCAAGGAGCGTCCAGCCGTGCGTGCCTTCGAGCCCCTGCCCGACGGACGGGTACGCGCCCGTCGCGCACATCTTGCCCTCGGCCGTCAGGCAGTGGGCGTGCAGGGCGACGCTCCCGCCCGCAATGCCCTCGCAGCAGACCCACGAGGCATAGATATACGTTCCGCCGGCCCGGACCGGCACGGTCTGGTGCCAGCCGACCCAGCGGTTCTTCGCGGCCTCGGGCACGCGGATGCGGACGCACTTCGTGCCGAAGAGGCCGCCGTCGACGAGCGCCGTGGCCGTGCCGTCCTTCGCCGGCTTGGCCGAGCCGCCGGCCCAAGCGTCGGGCAGGTCGCCGCCGGCCTCGAAACTCGCGTTTTTCGCGAGGTTGTGCGGACTTTCGAGCAGCCGCGCGTACGCCGCCGTATCGGGCGCGGCTTCGACCGCATCCGGGCCCCCGGTCGCGCGGTCACCCGCAGCCGAGCGGTCGCCGGCCGCGCGAAGCGTCCCGGAGATATAGTACGTCCGCGCGGTGCGGGGCGGCACCTGGCCGGGCACGAGCAGCGTGTCACCCAGGACGTAGTGCGGCACCGCCTGCCGGCCATCGCTGACGGCAACCGAGGCCGGGTCGAGCGGCCCGCGCAGGCGGCCCGCCAGCGGCGCGAGGTCGCTCGCGAGCAGCGTCGGCCCGAGCGGCCGGTCCTGGAAGTTCAGGACGCGGACGGTGGCGCGGTGCGGCGGCGCGGCCGAGACCTCCGGCGCCTCGCGCAGGTCCATCCGTTCGGGCCGCGACGCCGTCGCCGCCAGCGCCGGCGGGTCCGCGGCGGCATCGAGGTAGTCGGGCACGCCCCAGGCCGTCGGGTTATCGAAATAAATATAGTACGTGACCGTGACGCCCGCGGCCGCCTCAACGGGGAGCGTGAGGACGCTGCCCTCCGGCACGGGACCCTCGCGGACGGGCCGGCCGGCCGCGTCGGTCAGGCCGTACAGAAGTTCCGTCCCATCGGCCGTGACGACGCGGATCGCCTCGGCCCGTGCGCCGGCGAGGTCGGCCTGGCCCTGGGCCTTGCCGACGGTCAGCGCCACCAGGTCGCCGGCGACGGCGCGGCCGGTGCGGTTCGCGATGGTCACCGCCACCCGTCCGCGCCAGTAGCCGTCGCGGGCGAGGTAGAGCGGATGATGCCACGCGACTTGCGCGGCCGGCAAAGCCACACTCGCCCCGGTCGGGGCAGACGGCGCCGCCGCGCACATCGCCGCCGGCGCAGCCGCCAGCGCAGCGCCGGCGAGCGCGGCAAGCAGGACCGGCACGACGAGGGCGTGGCGTCTCATGGCGCGGGATCCTTCGCATCGGGCTCGGCGGGCACCTCCAGGAGCGGCGTGGGAGCGAACTCGCTCGTCAGGTACAGCGTCCGGCCGTCGGCCCCGTAGCAGACGGACTCGCCCTGGTTCCGCTGCGGCATGACGACCTTGCGGGGCGGCCGGGCGAAGGCGTCGCGCCACGTCTCCTTTTCGCCGCGGACGACCTCCCAGGCATCGGCATACGTGAGGAGGAGCGCCCGCCGGCCGTCCGGCGACATGTCCATCGCCACCATCGGCGACGACTGCACCTGCCCGATGAGGCGGGCCGTGCGGACGGGCGGCGGTTGCGGGCCCGGCGCCGGCGGCGGGTCGCCGTCCGACGGCGAATCACCGGCCGCCTGCGGCCCGGCGAGTTCCGGCACGTCGAGTTCGTACACCTTGCACCGCAGGCCTTCCTTGGTGACGAGGTAGACGCGGCCGGCGGCGGGGTCGACGGCGACGGCCTCGCAGTCGCGCGGGCCCTCCGCGTACACGAAGTCGATTTGCCGATGGACGCGCGCGGTGGCAGTCACCGGCTTCTCGGCGGTGCCGACCGGCGGCTCCTCAATCACATAGAGCGAGCACCGCTTGCGGGACCAGAGGTTGTCGCCGATGTCGGCGATGAGGAGGAAACTCGTGTCGCCGCGGCGGAAGGAGGCCATGTCCTCCCAGTCGTGTGCGGCCGCCCCCTTGACGGTGCAGGTGGCCAGGTGTTCGCCGCCGCGACCGAAGGCGTACAGGCGCGGCCCGCCGCCGGAATCGTTGTGCGTCCAGAAGACGTCCGGCCGCAGGCGGCTGACGGCCAGGCCGCTGGACTCGCAGATCTCCTGGTTGGCGAGCATGGCGAGTTGGCGCGGCTTGCCGTAGCGGACGCCGCCGGGCGGCACGGCGGCCGGTTCGGCAGCCGCTTGGGCGGGCGATTCCGCGATGCTCGGAGAAGCGACGGCGCCGGCTTCGGCCGAGGGCGCCGCGGTTTCGGGCGCTGGGGTGGAAGATGGCGGCCGGGCCGGCTCATCGACTGCGGCCTCGGCGACGAGGACCCCAAGCGAGGCGACTATCGCGGCCGCGATGAGGCATCGGCGGAACCTGGGCATGCGGGACTCCCTCTCGGCGGCACACGCGCTGTTCGAGCCGCGACCGTGAGGTCGCGGGTACGTTTGAATCGCGACGCTATGCTCGCGCGCGGATCGAACGTACCCCGGTGCTTACGCCCCGGGCTCGAACGACAGCGCACCAGGCTCGGGCGCGGCGGCACGAAAGAGGCGGCGTGCCGCCTGACCATCCCGTCCAGCGGCGCGCCGCCCGTGGTGTCCGTGGTGGCGGCGGGTGGAGTCGAACCACCGACCTTGGGCTTATGAATCCCCTGCTCTAACCACTGAGCTACGCCGCCCCATGCGCCCCGTAGTGTACGTCGGCGCGGGCTTTTGTCAAGCGCCGGGGGAACAGCGAAATCCCGAATGACGAATTCCGAATGACGATTGAATGACGAATGGCAAATGACGAAGGGCGCGCCGAACATTGGTCATTCGTCATTCGGATTTCGTCATTGATTCGTCATTCGTCATTCGGATTTCGTCATTCCCTCGTCCCTCGTCATTCGCCATTCGTCATTCTCCAGACCCCTTCCTGCATCGACTGCCCGTGCGAACGATAAAGTTCCTGGCGATGGGCCAGGCGGTGCCGGACCTCGCGGACAATCACCTCGGCCGAGGCATCGAGCGTCTCGTTGCCGAAGGCGGCCGTGGCGTCGCGCGGGTCGTCGCCCTGGATGCCGATAAGCGGCTGGCCGCGCGGCCCGAGCGCGCCTGTGTCCACCGTCTCGGGATGGAGGGCGAGCAGGTGCGACGTTTCCCACCGCGCGGCATGGTCGCCGCCGTCGGGGTACCGGTCGCGGATGAGGAGATAATCGAGGGCGGCCCAGGCCAAGAGGCCGTGCCGCTTGCTCCAAGCCCGCTGGTTGAACAGGTGGCAGGCCGCCCGGGCGTGGTCGATGAGCGGATAGTGCCCGGCCACCAGGACGCCGACCTGGAAGCCCAGGCTCTCGGCCTCGGCCAGGACGTGCAGCAGCAGCCGCTGGTACGCCAGGACCTGCTCGGTGGCGGTGAAGGGATGGCGGTCGGGGGCGAAGTTGGCCGGGTCCAGGCCCATCACGTCGGCGATGCGGTCGCGGTCGTCGGCGCCCGTCTCCATGAGCGACTCGACGCGGCTCTCGCCGTAGTAGAGCGGCGGGAAGGCGAGACCCCCGCCCTTCCGGGCGCAGCGGACGGCCAGGCCCTCGGCCTGGAGCGTGTCGGCCCCGACGGGCAGGTGCCGACCGTGCCATTCCAATGTTCCGATGGGTATATACACCACCGGGCACGCCTCGCGTCGGGCGCGAATCTGGTCGGGCCGGAGAAGGTGATAGCGGACCTCGTCGGGCATGAGAAACTCCTAATGACGAATTCCGAATGACGATTGAATGACGAATGGCAAATGACGAGACAGCGGGCGTCCAGCCTGGTCATTCGGATCTCGTCATTGGTCATTCCCTCGTCATTCGTCATTCGGATTTCGTCATTGTGTTCTCATCGCTTCCCGTACCACGCCTCGTAGAACGCGCGGTACGAGCCGTCCTTGACGCGCCGCCACCAGCCCTCGTGGTCGCGGTACCACTGGATGGTGCAGGCCAGGCCGTCCTCGAAGGCCGTCTGCGGCTGCCAGCCGAGTTCGGTCTCCAGGCGCGTCGGGTCGATGGCGTAGCGGCGGTCGTGGCCGGGACGGTCGGTCACGAAGCGGATGAGCGACTCGTCGCGCCCGACGGCCGCCAGAATCGCGCGGACCACGTCCAGGTTGAAGCGCTCGCTTCGGGCCCCGATGTTGTAGACCGCGCCCGGCCGGCCGCCGGCGAGCACCGCCAGGATGGCCCGGCTGTGGTCGTCGGTAAAGATCCAGTCGCGGACCTGCCGGCCGTCGCCGTAGACGGGCAGAGGCTCGCCCTCCAGGGCGTTCGAGAGCATCAGCGGGATGAGTTTCTCGGGGAACTGGTACGGCCCGTAGTTGTTCGAGCAGCGGGTGATGACCACGTCCTGGCCCCAGGTGCGGTGGGCCGCCAGGACCAGCAGGTCGGCCCCCGCCTTGCTGGCCGCGTACGGGCTGGACGGCCGAAGCGGGCTCGCCTCCGTAAACGCCGGCTCATCCGGCGCCAGCGAGCCGTACACCTCGTCGGTCGAGACCTGGAGGAACCGGCCGACGCCGCGCTCGCGGGCCGCGTCGAGCAGCACCTGCGTGCCGGTGACGTTCGTGCGGACGAAGGCGAGCGGCCCAAGAATGCTGCGATCGACATGCGTTTCGGCGGCGAAGTTGACGAGGGCGTCGGCCCCGTCGGGGACGGCTCGGCGCATGGCGTCGGGGTCGGTGATGTCGGCCCGGACGAAGGTGTGGCGGTCGGCGGGGACGCCCTCCAGGTTCTCGAGGTTTCCCGCGTAGGTCAGGAGGTCGATCGTGACGATGCGCAGGTCCGGCCGGTCGGCCAGGGCCAGGCGGACGAAGTTCGAGCCGATGAACCCGGCCCCGCCGGTCACGACGCACGTGGGCATGGACGCGGTCCTCCGGCGCCTAGCAAACGGGCGCCGCCAGGGTACGCGGCGCCCGTCCGGTTGTCAAACGTTGACCGGTTGTTCGGCCGTCCGGCAGGACGGTGGGGCTACATCTCGTCGGCGCCCTTGAGGGCCCCTTCGATCGCCTTGGTGGCGTCGTCGGCGGTTTCCTCGGCCTTCTTGGCGGCGTCTTCGGCGGTTTCCTTGACGGCCTCGCCCATGTCCTTGGCGGCCTCACCGGCCCCCTCGCCGGCCTCCTTGGCCGCGCACTTCGGGCACGTGCCGTCCGGCGCCAACACGGCGCCGCAGGTCGGGCACGTCTTCGCGGCGGGCTCCTCGCCCTTGCAGCCGACGATGAAGGCGCTCACAAAGACCAGCAGCAACGTCAGTGCCAGGTACCTCATTCCCCGTCTCCTTTCAATAACACCACGGCGATGGATGGCGATGCGACCCGGTGCCGGTGCATGCCTCCAGCAGAAGGGGGACCTCCCCCCTTGGGTCAGACGTGAGGATTATTGTAACGCTGCAGCGGCTCGATGCAAGCAAAAGCCTTGCCGTAGGGGCACGGCCTGCCGTGCCCGCGGCAAGCGGACCCACGGCCGTGCCACCCGCCCGCGACGCCGTCAGGAATCGAAATGGGCGCCACCTTCGCGGACGCTCCACAGGTTCGGGTCCTTCATGTACTCATACAGGTCCGTGAGGAGGGCCAGGTGCTTGTCCTCTTCGGCCTTGAGTTTCAGAAAAAGGTCCTTGGAGGCTTGGTCCTCGGCCTTGGCGGCACCGGCCTCGTAGAAGGCGATGGCCTGGCGTTCCATCTGCCGGCCGAACTCGATGGCCTGGAGGTCGGCGGTGTCGGACTGGATGGCCTCGGCCACCTTCCCACGGCCTTTCCTGACGAAGTCGGCGTCGAGCGCGCCGCCGGGCACGGCGGCCGGGCAGGCGCCTTGCTTGGACCAGGACGCCAGGAGTTGCTCGTGCCTGGTCTCCTCATCGGCCAGGCGCTGGAACATCTTCTTGCCGAGCGGGTTCTTCGTTTTACCGGCGGCCTGGAGGTAGAAGTCGTGGGCCGCCCGCTCCTTATCGATGCCGGTCGCCAGAATGCCGCACAGTTCCTCGCTGAGTGCCATCCTGCCGATTCCTTTCCGTGTCCGGTGCGAAACGCGACCCCTATTATAAAGGCGGCCGGCGCGGCGGGCCAGACAAAAAGGCATGCCGGTTTCTCGGGGTCTCGCTTCGCTCAACCCCTAACGCCCGGGGATGAGTTTCCGCGAAGCGGAGACGAATCCCCGAGAATGTTACACAGCGCGCCAGGCGCGAAGGGCCTCGAGCAACCGCGTCATGTCGGGCGGCAGCGGCGCCTCGAGCACCAGCGGCGCGCCCGTGCGCGGATGCTCGAGCCGAAGCCGGGCCGCATGCAGCGCCTGGCGCTCCAGGAGCACCTCGTCGCGCTCGGCCCGGCCGCGCGCGATCTCCTGGAGCGTCACTTGCGACCGGCTGCCGTACTGCCGATCGGCCACGACGCTGTGCCCGACGTGGGCCATGTGGACGCGAATCTGGTGCGTCCGGCCCGTGAAGATATGGACACGCACGGACGCGAACCCGTCGAACCGCTCGGCCACCTCGTACTGGCTGACGGCCTCGCGGCCGGTGCCGTCGCGGCGGACGGCGTACCGCTCGCGGATCTTGTGGTGCCGGCCGAGGGGCTGGTCGATGCGGTCGGCGTCGAGGGCCGGCACGCCCTCGACGACCGCCAGGTACTCCTTCTCGACGGTCCGCCGCTCCCACTGGCGGGCCAGGCGGCAGTGGACCTCGTCGTTCTTCGCGAAGACGATGACGCCGGAGGTGTCGCGGTCGAGGCGGTGGACCACGCCCGGCCGCCACCACGCGCCGCCCGTCGAGAGCGACTCCGCATGGTAGGCCACCGCGTTGACGAGCGTGCCGTGCGGGTTCCCGCGGGCGGGGTGCACGATGATGCCGGGCTGCTTGGCCACGGCCACGAGGTCGGCATCCTCATAAATAATGTCGATAGGAATCGGTTCGGGCACGATGCCGAGCGGCTCGCGCTTGTACAGGACCACCTCGACGGCGTCGCCGGCGTGGATGTCGGCCGAGGGCTTGGTGGCCGGCCGGCCGTTGACGGTCACGCGGCCGTCGCGGATGAGTTTCTGGTACGTGCTCCGGCTGTAGGACGGCCACCGCTGGGCCAGGAAGCGGTCGAGGCGGGTCTCGCCCGGCTCGTGCTGGAGGGTGATGGCGAGGCGTTGGAGGTCGCGCGGGGGGAGCGCCTCGGCCGGCAAGGCGCCTTCGGGGAGGGGGTTCTCGCCCATCGGTTGGACCCCAGGACGCGCGGATTCCGCGCGGTGGGTCAGGAGACCCGCCGCGCGGGATAAGGTACGGGCCGCGCCGGAAGCGGCGGCGTCGGTCTACGCGGCGCCAACCATGTCCATGGCCAGGTCGACCGCGCTGCCGGCGTCGGGCGCGTAGCCGTCGGCGCCGATCTCGTCGGCAAACGCCTGCGTGACCGGCGCGCCGCCGATGATGATCTTGACGCCGTCGAGGCCGCCGGCCCTGACGGCCTGGATGACCTCTTTCATGTTCGGCATGGTGGTCGTCAGCAGCGCCGAGAGGGCGAGGATTTGCGTCTGCTCGTTCTTGGCGGCCTCGACGAACCTCGCGGGGGCCACGTCGACGCCCAGGTCCGTGACGCGGAACCCGCCGCCCTTCAGCATCATCGCCACCAGGTTCTTGCCGATGTCGTGCAGGTCCTGCTTGACGGTGCCGATGACGACCTTGCCCCTGGGCTGGACGCCGGTTTCGACGAGTTTGGGTTCGAGGATGTCCATGGCGCCGGCCATGGCGCGGGCGGCGATGAGGACTTCAGGGATGAAGACCTCGTTATTCCTGAATTTGGCGCCGATGCTGCTCATGCCGGCGATGAGACCGTCGTTCAGGATCGTCCCGGGCGCCACGCCCTCGTCCAGGGCCTGCTGGGTGGCCTGGACGACGGCATTCCGGTCGCCGCGCTCCACGGCCTGGGCCATTGCCTTGAGGTCTGCCATGCGCTGCTCCTTGGGGCTCGGGTTCCGCTGACGAAAACGGATCAAGGGCCGTCTTGTATCACAAACGCGGCGCGCGTTCAACCATCGGCGGGAATCAGCCCTTGGGCACGGACGCGTCGCCGGCAGGCGGCGCAGGCGCGTCCGGCGTCGGCGCCGGTTCACCCTCGGACGGAGGCGTGGCACCTTCGCCCGGCGCGGGCGTGACGGCCGGCGTCTCCGGCTCCTCGACGGCCGGGGCCGCGGGCTTCTCGACAGCCGGCGGCGTGGGCGCTTCCAGCGGCTCGTCCGAGAACGTGACGGGCTTGTAGTCGGCCAGCATCCCCAGGTGGACCTTGGCCCGGGCGGCGGCGACCGACTCCGGCCACGTCTCGGTCACCTCCTTCAGAAGCGACCGGCCCTGGTCCAGGTCGCCGCGCTCCAGCGCCACCAGCGCCAGCCCCGTGCGGGCGAGCGGCACGAGGTGCGACGAGGCGGCGGCCACGTCGGTGTACAGGCCCTCGGCCTCGGCCAGGGCGGTCTGCGCCTTGGCGGGGTCGGCCGTATCGACCATCCCGGCCGCCACCGAGGCCAGCAGACGGTCGGCCAGCGCCAGCCGGGCCGCCGGCGACGGGACCGCGCCCGGGTACTGCTCCAGGAAGTGCTCGAGCGGCTCGGGGCCGGGCGCCTGGATGGCCAGGGCGAAGGCGCTCTCGGCGGCGGCCTCGGCCCGGCCCCTCATCAACGGAATGGCAATCAGCACGATGATGGCGATGATGACGAGGCCGGCCCCGATGGCAATGGCGTTGGAGTGCGGCCGGGCGCGTTCGATCAGCCGGCCGAGGGCGTCGGCCAGTTCGTTGGTCTGGAGTTCGTGACGGCGCTGGCTTTTCATGGTGTGGACCCCGTCGGCCCGGCGGCCGGGTTCGCGCTGGGCCGACCGCCGCTCGGCATCACCTGGATGAGGACGCGGGTGCCCCAGTCGTCCCAGACGCTGACGTGGCAGGTGTCGCTGCCCTTCTCGAACATGAGGCGCTGCCGGCCGTTGACCAGGCTCTCTTCCAGCGACCGCCACCCCATGCGCGGCATGTACTCGCGGTAGAAGTCGGCCACCTGGCGGATCGTGGCGTCGCCCTTGTAGCTGTGGCGGACGAAGCGGAACCCGCGGGCCTGGCGCTCGGTGGACTCGTCGGCCTTGAAGGCGAACCCCGCGGGCACCGGCACGTCGGGCAGACGCGGGTTGACCGCCGGCGCCGCCGTCGCCGCCCGGCCGCGCTCCTCGTTGCAGCCCAGCGACAGCAGCATCAGGCCCAGCAAGGCGAACCCGGCCAGCAACGGCAGGCCGATGGATGGACGTATCAGCCGCGCTATCCGTTGGAACGTTCTCATGACACTCCCTCTCGCTCCAGGGCCCGGGCCACGAGGGCCTCGGCCGCCGCGAAGGCGGCTGCGACCTCCTCCGGGTCAAGCCCGGCGCCGGCAAGCACGGACTCGGCGTCCGTGCGGTCGCGCAGGTCGTCCGCGGCGTGGGCGTCGGACCCGAACAGGACCGCGGCGCCCACCCGCCGGGCCATCTGGGCCACGTGGCCGTTGCCCAGGCAGTGGCCCTTGCGGCCGGAGATTTCGAGCAGGACGCCCCGCTCGGCCGCCAGGCGGGCGTCGTCTTCGCAAATCAGGCCGGGATGGGCCAGGATATCGCACCCGGCCTCGATGGCCGCCCGGTTCGTCCCCGCGATGACCGGCTCGGCCGGCGTCTCGCCGTGGACCACCACGATGCGGGCGCCGAGTTGCCGGCACCGCGCCACCACGCGGGCGATGTGCTTCGGCCGGCAGTGCGTGACCTCGGCCCCCGGCACCACCCGCAGGTCCATGACCGGGCCGAGGTCCTCGGCCGTCCGGACCAGCATCGGCACCACGTGGTCCACGAGCGCGGTGTCGACATGGTCGGCGAAGCCGAGAACGCGGTATCCCTTGGCCTCGGCCCGGCGGGCGAGTTCCGTCGGTATCAACTCGCCGTCCGAGAGCAGCGTATGCGTGTGCAGGTCGATCATAAGTCGGGGCGCCGTCGCTCGCGCGGACGGGGATGCGTACACCCTCCCCACCCTGCCGCAGGCCGATGCAACAGGAAACTCTAGTCGCCCAAGGCCGCCGGGTCAAGCCTTTTAGCCGCGACGCGGACCGGAGCGCGGGCGACGGGCATAATCCGAAATCGGCAACCGGAACATTCAGCCGCGGGGCTTGTCCTTGTTCGGTGGGGACCCGTATGGGCCCCGCGCGTTCACCCAGACGGGGCTCGACCACGCCATCTGCTCGTTCGCCTGGACCACGCGCACGTAGTACCAGTCGTCGGCCGCGCCGTCGCCCTCGTCCTCGAACGTGAACGCCGTCTCCCAGTTCGCGGCAAAGACGAGGCGGTGCAGCATGGCCGATTCCCACGGGAACGCCCGCGTGAAGAGCATCTCGTTCGAATCGGCCAGTTGGGCGAACGTCTGCGTGAGCGAGCAGGCCGTCGGCTGCGTGCACGCGACCGTGACGCGCGTCTGGGGCCCGCCCGCGACGCGCAGCACCACGGCCTTCTGCGAGTAATCGTCCACCTGCTGCTTCAGCGCGGTGAACGACTGGACGTGCACGGCCTCGGCGGAGCGGCTGACGACCTTGTCGCGCCGGCCCTCGTCGAGCGGCCCCGGGGCGAAGCACGGCTGGACGGCCTCGATCCGGCCGCCCTGGACCTCGATCGTGAAGTCCCAGTCGGCCGTGCCGCCCCACCCGAGCGCCGGCCACGGCCCCCAGCCGTACTCAAACCGCAGGACGACCGGCTGCGCCCACCGGCCGCCGCCCGGCTCGCGGTCGACCGGGAAGTCGCGATGGACGACGCGGCCGTTGCGGACCACCTCGACGCGGTCGATGACGTCCCACCCGCGCACGCCCACCTGGATGGTCCGCCGGGGCGCGAACGGCAGTTCGCCGCCCATAATCGAGCCGTTGAGATAGAAGTCAAGGTCGATGCGGTCGCCCGTCACGGCATAGCAGCGGCGCCGGCGGAGGGCGTCGAAGAGGGCCGGCCGCGTAAGGTCCGTCGCCTTGACGACGGCCAGGCCCTCGCGGTACCCGCCCGGGCAGCCCAGGTGGTCGTCGGTGCTGGCAATGACGCCCAGGCGGTGCCCCTGGGCCAGGTAATATTGGAGGGTGTTGCGGGTCCAGCGAGCGGCCTCGGTGTGCCGCTTGTACGGCTGCGGGGCCCGGTCGTGCTCGGCGCAGCCCCATTCGGAGAACATCTCGAGCACGGGCGAGACGGCGGGGTCGAGTTTGGTTATGTCGATGCCCCGATGCCCCAGCCGGTTGGCCGGATGGTGCGGCACCAGGAGGCAGCCGCGCTTCTTCGCGAACGCCTGGAGGTCCGCCAGGCCCTCGATGAGCGCGTAATCGCCCTCCAGGTCCGGGTACAGGACGTGATAGTCGCCCTCGGCCGTGTGGTGCCGCTCGTACCCCAGGATGGTGACGAACGTGCCGGGCGCGTCGTACGTGCGGGCCAGGTCCACGACCTCGGGCCACCGCGCCTTGGCCACGTGGAACCCGTTCAGCCACTTGTGCTCGATCTTGCCGTCGTAGGTGCCGATGTCGGGCCAGTACGCGTGGGGCGTGAACGCGAAAAAATCGAGATGATTCCGCGCGATCTCGTAGGTCCGCTCGAGCGACCCCTGGGCGTACCCCACTTGGTTGTGATTGTGGAGGTCGCCGAAGTAGTTGGTGTAGGCGTCGCGCGGGGCGGCGTCCGCCGGCGCGTCGCCGGCCGGCGCGGCCCCCGCGAAGGACCCGGTGACCGCGGCCGTGGCGCCGGCCGCCATGCACCGCCGCATCAGAGCACGCCGAGACGTCGTCCAAGCCATGACCGATATCCCCTTTCTCTGCGTCCCGCCGGTCGCGACGTTTCGGCCCGTCGGGCCTCGCGCCGCGGCCATCGCTCCCCTGCATGCTGGTACGGCGCCGAGGGCGTTCCGTCAAGGGCAATCCTGCGCCGGGGGCGGCCGGCAACATTCTGCCGCATGCCGATTTGCCTTTCTCCGTTTCCTGGGGTATGCTGAAAGGGTTGGGGGCGAGGGGCGGGCAAGAAGGGTCGGCATCTGCGGGGCAGGTGCGGGCTTTTTGCTGCGCGAATCAGGAGCGACGTCGTGCGGGCGGGGTGCGCGGACGCGGCGGCGTCCGGTCCTTCGCCCGCGGCGACACCGACGATGCGTAGCGCGACCACGTGGTTTGCGGCGGCGACGGCCGTCCTGCTTGCGGCAGGCGTGGGGCACGCGCCGGCCGGCACACGCCGCCACGACGTCGCCGACGCCGAGTACACCTCCCTGGCCGCCCAGCCCGAGTACGCGTCCGTCGGCTACATCTCCACGCCGGCCAGCCGGGCCTCGGGCGTGCTGGTCGCGAACAACTACGTCCTGACGGCCGCCCACGTCGGCGAAGAAAGCGGCACGTTGTCCTTCAAGTTGACCAGCGGCACGACCACGCGGGCCTGGACCGTCCTCAACCCCGGCTGGACCGGCGACGTCGGCGACGGCTGCGACCTGGCCCTGGTGCGCCTGAGCACCCTCGTCCTCAGCGAGCAGCCCGCCGAGTTCTACACCGCCACCAACGAAGTGGGACAGACCGGCACCATCGTCGGCTTCGGCCGCACCGGCACGGGCCTGACCGGCGACACCGAGCCGGCCGGAACCAAGCGGGCCGGCCAGAACGTCTGGGATAAGGCCGGGACGTTCCTCGGCTACACGAGCGACGTCCTGCTGGCCGATTTCGACAATCCGGACAACCGGTTCGACAGTTGGTTCGGCCTGCGCAAGCCCATCGCCCTGGAGTACTGCGCCGCCCCGGGCGACAGCGGCGGGGGGATGTTCCTTGCCGACGGCGGCACGCAGAAACTTGCCGGCATCGTCAGTTTCGTGGCGTACCGCGATGGCGACGGCGACTCCGACTACGGCGACGCCATGGGCGTGGCGCGCATCTCCTCGCACCTCGGCTGGCTGACGGCGAGCCTCTCAGCGTCGTACACGATGGACTGGATCGCCGCCAGCGGGGGCTTCAACGTGGCCGGCAACTGGCAGTCGACGTTCGGCACCCAGACGGTCCACGCCGTGCCGGGCGCGCTGGACGCCGTCCGCTTCGCCACCGCCGGCAGCCACACCGTGACCTGGCCGGCCGCCGACCTCGCGAACACGCGCCTCGGCGTCGCCGCCGGCAGCGTCACCCTGAACCTGGCCGGGCGGACGTACACCCTGACGGAGACCAGCCCGACCCAGCCGTCGCTGGTGGTCGGCGAGGCCGCCGGCTCCGGCCAGGCGCTGACGGTCCTGGGCGGCACGCTGGCCACCCGGCACGCCTTTCTCGGCGCGGCCACCGGTTCCGTCGCCGCCATGACCGTCGGCAGCGGGGCCGCCTGGAACGCCGCGGGCTCGGTCTACGTCGGCGGGACCGACGCCGGCCCCGGCGGCTCGGCCACGCTGACGCTCGCCGACGGCGCGCAGACGGTCATCGGCGGCGGGCTGACCGTGTGGGAGGGCGGCACCGTCAACCTGGCCGGCGGCGGCCTGGACCTGGCGCAACTCGCCCTGTCCGGCGGCACCCTCGCCGGACGCGGGACCTTCAACGTGCCTGTCCTCTGCCAGGACGGCTTTCTTGGCGTGGCCGACGGCGACACGTTCACCCTGGCCGCCCTCGCACTCGACGCCGACGCCATCCTCACCAAGACGGGAGGCGGGACCGCGGTGCTCGACGGCCTGACGTGCCTCGGCACCGGGGCCCTGCTGGACGTCCTGGACGGGGCCGTCCGGCTGAACGCCGACGCCGGCGCCGCGGCCGCCTTCTCGATCGCCGTGACCGACGCGGTGCTCACCTTCGGCTCCAGCCAGCACCTCGACACGCTCCAGATTGGCAGCGGCGGAAAGGTCGTCGTCGGGGGCGATTACACCGTGGTGGTCCGGCACCTGCTGCTGGGCGGCGTGGACCTGGGATCCACCGTCATGACACCGGAACCGTCGGCGCTCGCGCTCCTGGCGCTGGGCGGCCTGGGCCTTTTCGCCCGCCGACGGTCACGGTGACGCGGCCCCGGCCTTGCGGACGAGGATGACCCAGTCCTCGCCGGGCGCGTCCAGGGGCCGGCCGAGGTCGCGCGACCCGCCGCCCGTCACGCTGCGGACCGAGCCCGCCTGCAAGGCGCCTCCGTGGCGCGGGTCGTACCAGCGGACCTCGAACGTGCCGGCAGCCCCGCCGAGGTCCAGCGTCGTGCTCCCGCCGTTCTTCAGATAGACGACGTACACCTCGCCCGGCTTGGCGAAGCAGTAGCCGTCCTTGGCGGCGATGCGGCCGTCGTCGCCGGCCATCTCGTGGAACGGGACCGCGTTGTCGCGAAAGAATTCAAGCATGTAGCGACAATAATCCCACCACTTGTCGCGGCTGCGGAAGTCCTGGCACGTCAGGTCCGAGTGGGCGTGCTTGTAGCCGAAGTACCATTCCAGGCCCGCCCCGCCGGCCATGACGTTGCCCCAGAGGCCGTTCCGGCGGCCGTCCTCGTGCGAGGCGCCGGCGTCGTCGTCCGGCCGGAGCGCGTGCTGGGCGTCGCCCGGCTCGTCGCACGCCACGACCCACGGCTTTCCGGCCGCCTGCGACCGGTCGATGTAGTTGCGCGTCTGCGTGTGCACGCTGCTGAAATCCGGCCGGTTCGTCTGGAGCGAGAAGCCCGTCAGCGCCGACCCCGGGCCGAGCAGGTCGTAGTGGTTCGCCCCGTTATGAATGACGACAGGATGATGATAGGGATCGTGGTCCCACAGGTACTGCGCCCAGGCCTTCTTCTGGGCCGTCGAGGCGTTGTTGATTTCCTCGCCCAGGTTCCAGTTCAGGGCCAGGTGATGGCCGAAGCGGGCGATGAGTTCGCGGTAATACAGCCGCCGCTCGGGCCCCGCGTCGCCGTCGTCCAGGAGCATCTCGTTCTCGGTTTCCAGGGTCTTGAAATGGAGGTACAGGCCGAGGCGGTCGGCGTGCTCGAACACGATCTCCCACTGGGCCAGTTTCGAGCAGTCCAGCCGCGTGAACGGCCCGCCCGGCGCGACGTACGGGAAGACGTTCTCGTCGTCGCCGGCGACGGTCAGCGGGATGAACGAGAAGACGTTCAGCCCCTCGGACGCCAGGTAGTTGAGGGCCCCGATGATGCCCTTGCCCTTGCCGCCGCGCCACGTGGGGTCGCCCGGCCGCCAGTCGCGCACGTGCGGGACCCACGACTTCCGCCGGTTGCCGACGTTCGTAGTATTATCGAAATCATCATACGCCAGAAAATTCTCCGGGGCGTCGGCCCCGCACTTCAGAAACCACTCGCCCGTCCCGGCGAACCGCAGGTACCGGTGCCCCACGTACCGCAGCATGCCTTTGCCGCGGAAGTCGCGGCCGGTCTTGTCGGTCGGACCGACCGCCAGCGTACCCTCCTTGCCGTCGACGCCCGCCACGGGCGCGCCGGCCCGCGGATCATCGGAGACCGCCACGCCAGGGCCCGTGCGGAACGAAGCCGACCACGTCCACGCGCCCGCCCGGTCCGGCGCGAAGTGGACCAGCCACACATTCCCCGCCGCCGCACCCGTCTCGGCCGCGTTGCCGTCGGCCGCGTAGTAGCCGGGCACGGCGTACGCGGCGTCGCCCGAGCGGAACGTGACCGTCAGGCGGTAATCCGTGAACGGGTTCGGGTCGGCCGTTTCGCTGGACGCCGGCCCGCCGAAGGCCAGCGTGACCTTGTGCCACGCCTTCATCTCGCCCGCGACGCGGACCGACCCCGGCTCGACGGTGCCGGCGGGCGCGACGGGCTCGAGCGCCGCCGCCTTGCCGCGCGGCGCGGGCTTGTCGCGCGGCCCCGCCTTGCCACCCGACGCCGGCTTGGCGGCCGCCGACGCCTCGCCGACCACCGTGAACGCCACCCGCAGCGCCTTGCCGGCCGGCCCCTTGGCGCCCGGCTGGGGATACGGCGTGGCCTCGAGGGTGTGCCGACCGGGGCCGATCGCCCACGCCGCGTAATCGCCTTCGCGGTCGCCCGCCAGCGCGTACGGGGCCGTGCTCTCGGTCCGCACCGTCTCGCCGTCGACGGCGAAGCGGACGCTGCGGACGTCGCCCGCGACGTCGGCCCGGACGCTGACCGCGCCGGTCGCCGCCAGGTCGAGCGTCGCGCCGTCCGCCAGCGCGCCGATGTCGCGGTCCGCGTCGGCGCTCACGAGCGTCAGGCCGGTGACCTCGCCGGCCATGGCGGCCGTCGCCGCCAGGGCGCACCACGCGGCCGCCAGGGCCAGCGTCTTCCGATGTACCATCCGCCTCCTCCTTTTTCCGGGCGCTGGCCGGCCCGCACGGGCGCCGGGCAGCCTCACTCAATCGTCCACAGCGTCACCGTTTCCTGGTCGCGGATGAAGATCCGGTTCCCCGCCACCACCGGGTGCGCGTACGTCTCCATCTCCGACACCTTGTACTTGGCCAGTTCCTCATACTGCTTATCATTAGGCTTGTAGATAATCAGGTCGCTCGTGCTCGGGAGGGCCATCAGGCACGGCCCGGCGTCGACGACGGCCGCGAACCCCCGGCCTTGGCGGGCCGAGTCGACCCACCCCTCCGCCCCGGTCTTCGCGTTCAGGCAGAAGAGGTTGCCGTCCGCCGTCTGGCCGTACAGAAAGGCGTCCTTCAAGACGGGCGTGTTGAACTGGACGGCGATCTTGTCGTTGCTCCAGAGCGGCTTGGCCGCAAAGCCGTCGCCCTGTTTCTCGACGGCCACGGCATACGTGCCGCGCGCCGCCCCCGTGTAGATGACCGTCTGCCCGTCGATGATCGGCGTGGCGGCGTTGTAGGCCCGGCGTTCGGGCGCGAACGGCAGTTGCCACAGCAGCCGCCCGTCCGCCGCCGCGATGCCCACCACGCTCTTCTCCGTCAGCGTCACGATCTGCTTCGTACCGTCCACCGTCATCAGGATGGGAGACGCGTACTCCGGGGCCTCGCCGGCCCATCGCCACTTCTCTG
Organism: Planctomycetota bacterium; assembly: GCA_016782785.1. Taxonomy (GTDB): domain Bacteria; phylum Planctomycetota; class Phycisphaerae; order FEN-1346; family FEN-1346; genus BS750m-G62. The sequence continues at coordinate 3,593 of JADHXV010000020.1, read as the reverse complement.
CGCCGGTGGCCAGGTCGTACGCGAGGATGCCGCCCGTGCCCTTCCCGCCCAGTTGCGCGATGACCATGCCGTCCACGACCATCGGCGACATTGACGTGAAAAACGTAGGTACAACATTCGGATACGGGTCCGCGCGCCAGAGCACTTTGCCGGCGGCGGCGTCGAAGCACGTCAGGATGCCCGTCGCCCCCAGCGCCACGACCTTGCCGTCGGCCACCACCGGCGAACCGCGCGGACCCGGATGCCGGGCCGCCGCCCCCGTCACCGCCGGCGCCGTGTAGCCTTCCTTCCAGACCTGCTCGCCGCTGGCGGCCTTCAGGCACAGGACCGCCTCGGCGTCGCCCTGCCGCGTGAACACGTACAGGTTCTCGCCCACCAGGGCGGGCGTGGCGTCGCCCGGACCCACCTTCACCTGCCACTGCTTCGCCAGCGTGGCCGGCCACGTCTGCGGCGCGGTGAAGCCGGCGACCTTGTCGTCGCGATTCGGCCCGCGCCACTGCGGCCAATCCTGCGCAATCGCACAGGCCGCACTCATCAGCACCACGCCCACCACCAGCCCGGCGATCCATCGGTTTGCGGATTTCATGGCCCACCTCCCCTGGTTCACCTACCCCGTGCCCGTGTCCTGACCTGCATTCCGCGCGGCCCGTACGGGCCGCGAGACAAACGGCATTATGTCGCTATTCTAGCGCGCCGCGCCGCGCCGGCCCAATGGAATTCGCGCCGCCGCGCGCGTGGCCCGGCCGGGATCGTCGGCATGGCCGTTGGCCTGCGGCTTGCAACCTGAGTCTTGCAGCCTCCCGCCCCCTCCTGCGTTACTCCGTTACTCCGTTACTCCGTCACTTCGTCACTCCCTGGCGCGGCGCACGTGCCGCGACCGGTCGGACGTCACCCGCTGCTCCCGCAACGGGCTCGCATGGCGTCGCCGGCCGCAGGTACTAAAGCATATATTCGCCCCGCAAATTCCGCGAAAAAAGCCGCAAAAAACTGAAAGTTTCCGAAAATCCGGGGTAAGAAAGGGGTAAAAAACCGCGCGTTTCGGGGGTGTTTTTTCTGCCATTTTGGCAGGGAAACCCCACTGACGGCCTCGAAAACGCCGATTCGCACCGCAAATCGCGCCAAAACCACCTCGAAAGGCGGAGTCCGGTATGGTTTAGTGTATACCGCCCCGCCCACGGCCGCACCCGTTTCGGCAGCCCCTGACGCCGGCCCGAACGCCCGCGCGGGGCAACCGGCATTTTGCGTTGCGTCGCCCCGTCCAAGGGCCGTACCATAGCGCAGAGGGGCACGAGCCCAGCGGCTCCAACGCGACCATGCCGCCGAACAACCACGCCCAACCCGAGGGGGCCCAGGCGTCCCATCCGAGCCGGGACGGGCGCGAACAGCAAGTCTGGGCCTTCCTGTGCCCCGGCCCGTTCTGCGACACCGAACTCATCATCCTTCCGGAGCAGGTGGGCCAGTGGGTCCAGTGCCCGACGTGCGGCCTGCAGATTCAGGCGCCCCGCGTCGTGCCCGGCGAGGATGCCGCCGCCGAGGCCGAAGACCTCGGCCGGATGCCCGACGCCGCTGACCCTCACGCCCGATGCAGGTCCGGACCCGCGCCCGGTTCCGGGCCGGGCGCTTCCTGAACCAGCGGTTCGGCCTGCGTCCTGGAACGTTGCGCGGCGGGCAGTCTTGCCCGCCGCGTCTGGTGCGCGGTGCCCAAGACTGGGCACCGCGCAGGCCACTTCAGGAATCTCGCCTCGGACCGCTTAGGACAAGCCGTCCGCGGGTCCCCGCTTCGACCGCCCGGCCATGACGCAGGCGGACCTGCCTTTCGAGCCCTGAGGAACCTCCAAGTCCCCCTGATTCCGGCACTTGACAGCGCCGGCATCGGGGGTATACTGCGCCCGTCAGGCTTGGGGGCGGTCCCCAAGGTGCCTTCGCGGTCCTGACCGCGGGCGAACGGGGCTTGCGGAGCCGCAGGAAGCGGGATTCCGCTGCATGACAATGACGACCATCGGCCCCCCCTCCCCCCAAACCCCCCGCCCCGGGGTCCAGCCGCCCGCCTACGCGAAATCAAATTTCCTATCAGTGATTTTCACACGGCTCCCGTATCAACCCCATTGTTAAAGAACACGACGAGCGGGCGTTGTTACGATGGCCAGAATTGCGATTCGGGATCGGTTCCAGGCTCACTCCATCAGGGAAATGTCCGTTCAACGATTGGAGAACTCAGATGAAAACATGGACCCTATATGTTGTGTGCGTCACGACGGCGGCGCTTTGGGTGGACGTGGCATCGGCTCAACGGCCGGGCGGCGACCAACGACAACGAGGTCAACAAGGCGCTCCCGAAGGTCCTGGCGGCTTTCCCGGCAAACCTGGAGCGCAAGGCGCTGCCGAACTTGCGGACGGGAAGGTTTCGGCAAACTGGGTTGATCTCTATGAACCTCACGCAGATGACGAAATGCCATACCGTCTCATGAAGCCCATAAGGTTTGATCCAAGCAAGCTCTATCCCGTAATTGTTTCATTGCATGGCGCAGGTGGCAGAGGGACGGATAACCGGAAACAACTGAAGGGCTGGAACCAGCGTCTTGCCGAAGAGCAGAGGCGCTCGGATTACCCCTGCTATGTGCTCGCCCCCCAGACGACCCGTTTATGGGATGCGGCGCACCTCAAGAACATCAAAGATGTCGTTGCGGCATTGCCGTCCGTTGATATGGACAGGATCTATGTCCTCGGGCATTCAATGGGAGGGCATGGGACGTATATCCTCATCCAAATTGATCCCGGTTATTTCGCGGCGGCGGCGCCTTCGGCCGGGACCGGCCTGCCCGAGACCGAAGCGTTTATCGATGCGTCACTGATTAAGGATGTCCCGATATGGTCCTTTCATGGGGACAATGACAAGGTTTGTCCATACGCGCGTGATCAGAAACTTTTCGCCGAGATGCAAAAATTGGGAGGGAACATGAAGCTTACAACCTGGGCCGGTGACGGACATGGCGTTGCCGACAAAATGATTACCGGCAGTGACAACGGCAGCACCCAACTCAGCAGCGATCGCTGTGATGGGGAACCCGAGTTTATGAAATGGCTGTTCGCACAGAAACGCACTTCAAAGCCCCCGCCCCCCGGGTCAAGCCACCCGCCGACGCGAAAACCCCCCGCCCCCCAGGTCCAGCCGCCCGCCGACGAGAGCGCCGGCGAGGGTGCCGCGGCAGGCGACGCCGTGAACGTGCATCGTGGGGCGGTCCGGCTGGGGCCGCGCCTCGCGCCGCTGGAGGTCGAACCGTAGGAGCGATGTGGTGACCTCTTGCGGCGCGGGGCTGCGTCCCAAACGGCAACGGCAAACGGCAACGGCGAGATTCTTCGCTCGCTCAGAATGACACCGCGCTGCACTCGCTCAGAATGACATCGTCCTGCGCGGAGTCATCCAACCACGTTCAGACAGGGCTACGGGGCGTCGGCGGCCTTGAGCCAGCCGAGCGAGACCAGGAAGGCGTCCATCTCGCGGACGGTCTTGGTGTAGGCGGCATTGTCGCCACGTCCGAAGTTGAAGAACCCGTGCTCCTGGCCCTCGTAAAGCATGAGATCGCTGCGGCTGC
>JADHXV010000019.1 GCA_016782785.1 Planctomycetota bacterium | reverse complement strand
CCACCATGTGGTGGACGCTGAGCGACTACTGGTCCGGCGCCACCTCCCAAGCCGACTACTACGTCACGCTGTGTCCGGGCCTGAACAAGCCCCAGACGGCCATGGAAAACTACGACGTGGCCTACTACCTCCAGGCCGACCCCAACGACGGCGACAAGGTGCTCAACGACCCCATGTTCCGCGTGGCGGGGGCTAAGGCGGCTCAGTTCGGTCAGCCCCAGTGGGGCGACGACGTCACGCTGCTTGTCGAGAACGAGTTCCTGCCCCAGTTGCACAAGGAGGTCTACCTGCTGGTCGATTACGTGGACCGCGTGCCCGGCCGCCAGGAACTGATCACGCTGCTGAGCGACGACGGCACCGTCTGGAATCCGACCGTCACGCCCTCGCCGGACGACGGGCAGCTGCTGTTCACCTGGATTCTTGACTACCAGCCGGTGTGGGAGAAGATCCAGTTCCCAGACGCCAAGTACAGCACCCTCGCCGGCGACGTGAAGGACTGGGACCTCTCGACGATCTGCGTGCCCGAACCCGCGACGCTCGCACTCCTGGGTCTGGGCCTTGCGGGGCTGTTGACACGGCGCCGGCGGACCACTTAGCCGACGGGCTTGCCCGGCGCGCGAGCGCGTCGGACGGACGTTTAGCCGCGACCTGAAGGGGAGCGCTCCCCTCCGGGTCGCGGTCGCGCAGGCGCAGTCAGTCCGTCGGCCGGGAAGGCGCTACGGCTTGACCGTCGGCCGCAGCAGCCGCTCGACGAGCCAATCCTCGAACTTCCCCAGGTCCTTCCACTCGGTGGCCACGCGCACCTTGTGGCCGCGCTCCGCGTCGATGACCGTCATTCCCTCCGGCGTCACGCGCAGCGGCAGCGTCTCCATCTTGCACAGGTCGTCACGGAGGGCAAGGTACACGGCTACGGTGTCGAAGAGGATGCTGGAGGCCGTGTCGGCCCGCTCCGGATTCTTGCCGCACCAGATGCGATAGTTCGTGATGAGGGCCTGGAGCAGGGGGTCCTTGGCGTCGCGGATCTTCGCGTACTTCTCGCCCTTCAACTGGACCAGGCCGCAGGTATCCAGCGGAGTGATCGTTTTGGGCCACGGGGCCGCGAAGACAGCCTGAAGGGCCGCCGGGGCGGCGCGGACGTTGTACTCGGCGTCGGGCGTGTCCTTGCCTTTATAGCCTTTGCGGACGCTGCCGTGCATGCCGACAAAACGGGCCTTCGCGGCGATCTTCGGTTCGCGCGCCAGGGCCGCCTCCAGGTTCGGCACCGGGCCGGTAGCGATGATCGTGATGGGCTCCTCGGCTTCCATGATGGTCTTGATCATCGCCCCGATGCCGTCCTGGTGCACGGTGCCGGGGTAGTCCTCGAGGCGATAGTCCTTGACCCAGTCGGCCTGGCGCCCCTCGCCGTCTTTGCTGCCGACGCCCATGCCGACGGGGATGTCGGTCCGCCCCGCAGTCTGGAGCAACTTGGCCAGCAGTCTGGCGCGGTACTCGGTCTTGGCCTCGTCGCCGACGACGAGTTTGACGTCGAACTCGGGCGATTTCAGGATGACCGACAGCGCCCACGTGTCGTCGATGTCGTCGCCGATGTCGGTGTCGAAGATGACAGGGATGGGCTTCACCTTGGCGCCGGACGCCTCTCCCGCCGCGGCCGAGGCGGCGACGAGCGCCACGGCAGCGACAAGCGACAGGCACGTCAACAGGGCGGCAGAGAGCGGAAGGCGTTCCATGAGCGAGTCTCCCGTAAGGGTTACAGTGGCGGATTCTACCCGGTGACGCGTTCGACCGGGCCAGCCTTGGCGGCTGGCAACGGAGCGCGATTATACGCCGGACCACCCGCGGCGCCGCAAGCGATTTTTCAAGCGGCGGCCCGCTGCCCTCCGGCACCCGTACGTTGCCGCCCGTGGTGACGCGTTCCGCCGGGCTGAGCCGTGCTGCGGGTGTTCCACGGAGCGCGAAGGCGGTGTATAATGGGTTGCGCAGCAGCCGGGTGGGGGGGGCGGAAGTCATCAGAGATCCACGGTATTGGAGGTGCCGCCATGTCACGTCTTATCACCCGACGTGAAATGCTCGTGCGAAGCGCCGGGGCCGCCGGCGCGCTGGCCGGCCTGGGCCTGGCTCGTGCCGTGGCGGCGCCGCCGACCGACCGCTTCGCCGAGGCGCCGACCAGCCCCGTGGCTATCGAGCGCTGTGAGTCGTACGAGCCGCGCCTCGTCCGCGAACGCCTGAATAGGGCCCTGGACGCCATCGGCGGCATCGGCAAACTCGTCGCCAACAAGACCGTCACCGTGAAACTCAACCTGACGGGGCAGTTCCGCAAGATGCACGACCGGCCGGCGTGCGAAACCTACCACACGCACCCGCATGTGGTGGCGGCGTTGTGTGCGGCCCTCGAGGGCGCGGGCGCCAAGCGGATCATCCTGTGCGATGCCCTCTATTACACGAAGACCGCCGAGGAGGTGTTGAGCGAGAACGGGTGGGACCTGGCGGCCATCCGGTCGGCCGGCGGGCAGAAGGTCGAGTTCGTCAACACCAGGAATCGGGGCGAGTTCAAGTCCTACAGCCGCCTGAAGGTGCCGTGGGGCGGCTATCTGTATCCCGCGTTCGACGTCAACGCCGTCTACGAGAAGTGCGACGTGTTCGTCTCGCTGGCGAAACTCAAGAACCACGTGGCGGCCGGCGTCACCATGTCGGTCAAGAACCTCTTCGGCATCACGCCCACGGCGCTGTACGGCGACGATGCCCCGAACGACGACTCGGTCAAGGCGCGGGTGGCCATCCTGCACAAGGCGGCGCGGAAGGTGCCCGACGGCGTTCCCGGCGAGGGGGACCCGAACCCGCCGACCGACCAGGTCGTGCGCGTGCCGCGCATCGTCGCCGACATCATGGGCGCCCGGCCGGTCGACCTGGCCGTCGTCGAGGGCATCACCACGGTTACAGGCGGGGAGGGGTTTTGGATCAAGAATACGGGATACATCGAGCCGAAACTGCTGCTCGCCGGCCGAAACGCCGTCTGCACCGACGCCATCTGCACGGCCGTCATGGGGTACGACCCGACGGTCGGTCACGGCGAGTTTCCGTTCCCCGGCGAGAACCATCTTCGGCTGGTGGCGCAGGCGGGCCTGGGGCAGATCGACCCGGCCCGTATCGAGGTCCGGGGCCTCTCGGTCAAGGAGGTGATGACGCCGTTTACGAGGCGCGGCGAGGCCGCCTGACGGCGTCGCAAACGGCCGGCGGACTGCTGCGTTCGCCAGGCGCCTGGGCCCCGTCGTTTCTCCCGCGTCCTTCCGCACGCGGCTCGATGGGCGGCGCGCGGGTTCAGGGCCGCGGATTCGGAAAAGATTGTGCTTGACGAACGGGCGGGGTCGATATACACTATCTAAGGATTCAGCGGTACGTGCTGGGAAACATCCCTCTCGGGTTCCGGCATCCATCACACCGCCGGAACTTAAAAAAGCGAAAAATCCCCAAATGGCCATTGACAGGCCCGTGGGGCTTTGTATAATCCTGGGTCTCTGAGGTCCGGGAGATGCAAAGCCCGGGAGTTCTTTGACAAGTGAACAGTTCGAGCCCGAGCAGAGCGGGAGTGTGACCCTCGCGCGGGCGTGCCTCTGGTGCGCCGGCGCTGTGGGAGGTCAGGCGGCGCCGGTCGGAAGCGGCTGGCGTGGCCAAGTGGTGTGTTGAAAAACGCAAGACACACTCTCGTTCTGGGAGGCGTGTCTTGCGACAACGCTTTCCAATGGAAGAGTTTGATCCTGGCTCAGAGCGAACGCTGGCGGCGTGGTTGAGACATGCAAGTCGCACGAGGCTGGTCTGGTCGTAAGACCGGACCTGTCCTAGTGGCGAAAGGGAGAGTACAAAACAGGTAACGTACCCCGGACACCGGGACAGCCCACCGAAAGGTGGATTAATACCGGGCGATGTCGCGATTCTTATGGATCGCGATCAGAGGATGGGGACCCTTCGGGGCCTGTCGGTCTGGGAGCGGCCTGTTTCCCATCAGCTTGTTGGTGAGGTAATGGCTCACCAAGGCGATGACGGGTAGCCGACCTTAGCGGGTAACCGGCCTCACTGGGACTGAGACACTGCCCAGAGCCCTACGGGGTGCAGCAGTCTCGAATCATCCGCAATGCGCGAAAGCGTGACGGTGCGACGCCGCGTGCGGGAGGAAGCCCTTCGGGGTGTAAACCGCTTTTCGGGGGTATGAAGCGTCTCCGGTGAATAGCCGGAGCCGTTGACGTCAACCCTGGAATAAGCCCCTGCTAACTTCGTGCCAGCAGCCGCGGTAATACGGAGGGGGCAAGCGTTGCTCGGAATCACTGGGCTTAGAGCGGGCGTAGGCGGTCCGGTCAGTCGGATGTGAAATACCTCGGCTTAACCGAGGAATGGCGTCCGATACTGCCGGGCTTGAGGCATCCAGGGGCGACTGGAACTCTCGGTGGAGCGGTGAAATGCGTAGATATCGAGAGGAACGCCAATGGCGAAGGCAGGTCGCTGGGGGTGTCCTGACGCTGAGGTCCGAAAGCCAGGGGAGCGAACGGGATTAGATACCCCGGTAGTCCTGGCCCTAAACGATGCACACTAGGTGGGGGAGGTTCTGACGACCATCCCTGCCGCAGGGAAACCGTTAAGTGTGCCGCCTGGGGAGTACGGTCGCAAGGCTGAAACTCAAAGGAATTGACGGGGGCTCACACAAGCGGTGGAGCATGTGGCTCAATTCGAGGCAACGCGAAGAACCTTATCCTGGGCTTGACATGCAGGTAGTAGAACCCCGAAAGGGGAACGATAGGTTCAGCCCTAAGCCTGCACAGGTGCTGCATGGCTGTCGTCAGCTCGTGCTGTGAAGTGTCGGGTTAAGTCCCTTAACGAGCGCAACCCTTGCCCTTAGTTACCAGCGGGTCATGCCGGGGACTCTAAGGGGACTGCCGCGGTGAACGCGGAGGAAGGTGGGGATGACGTCAAGTCCTCATGGCCTTTATGCCCAGGGCTGCACACGTGCTACAATGGCGGGCACAGCGGGATGCAAAGCCGCGAGGCCCAGCGAATCCCTAAAAACCCGCCCCAGTTCGGATTGCAGGCTGCAACTCGCCTGCATGAAGTTGGAATCGCTAGTAATTGCGGATCAGCAGCGCCGCAGTGAATGTGTTCCTGAGCCTTGTACACACCGCCCGTCAAGCCACCGAAGCCGGGAGTACCCGAAGTCGCTGACCCAACCCGCAAGGGAGGGAGGCGCCGACGGTAAGCTTGGTGACGGGGACTAAGTCGTAACAAGGTAGCCGTAGGGGAACCTGCGGCTGGATCACCTCCTTTCTAGGGAGTACCCTAGGCCTGGCCCTACGGGGCCGGGTAAATGTCAGCACACTCCTGCTCTGCGCAGGCTCGAACTGTGCCCGACCTCATGCGGATTTTCGATTTTAGATTTTCGGTTTTCGATGGGACGGCCGGTGCCTTCGGCCAGCGATCTGAAATCGAAAATCTAAAATCGAAATGTCCGTGGGCTCATAGCTCAGTCGGCTAGAGCGCGCCCCTGATAAGGGCGAGGTCGGTGGTTCGAATCCACCTGGGCCCACCATTCTGAACGTGGAAGTGAGAAGTGGGAATGCGGAACGTTCTGCGTTCCCGGTTTCGAATTCCGCGTTTGGCGGGGCCGTAGCTCAGTTGGGAGAGCGCCTGGTTTGCAACCAGGAGGCCGTGGGTTCGAATCCCATCGGCTCCACCAGCTCGGAACGGGGAAGCCGGAATGTGGAACGTTTCGCGTTCCCACTTCCGCGTTCCGCGTTGGAACGTGTCGGGTTCTTTGACAAGTGCATAGCGGCAAAAAAGCGAGTAGGAATCCATTGCGCAAGCAGTGAGATTGTGCTCTGAGGCGGACCACGGTCCCCCGCAAGGGGGGCGGTTCCTGTCTCCGCCGCCGCATGGGCGCGACGCCCAGGCGGTGGGCCAGCGAGGCAAGAATTCGTGTGGTCAAGCTACTAAGGGCGCATGGTGGATGCCTAGGCGCTGGAAGGCGATGAAGGGCGTAGGAGGCTGCGATAAGCCTGGGGAAGCTGCCAACCAAGCGTTGATCCCGGGATTCCCGAATGGGGCAACCCGAGCCGGAGGGGCAACCCACCCGGCTCACCGTCGGCTGAATGCATAGGCCGTCGGAGCCAACCCGGGGAACTGAAACATCTAAGTACCCGGAGGAGAGGAAAGCAAACGCGACTCCGTCAGTAGCGGCGAGCGAAAGCGGATCAGCCCAAACCCGCCTTAGGGCGGGGGTTGCGGGCCCGGACATACGGAGAACAGAAAGGCCGGCCTAGCCGAAGGATCTGGAAAGGTCCGCCATAGCGGGTGATAGCCCCGTAGGCGAAAGGCGTCGGGCCCTCCGTCCGGTGACCCAGAGTAGCACGGTGCTCGTGGAACTCCGTGTGAAGCAGGGAGGCCCACCTTCCAAGGCTAAGTACTCTCCAGCGACCGATAGTGAACCAGTAGGGTGACTGAATGGTGAAAAGAACCCCGTCGAGGGGAGTGAAAAGTACCTGAAACCATGTGCCTACAAGCGGTCGGAGCCCTATGCCCCGCCTTCGGGCGGGGAATGGGTGACGGCGTACCTTTTGCATAATGGACCGGCGAGTTGGTCTGTACGGCCAGGTTAAGCCCTTCCGGGGCGTAGCCGTAGCGAAAGCGAGTGTGACAAGCGCGCCCGAGTCGTGCGGACCAGACACGAAACCTCAGTGACCTACCCATGGGCAGGTTGAAGGTCCGGTAAAACGGGCTGGAGGACCGAACCCACTAACGTTGAAAAGTTAGGGGATGACCTGTGGGGAGGAGTGAAAGTCTAATCAAACTGGGAGATATCTTGTTCTCCCCGAAATAGCTTTAGGGCTAGCCTCGGGTAACTACACCGCGGGGGTAGAGCGACTGAATGAAAATGGGGCCCGCGAGGGTGCCCATTTCAACCAAACTCCGAATACCGCGGTGACTACCCCGGGAGTCAGACGCCGGGCGATAATGTTCAGCGTCGAGAGGGAAACAGCCCAGACCGTCGGCTAAGGTCCCAGAGCCATGCTAAGTGCTTAAGGAAGTCCGAATGCTAAGACAGCCGGGATGTTGGCTTAGAAGCAGCCACCATTTAAAAAGTGCGTAACAGCTTACCGGTCGAGCATTTGGGCGCCGAGAAGGAACGGGACTAAGCATGGCACCGAAGCCGCGGATTGCACCCTTCGGGGTGCAGTGGTAGGGGAGCGCTGGTATCCGCGTTGAAGCCGTACCGCAAGGAGCGGTGGAGCGATACCAGGTGAGAATGCCGGTGTGAGTAGCGATAAGACAGGTGAAAATCCTGTCCGCCGAAAGCCTAAGGTTTCCTGGGGAAGGTAAGTCCGCCCAGGGTTAGTCGGATCCTTAGCCGAGGCCGAGAGGCGTAGGCGATGGGCAGCAGGTTAATATTCCTGCACCACTTCTGTCGGGCTTGAACTTGCGGAGGGACGCCGATCTTTTCGGAGAGATGCCGAACGGAAATGGCAATCCCGCAGGCAAGGGGTCGCGGTAGGCAAATCCGCCGCATCTATGGCCCCAAGCCGAAGGGCGAGGGTCGCTCTGAGATCCGAGTCTCTGCGAGATCGGCCGAGAAAAGCTTCGTAAGGACTGACAGGGGTGTCCGTACTAAAACCGACACAGGTAGGCGTGGCGAGAAGCCTCAGGCGCTCGAGAGAACCCTCGTGAAGGAACTCGGCAAAATGACCCCGTAACTTTGGAATAAGGGGTGCCTCCTCGTATGCAACCCGCATCCGAGAGGCCACAGAAAATCGGCCCTGGCGACTGTTTACCAAAAACACAGGTCTCTGCAAACTCGTAAGAGGACGTATAGAGACTGACGCTTGCTCGGTGCCGGAAGGTTAAGGAAGGCGGTTAGCCTCCTTCGGGAGGCGAAGCTGGCGACCGAAGCCCCGGTTAACGGCGGCCGTAACTATGACGGTCCTAAGGTAGCGAAGTTCCTTGTCGGGTAAGTTCCGACGTGCATGAATAGCGTAACGACTGGGGCGCTGTCTCCACGAGGGACTCGGTGAAATCGCAGTGGTCGTGAGAATGCGACCTACCCGCGGCAAGACGGAAAGACCCCGTGGACCTTTACTGCAACCTGGCATTGGGTCTTGGGCATGCATGTGTAGGATAGGTGGGAGGCACCGAAGCGCGGACGCTAGTCCGCGTGGAGCCAACCTTGAAATACCACCCTTGTGTGTCTAGGGTTCTAACCTCGTACCGTTATCCGGTCGGGGAACAGTGCTAGGCGGGCAGTTTGACTGGGGCGGTCTCCTCCCAAAAGGTAACGGAGGAGCACAAAGGTGCCCTCAGCACGGTTGGCAATCGTGCGCAGAGCGTAAGGGTAGAAGGGCGCTTGACTGCGAGTCCGATAGGACAAGCAGATGCGAAAGCAGGTCCTAGTGATCCGGTGGTCCCGTGTGGAAGGGCCATCGCTCAACAGACAAAAGGTACCCCGGGGATAACAGGCTGATCGCACCCGAGCGTCCATAGCGGCGGTGCGGTTTGGCACCTCGATGTCGGCCCAACACATCCTGGGGCTGAAGAAGGTCCCAAGGGTTCGGCTGTTCGCCGATTAAAGTGTTACGCGAGCTGGGTTCAGACCGGCGTGAGCCAGGTCGGTCCCTATCTGCCGTGGGCGTAGGATGCTTGAGAGGCTGTCTCATTAGTACGAGAGGATTTTGAGGCACGTGCCTAGGGTGTACCTGTTGTCGCGCCAGCGGCACCGCAGGGTAGCCAAGCACGGAACGGCTAAACGCTGAAAGCATCTAAGCGTGAAGCCCCCCTCAAGACAAGGCATCCATTCCCGAAAGGGAGAGAGGCCCCTGGAAGACTACCAGGTTGATAGGCCGGACGTGTAAGCGCAGAAATGTGCTCAGCCGACCGGTACTAATGGCCAATCGCTTGACCACACGTATTCTTTCCTCTCATCGCCCGCGCCCCCTCCGGGGCGCCCGCGGAGAGCAGAATACCGTCCGTCTCAGAAGCACTCCTCGCACTTGCCGCTGTGCACCACCCGACGCGACCCGAGCCCCGAGTGTGAACTCGGGGTACGTTCGCGTGACGTGAGCGTTCACAAGTGAATACGAAGGCGCCTCACGCGCCTTCCCGAGCATTCCGGTGGCTATACGGACGGGGCCACACCTGTTCCCATTCCGAACACAGAAGTTAAGCCCGTTCCGGCCGATGGTAGTCCTTCGGGGCGAGAGTAGGTGACTGCCGGAGTTATCTTCCGAGCCGGGCCCGAACGGCCCGGCTCTCTTTTTGCGCCCGTCCGGACCGGCGGCTATCCTGGCACGACCTGCGGCCCCATCGTGGCCGGCTGGCGGACAGCCCGCCGCCGCGCGGTACATCTGGCGCTACAGCGTCCACGGCGACCGCATCGGCCGGTCCAGCAGACGGTCGGCCGTGGCGTCGCCGACGAACCGCTCGGCCGCCGGGTCCCACTTCAGCGGCCGCCAGAGTTCCCAGCAGATGTTCCCCAGGTGGCACACGGTCATCGTCCGGTGGGCGATCTCAGCGCTGGCCGCCGCCGGCCGCCGATTGCGAATCGCCCACAGGAAGTTCCCGCCGTGGTCGTCGCTGTGGTAGAGGTGCACCTCGTCGGGCTGGGTGGGCGTCCGCATCAGGCTCTCGGGCCACGTCTCGAGTCGGCCGCGGTTGACGGCCACCTTGCCCTCCTCGCCCACGAACACCACGGCCCAGTCGCCCATCTGGTTCATGTGATAGACGGGCACGCCGCTGGCGTACCGGAATGTCAGGTGCGGGCGGTCGCGGCCATTGGGCGGCAGAATCTCGACCGGCCCCGTGTCGTCGGCCCCCAGGCCCCACTGGGCCATGTCGTAATGGTGGCTGCCCCACCCGGCCAACCCGCCGCCCGAATACTCGCGGTACCCCTCCCAGCCCGCCAGGACGATCCGCGAGTTGAACGGCCGCCACGGCGCCGGACCCTGCCACAGGTCCCAGTCGATGTCCGGCGGGCACGGCTCGGCCGGCAGGTTGCACGGCTGGGGCGGGCCGGTCACGTACACTTCCACGTGCTTCAGGCGTCCGACGCGTCCGCTCCGGACCATCTCGCACGCGAAGCGGAACTCCGGGGCGCTGCGCTGCTGCGTCCCGTGCTGGAACACGCGGCCGTACCGATGGATCGCCTCGACCATCGCCCGCCCGTTGCCGATGGTCAGCGAACTCGGCTTCTCGCAGAAGACGTCGGCCCCGGCCTTGGCGGCGGCCACCGTGTGCAGCGGCTTCCACTGGGTGGGCGTGGCCACGGTGACGGCGTCGATGTCGCCGCGGGCCAGCATCTCGCGGTAGTCGCGGTAAACCGCCAGGCCCTGGGCTTTCAGGGGTTCCAGGCGCCGGCCCATGACGTCGCAGACGGCCACGGGCTGGACGCCCGGCCGCCGGGCCAGGTTCCAGAAGACGTACGTGCCGCGGCCTCCCATGCCGATGCCGGCCAGTTGGATGCGGTCGTTCGCGCCGAACGCCTCGGCTGCGACGACCATCGGCGCCGCGCAGACGGTCGCAGTTGCACCCTTCAGGAATTGCCGCCGGGTCAATCGGCCTGCACGTGACATGGGTTCTCCCTTGCGCTCGGCCCGCATGCGGTTAAACCCGTCCCGTGCCGGCCCCGGCCGTTTTTTCGCTTCGCATCGCCCGTGCAGCGGGTTTAATAGCCCAAGGACCAGGTGGGAGACCGCCATGCGAAAGACCATGATTCCGCTCGTGCTCGTTATGGGTGTCCTGGCGGCGGCTGCGGGACCTGAAGTCGGTGCTGCGGTGGGAAAGGCGGACGCTTGGCCCGAAGGCTGGGATCGGTTCTGGAGCCGCGACGCCGGCGCCAGCCGGGCCGTTGTCGACAACGACGTCCCCGGCGGCAAGCCGCCCGTCTTTCGCATCGAGCACACCGGCCGCGGGGACTGGAGCCTTGGCCGGGCCGAACGCATCCGCGCCCAGCCGGGCGACCGCTTCGTCCTTTCCGGCCGCGTCAAGGTTCAGGGCGAGGGCTCGGTCACGCTCGGTGTCATCCTCCACGGCAGCGGCGACAAGGTCCTGGACTGGGCCTACGGCGGCCACACGACCACCGCAGGCGACGACTGGCAGACCCTTCGCGCGCGGTTCGCCGTCCCGTTTGGCTCCGGGGTCATTGTGCCGCGGCTCATTGGCACCGGCCCGGCCACCGTGTGGTTCGACTCGTTCAGCCTCGAGCGCGACGGCCAGATCAAGGCCATGGTCAGCGCCTACCAACCACCTTCGCTTCTGACGGTCGAGAACCCCGGCCTTGCCGTCACGTTCACCAGGCCGGACGGCCGGCTGAAAGTCGTCCAGAAGCCGAGCGGTCGCGAGTGGACGCAGCACGTTGGGCCGGGAGGCCTCGTCATGGTCGATGCCCAGGCCAAGGACCGGCGCATCACCTTCCATTGGCTCGATCCGCGGTCGGGCCTGGACGGGCAGGGCGAACTCGTCCTGGACGCCGCGGCCGCCGAGTTCACCGTCACGCTTTCCGCCAACGCCGACCTGGCCAAGCCTCTTGCGTTCCCGCACCCCTTCACGGCCGATGCGCTGGCAGAGAAGGGCGAGCAGGCCAAGGACCGACAGCCGCCGTACCTGGTCGTCCCGATGAACGAGGGCATCTCGTACCCGGTGGACGACGCGGCGATTCCTCCCATGCGGCTCATCGCGTACGGCGGCCACGGCATCTGCATGGGCTTCTGGGGCGTCACCGACGGCGAGGCCGGCCACATGGCCATCATCGAGACGCCCGACGACGCCGCCATCCGCATCGACCGGGCCGACGACCGCCTCGTCGTGACCCCGGAATGGGAGCCCGAGAAGGGCAGGCTCGGCTATGCCCGGCGGCTGCGGTACGTCTTCTTCGACCGCGGCGGCCATGTGGCCATGTGCAAACGGTACCGCGAACACGCTAAGAGCGTCGGCCTGCTGAAGACCCTGGCCGAGAAACGCAAGGCCTGCCCGGCCGTGGACCTCCTGGTCGGGGCCGTCAACGTCTGGTGCTGGGACCGCGACGCCGTCGGCATGGTGCGCGAGATGCAGGAGTCCGGCATCAACCGCATCCTATGGAGCCACCGCGAGCCGCCCGACCAGATTAAGGCCATGAACGAAATGACGGGCGTCCTGACGAGCCGGTACGACATCTACCAGGACGTCATGAACCCGGCCAACTTCAACTTCCTTGGCGGTGTGCACGGCGACTGGCCCACCGAGGCCTGGCCCGACGGCCTCATGCTCGACGCCCGCGGCCAATGGCGCCGCGGCTGGCAGGTGCGCGGCAAGGACGGCACGATGTATCCGTGCGGCGTGCTGTGCGACCGCCTGGCGCCGGACCTCGCCCGCCGGCGCATCGGCGACGAACTCAAGGACTCTCCCTACCGCTGCCGCTTCATCGACACCACCACCGCCTCGTCGTGGCGCGAGTGCTACCATCCCGACCATCCGCTGACGCGCAGCGAAAGCCGCCATTGGAAAATGGAACTGCTGCGCGTCGTGTCCGGCGAGTTCAACCTGGTCTGCGGCAGCGAGACCGGCCACGAGGCCGCCGTCCCGGTCGTCCACTACTTCGAAGGGATGCTGAGCCTGGGCCCGTACCGCGTGCCCGACGCCGGCCGCGACATGGGCCGCATCTGGGACGAGGTGCCCGAGCGGGTGGCCACGTTCCAGGTCGGCCACCGGTATCGGCTGCCTCTATGGGAACTCGTCTATCACGACTGCGTCGTGGCCCAGTGGTACTGGGGCGACTACAACAACAAGTTGCCCAGCCTGTGGGACAAGCGCGACCTCTTCAACGCCCTCTACGGCACGCCGCCGATGTTCATGTTCCGCCGCGACTTCTGGCGCGAGCATCGCGACCGCTTCGTGCAGAGTTACCGGGCGACGTGCCCCGTGGCCCGGGCCACCGGCTACGCCGAGATGACCGACCACCGGTTTTTGACGCCCGACCGCGACGTCCAGCAGACGGTCTTCGCCAGCGGCGTCACCGTGACCGTCAACTTTGGCCAGGAGCCGTTCCGCCTGCCCGATGGGACGGAGGTGCCGCCGATGGCGTGCCGCGTCGTGGGCATCGAGTGAACGCCGGCCTTGTCCATGTAGGCCGCGGCGCGCCGCGGCTGCGTGTGCCTCCCTCTCCCTCGATGGGAGGATTTACGCGCCGGGCCCATACGGGTCCCTACCGAACAAGGACAAGCCCGGCGGCTAACTGTGGGCCCGGCCCGCCGCGGTCCATGCGTCGAACGGCAACATGGTTGACCCGGCCGTGGCGGCCCCGCTATAGTCAGGATAATCTGCCGGACCGGTTGGAGTGCCATCGACGCTGGTTCGAGCGTTCGGCGCGACCGCCTCGCGCGTGAATACACAAGGCCGATTCGGCGTACCTTACAACGAAAGGGGGCGACTATGGCTGGCATCGACAAGATTCGCAAGTACCTTGGCGGCGAGGCCGACGACCTGCTCACTCACAAGGCCACGGGTATCGCGAAGGACCAACTCCACCTGCCCGGGCCGGACTTCCTGGACCGCGTTGTCACGCAGACGGATCGCCCGACGCCCGTGCTGACGCAGTTGCACCGCCTCTTCCACACGGGCCGGCTGGCGGGCACGGGGTACCTTTCCATTCTGCCGGTGGACCAGGGCATCGAGCATTCGGGGGCGGCCTCGTTCGCGCCGAACCCGGAGTACTTCGACCCCGGGAACATCGTCCGCCTGGCCATCGAGGGCGGGTGCAATGCGTGCGCCTCGACGCTGGGCGTCCTGGGGGCCGTGGCGCGCACGTACGCCCACCGGATCCCGTTCATCTGCAAACTCAATCACAGCGAACTCCTGACCTACCCGAACGTCTACGACCAGACGATGTTCGCCCAGGTGGAGCAGGCCTACTGGATGGGGGCGGCCGCCGTCGGCGCGACCATCTACTACGGCTCCGAGGAGGCGCGACGCCAGATTCAGGAGGTGAGTGAGGCGTTCATGCACGCGCACGAGCGCGGCATGTTCACCGTCCTCTGGTGCTACCTCAGGAACAGCGCCTTCAAGACCAAGGAGGCCGACTATCACTTGGCCGCCGACCTCACGGGCCAGGCCAACCACCTGGGCGTCACCATCGAGGCCGACATCGTCAAGCAGAAGGCCCCGCAGTGCAACGGCGGGTACAAGGCGATGGCCAAGGAGCAGAAGTACGGCCGGACCGACGACCGCGTGTACGATGAACTGGCCACCGACCACCCCATCGAGTGGACCCGCTGGCAGGTCGTCAACTGCTACATGGGGCGCGTGCCGATGATCAACTCAGGCGGCGCCTCGGGCGAAAACGACTTCGCCGAGGCCAGCCGCACCGCCGTCATCAACAAGCGGGCCGGCGGGTCGGGCCTCATTACCGGCCGCAAGGCGTTCCAGCGGCCGAGGAAAGAGGGCGTCAAGCTCCTGAACACGGTCCAGGACGTGTACCTCTGTAACGAGGTGACGGTGGCGTAGGCGGGCATCGAGCCGGCCGCGGAAGCGGCCGGGGACATTCGGTTGGCCGAGGAACCATGAACGGACGCGACACGGTCATGCTGGAAGCGGGCGGCTCGCGCCACCGCGTGCGGTTTCTGGGGGCAGGGGCGGCGGCCGACCTGCCGCCGTTCGTCGGGGCGTTCGAGGTGGCGCCGGCGGAGGGCCAGGGCAAGGGGCGCGACATACGCGTGGCCCTGGGCCTGGACTTCCTCTGGGCCGCCGACGCCGATCAGGACGCCGACGAGGCCGCCGAACGTATCATGCGCACGGTCGGCCTCCTGTGTATCGAGGCCCACCTCAAGGGGAACCTGCCGGCCGGGAAGGACGGCGCCCTCTCGATCCGCGATTTCATCGGCTCGCGGTACCCGGACTACACGAGCGTCGAGCGGTTCGTGGGCAGCCTGGACGATTCGCCCGGCCGCATCGAACGCCTGTGCCGCGAGGATCTGCTGCGGTGCCTCGTGGCCCACGCCGAGGCCAAAGCGTCCGAGAAGGAGCCGACGGGCCCCGGCCTGACGGTCCTCTCTTTCCAGGCGTGGCCCGAGAAGCGGCGGTTCTACGACGCCGAAACCGTCCGCGACGCCGTCGTGGGGTGGGAAACCGAGGGACTCGTGGAAACGGTGGATGACCGGGCCCGCATCCGGCCGGACCGCCTGGACGACGCCCGGGCGCTGTTGGGATGAAGGGGCGCAGGCTGGCGCGCGTCATTCCTCCAGCGCTTCCAGCCGGTTGCCCGGCACGAAGTACGCCAGTCGGCGGTGCGTCTCGGTGAACCCGGCCGAATCGTAGAGCCGGACGGCCGGCTCGTTGCGGGTATCGACGGCCAGGGCCAACCGGGCCAAGCCCATTTCGGCGGTGTCCTGGATGGCGCGGTCGATCAGGGCCCGTCCGACGCCTTGGCCGCGGGCCTCCGGCACAAGACCCAGGTACACAAGTTCGCCACGCCCGCGGAGTTCGTTGACCAGGGCGACGCCGACGGGGCTTCGGCCCATGACCGCCAGTCGCCACCGCCTGGGCTGGAAGCGCCCCGTCTGCTTGTGGGTGCTGATCGAGTCGTGCACGGTTCGCAGGCCGGCCAGGTCGGGGCAGTCGAGGCTGCCGCGGTAGGTGGCGTCGATGGTCTCGGCGAACCGGTGGTGCCGCAGCCGCGTGTAGGGCTGCCACGTGATCTCATCCTCGGGGCTTCTTGCGAAGTCGGCCGATGAAATGGGGCGGCACATGTAGGCGAGCGTGGCCAGCAGGGCGTAGCCCGCCCGCTCGAGGGCGGCGATGGTCCGCTCGGCGCGCTCCGGCGCAAGCAGCGTCTGGATGAGCCGGGACCCGTGCCGGCGCTCCGCGTGCTCGGCCGCGGCCCGAAACAGACGGGCCGCCAGCCGTTCGTCCCACTCCAGCAGCCCGGGCAGGGTGATGGCGGCGCAGCGGCCGGCGCTCGGGTGGGTGCGGATGGCGCCGACGATGTGCCCGTCGTGCTCGGCCACAAGGTGGTTCGGCAGGTCGTGCGTGGTCACCGCTGCCGGTGGCGACGAATCGCCGGGCGTCGGCGGGGCCGTCAGGAGAAACTCAACCAGGGGCGCCAGGTCGCCGCGCCGCGCGGGCCGAATCGAGATGGTGTTGACGTCGATCATGTCCTTCGGGTTCCGTGCTGCCAGCAGGGCCAGCCACCCGCCGACGGGCGGCGCGGCCGGCTGCCGGTCGCTCACCGGCCCGGAGGCGGCTACTGCCGCGATGCTTTGGCTGCGCATCAACGCCCGGCGGGAGGACCGCCGTTCATCCCCGGCAATGCCCGCTCTCGTTTGCATGGCTGATCCCTTCAGCCAGTCAAACGCGGGAGCCGCTGGTGGAATTGCATTCTTCTCCGGCAGTATAGACGCCGGCCGCAGGTGCCGGGTTCACTCGCCGGCTTTTTTCTCCGCAAACGGGCCGTTGCAGACGAACTGCTCGGCCCCCACTTCCCGTGTGCCGCTAAGGCCGAAGCGAACGTCCAGCCTGGGCGGCTGGCCGGCCGTGCCGCTCGCGCGGAACCGATGCCAGCCGGCCGCCAGGTGCACCGGGATAAAGCCCCAACGGTCCGAGGGGGGCGCCTCGAGCCGCCGGCCGTCCATCTCGAGGGCCACCTCGGCGCCCGCGCGCACCTGGACCTGGTAGAGGCCCTGGGTCTTCACCTCCACGTAGCCCTGGAGATCGAACGTCTTGCCGTTGCGGGCGCCCGCCGCCTGGAGCCAGTTGGTGTCGCGGGCGCTCTCGATGCGGACGGCCTCGGCGCCGTCGACCTTGAGCCGGAGGCCTTTATGGCGATCCTTCTCGGGCGGCGCCTCTGTGGCGGGTAAAGCGGCCGGGCCGACGATCTCGACCTCGACCGGGGTGGCGGCCACGCACGTCCCCGGATGGACCTTCCCGCCCGTCAGCGCCGCCGGCCGCGAGGCCTTCGCGAAGTCCGACGGTTTCACCTTGCCCTCGGGCGGCAAGCAGGCCACCGGTAGGATGCGGACTGGCCCGAGGCCGAGTCGGCGGGTGTCGATTTCGACCTCGCCGCGCGCGCCCTCGATGGTGGCCAGAATACGGGCGTTGTGCAGGAAGCGGATCTCCTGGGCTCCCTCCAGCGACGCGGAGAGCCGAAGCGGTTCGCCCCACGCCACGGTCTTCTCCGCTGGACCCGTGACCGCCAGCGCCTGGCCCGCGTTGTTCACGGTGACCGGCAGGAGCAGCCGGCCGCGGGTGGCCAGGGCGTCGGAGGCCACGGCCACGAGGCGCAGGTCGTGGTAGCCGTCCGAGAGGGTCGTCGTATCGACCTCGATGGTCTCGCCGGGCCGGCACTGGTGGAGCAGGCCGCCCCAGAGGAGCAACTCGTAATGGTCAATCTGGTTGGCCTTGAGGTTCGCGACGCCCGGTTTCAGGTGCAGCGTGCCCTTGACGGTCTGGCCGGGTCGGAGGCCCTCGACGGTCACCTGCGGAATCTTCGCCCACGGCCGGCACAGCGGGTCGCCGACGATGAGGAGTTGGTATGGCCCGAGGATCGACTGGTAAAACGCCTCGGCGACCGATGCGCCGGAGGCGTAGTGGACTTGCATGAGGGGCGACGGGAACTTGGCCTGGATGGCCATCGGCTCGATCACCGTCCCGCTGGAGGCCGCGGCCCCGTAGCGGAGGAACTCGGAGATGGGTGTCTGGCCGGCGTGGGCAAGCATGACGGCCCCGCTGCTGGTGAGGTGCTCGCAGATGGCGCCCGGCAAAATAGTGCTGCCGGACGTCTTCCAATCGAAACTGGCGGATCCGACGACGAGGCCGGCGACATCGGGCTTGTTCTTCGGGAGGACGCCGTCGCGGATCTCGGCCCGGATGCCCAGGTCCTGGAGTTTGGCGACGGTGGCCGCAAACGCCCACTCGCGGGTCCGCGAGCGGATGTCGCCGTTCTTCATCAGGTAGACCGTGCCGTTGGGGGCCGTGCCGTCGGCCGAGGCGCTGCGCCGAAGGTACCCGCGGACCTCGTCGAGCGAGTTGCCGCGTCCGCTGGTCACGGCAAGCATCATCGAGAGCATGTAGCGGCGGCCCTGGTGCGGCTCGGTCCGCCGGCCCGTGGGCGACCAGGCATACGTGCTTCGAAAGGCCGTGGCGGGCTCCACGTCGAAGACCGGTTTGGCCATGCGGTCGAGCAGCCGCTTAAAGTCCTCGCGGTCGCGCAGCGGGGCGAGGTCGGCGTCCTGGCGGGTGTGATCGGCGTCGGCCCAGCCGGCCTGGATGGCCTTTTCGAGGGCGGTAACGGCCTGCTCGGGCCGGTCCAGCCGGGCCAGGCAGCACGCCAGGTTGTAGTGGACCTCCGCTGTGCCGGGATGCTTCTCGGCCAGGGGACGGAGGACCTTCTCGGCCTCGGCCCACCGGCCCTCGCGAATGTGCTCGTAGGCGCGGACGACCTCGGCCTGTTCCTCGGGCGTCCACTCGCGCTGCGGGACGCGGCGCTTCGGCTGCCGGTAGTAGGCGTTGGATGCCAGCGACAGGTACTGGATGTCCTTCTGGAGGACGAGATCGTAGAGGTATGTCAGCCCGTTGATGCTGGCGCGTTTGGTGATGAACTTCGGCAGTTCGCGGTCGCCGACGTCCGAGCC
Source organism: Planctomycetota bacterium (assembly GCA_016782785.1). Classification (GTDB taxonomy): domain Bacteria; phylum Planctomycetota; class Phycisphaerae; order FEN-1346; family FEN-1346; genus BS750m-G62. The sequence continues at coordinate 3,869 of JADHXV010000019.1, read as the reverse complement.
GACGTCGATGCCCCACGGCAGGTCGCTCGAGTAGATGACGTAGTCGATCTGGTTGGCCAGGCCTCGGTCCTGGATGGCCTGGAGGACGGGTTCGAGGATCTTTGCGCGGAAGGCATCGACGCCCATCTGCTCGAAGCCCGGCAGGTCCGCCAGGTACATGATGTGGCCGGGCGGCACGCCCCGCAGGTGCGCGTACTCGTTCGCGACGGCCATGGAGGCCCAACTGTCCTCGTTGACGACCAGGAAGACATTCTCGGGCCCACCGCCGGCCATGGCAGTGGCGGAGAAGGCGACGGCCAGGGCGACAGCAACGGTGGCCGCAACGATGGCGGCAAGGGGACGGCGGCGATCAGGCATAGGCTGTCCCTCGGCGGCGGCGAGCCGGCAGCATGGCATTGCGGGCGGCGTCATTTGTTGTGGGCGAAGTACTCGCGGATCAGGGCCTCCATGAGTTCCTCGCGCCGATCGTAGAGGCGTTTGAGTTTGCGCTTCTTGTGGTTCGCCAGGGCGTAGTGCGTCAGGATGGGCAGGGCAATCGTGGTGTCGGTGTAGCAGACGACGGCGTCGGGCAGGCGGTTGGGGTCGACCTTGCCCCACGAGACGGCCTCGTGCGGCGTGGCGCCCGAGAGGCCGCCCGTGTCGGGCCGGGCGTCGGTGACCTGGAAGAAGTAGTCCTGGCCGACCTCCTTGATGCGGAGGATTTCCTGAATCTGCGGCTCGGTCTGGAGCATGAAGTTCTTGGGGCTTCCGCCGCCCATGAGGACGACGGCGCTCTTGCCGCCCGAGCGTTTGGCCGCGAGGACGTAACTGGTGGTCTCGTTGACATCAATCGACGGGTTGAGACGGAGTTTGTTGCCGCGAATCTCGACGCCGGCCACGTTCATGCCGATGGTCGAGTCGCCGGGGCTCGACGTGTACACCGGTACGCCGGCGCGGTAGGCGGCGGCCAGGACCGACACGTCCTTGAGTTTGCTCTTGCGTTCCCACTCGGCGGCGTACTTGCCGAGGAGGTAGTGAAGTTCGGCCGTCCCCATCTCTTTCTGGAACTCGGGCTGCACCAGGATGCCGCGCAGAATCTCGTCGGTGGCCATGAGGCAGTCGGTGTAGCCCAAGAGGACGTCGTAGATGCGGACGACGTCGTTCTCCCGCAGGTCGGCGTCGTCCACCAGGTGGCTGCCCATGTGCAGCGGCAGGTTGAAGGCGAAATGCAGGTCGTGATAGAGGTTGGCGCCGGTGGCAACGATCCAGTCGATGAAGCCGGCCTTCACCAGGGGGACGATGCACGAGCAGCCGAGGCCGGCCGGCGTCAGGGCGCCCGCCAGGCTCATGCCGACGGTGACGTCCGGCTCGAGCATGCGGCTGGTATAGAGTTCGCATCCCTCGCGGAGGCGGGCGGCGTTGTAGGCCAGGAACGTCTCCTGTATGACCTTGCCCAGGGACTCGCGGCCGGTGATCCCGGGGGGCAGGATGCGCCGTCCCGACAGGTAGGCATCCTTGCGGGGGCATTTCTTCTTGCGCATCCAGTCGGGCAGTTCCGAAGGGTCCTTGCGGACGCGATGCGATCGTTTCATGGTTTCTCCCTGCAATGCGCGGCTCGGGGCTTTACGGGACCGTGACCACCTTGGCGGGCGGGAGACCGTTGAAGTTCGTGCCGGTCGCCACGCTGTACGCGCCGATGTTCGGGACGTAGACGATGTCGCCGAGTTCAAGTTCGGGCAACTGCTCGCCGCGGGCGATGATGTCGAGGCTGTCGCACGTCGGGCCTGCCAGGGTCGAGAGTTGCGTGTTACCGTCGCGCAGCGCTTTGTACTGGTACTTGGCGTGGTCGAACATCAGGCCGCTCAAGGCCCCGTAGACGCCGTCGTCCAGGTAGTACCAGTGCTTGTTCTCGCGGATGGCCTTGCCGACGACGCGCATGACGAGCGTGCCGGCGGGTCCCACGACGAAACGGCCGGGTTCGGCGATGAGCCGCACGTTCGCGTCAAACAGCCGGTCGATTTCCTGCGAGATGACCGCCACAGTGTCGTCGAACGGGTCGTGCTCGCGGTCGAAGTGGGGAATCGGGAACCCGCCGCCGATGTCCACGATGTCGATAGGCAGCCGCTTGAGGTGAGCGTCGCGGAGGATGATGGCGGCCATCTCGAGGGCGTCGACGTAGTTCTCGGCCCGCGTGCACTGGCTGCCCACGTGGAAACTCACCCCCACCGGCCTCAGGTCCATCTTGTGGGCCTTGATCAGCAGGTCGATGGCGTCGGCCGGTTCCACGCCGAACTTCAGTGACAACTCGATCGCCGAGCCGACGTTCGGCACCTTGATGCGGACGATGACGCGGGTCCCAGGGGCGTGAGCGGCGATCTTGTCCAGTTCGTACTCGCTGTCGAACGTCATCAGGTCCACGCCGCGCGCCGCCGCGCCGGAGATCGCAGCCGACGGCTTGATCGTGTTGGCGAAGATGATCCGCGACGCCGGTGCCCCGGCGTCCAGCACAGCGTCGATCTCGGCCAGCGACGCCGCGTCGAACGACGCCCCCGCGGCCGCCAGCAGTTTGAGCACCGCCGGGTTCGGGTTGGCCTTCACGGCGTAGAACGGCTCGACACGGGGGAACGCCTCGCGGAAACGGTCCCACTGGGCCCTGAGTGCCGAACGGCTGACGGCCAGCAGCGGCGTCCCATGCCGGCGCACGAGGCTCCTCAGGCGACGTTCCGTCTTGGTAGCGGCTCTGGGCACGCGGCGTCGGCTCCCGGCGATGACGTCTGCCTTCGTTTCCTGGCAGCCCACAAGGGGGCGGGCGCACCACTCTAGCGGGACCGGCTGGATTCCGCAAGGCGATGGCGGCCCTGGTGGTATAATCTTCGGGACACGTCCGTGTGCGGGCAACGGAGAGAGCCGCCGTGATTTTCGAGCATGATTCACCGGAAATTCGCTGGGCGAACGAGTTGACCGGACACACGTGGCGATCGCGGGCGGGAAGGGCATTGGAGGCCGCCTGCGCCACCGGCCTCGTCGAGCAGTTGGGCGCGGGGCCCCAGACCGCTGACCAGGCGGCGGCCGCCCGCGGCCTGGACGCACGGATGGTCCAGAAGGTCCTGATCGTTCTGGCGGCGATGGGTGCCGCGGACCGTGAGGCCGACCGCTGGCGCCTCACCTCTAAGGGCCGCGCCACGCTTCTGCCCGAGGCCGACCTGTACCAGGGCAACGTCCTGGCCCACAACGCCCAGGTCGGCTCGTTCTGGTGCGACCTGGAGTCGGTCCTGCGCGGCAAGCAGGGCGGCTGGGTGTTCTCGCCCGAGGGCCATGACCGCATGCGGTCGTACCGCGACTTCGTCTTGGCGATGCACAACATGGCCATGGCCGGGCGGGCCGCCGCCTTCTGCGACCGGGTCGACCTGGCGGGCCGCCGCACGCTCGTCGACGTTGGCGGCGGGCCCGGCTCCTACGCGATGGCCCTCTGCGAGCGGTACCCGGACCTCTCGGCCACGGTCGTGGACGTGGCGGAGGCCGTCGAGATTGCCCAGGGACTTATCGAGCGGTTCGGCATGGCCGGGCGCGTCCGCGCCCAGGTGGGCGACTGGAACGAGGTCGAGTTCGGCAACGCCGACCGCGAGGTGGTCCTGATGTCGAACGTCCTGCACGGTCCCGAGAGCCAAGCCGAGATGAAACTGGCGAAGGCCCACGGGGCGCTCGTGCCCGGCGGCCTGCTGATCGTGCAGGATTTTCTCCTGAACCCCGAGAAGACTGGTCCGCTCATCCCGGCGGTGTTCAACCTGATGGTCGGCGCGTTCTCGCTGACCGAGATGATTGACCGCATCACGGCCGCCGGCTTCTCGGAACCGGGTGTCCAGCCGATGCCGGAACGCGTCGGCACGACC
>JADHXV010000215.1 GCA_016782785.1 Planctomycetota bacterium | reverse complement strand
GAACGTCCTGCCGAAGTTGGCGCTCTTGAGGCAGTTCGGCTTCTACCCGGCCCCCGAGGGCGAGGAGGAACCGAGCAAAGAATCGTGCGGCGCCCATTCGCCCCGCATCGAGCCGCAGGAACTCGCCACGCGGACCGAGCGGTAGGGCCGCGCCCCGCTCGAGAGCCCGCCCTTTCCCCGCAATAAACCCTTGCTCCCGGCCGTTCCGCGCCGTAACAGTACGGGGGCCGGACGTGCCGGCCTACGGGCGGCGGCGCCCGTTTACAGCGCGCCGGCGCGGGAGCGATGGCATGACCCGTTACGACGCTGCATCCCGCCTTCGTCCAGCGGCGCTCGCACTGGCGCTTGCCCTGGCGGCCGGCGTGCTCGCGGTCGCCTTGGCCGCCGACGCCCGGGCCGCCGATGCCGACGCCCCCGGCCGGCGGCCGGCCGACAAGGTCCCCTCCGACACCGCCCTCCAGCGGGCCCTCTACGGCCCCATCCGCGCCGCGGCGACGAAACACCCCGAGCGGGTCCGCCCGATGAACTCCGCCGGCAAGGCCTGGCGCGACGCCCCGTTCCTGGTCGTCCAGACCGAACTCAGCCCCGCCACGCTGGTCCGCGCGAAGACGCCGTACCTGGCGTTCTTCACCGGCATGGGCGGCGACGGGCCGGGCGGGCCCACGTTCGCGGCGTACGTCTCGTCCGGCACGCCGACGGTGGTGCGGGCGGGCGGCCCGATCAACCCGCAGGCGATGACCGAGTGCTGGATCCTCGTCTGGTTCGCCGGGGCCGACGGGTGGACCGAGTGGGACAGCCCGCACGTCGTGTACCTTCAGCGCCGGCCGCGGTCGGTGGCGTTCGACGCGGGCGGCCTGGTCCTGCGGTTCGACGGCCCGGTGGGGCACGTGGTCCTTCTTCCGCTCTACGGCTCGTACCGGCCGCCGCAGAAGGGGCGCGAATATCTGGCGGCCCACGGCCTGGCCGAGAGCGGCATCCGCCCGTGGGAATGGGCCGACGGCCTTCCGGCCGATGTGGCCGGCCGCATCCGCTACTGGGCCAACGTGCTGCGCGAGTTCCCCATCTACTGCGAGGACAGTTTCCGCGTGGACCGCAACACCGAGGCGGTGACCATCCGGTCGCGGTTCGAGTGGATCGAGATCGACGACGACTGGAAGACGCCGCACCGCAAACTCGCCCCGGTCAGCCCCGTGCTGGCGCTGGCGTCGATGGGCGGGCAGTTCCCGGTAGCGTACTCGCGTCCGCTGGTCGACCCGAAGATGTTCACCCCCTACGGCCCGTACATGGGGGTGGAGAACACGAACGAGTTCGACGCCTCGCTATACGTCCTTCGGTACGTGCACGAGACCGAGGCGCCCGGGCCGCCGAACCTCGAGGCCCATCCGTCGGTGGGGGCGGCGCTGGAGCGGCTGCGCGAGACGGCGCGCCTGAAGTTCCCCGCCGCCGACGCCTACCGCTACGACCACGGCGGCATGCAGAACTTCTGCTGGGCCATCCAGGGCGACCAGTGGTACCCGAAGGCCCTCCCGTACATGGACGACGAGACCCGCCAGCGGGCCCTCGGCAGCCTCAAGACGTATTTTCATAACGATGTGGCCGTGGGCGCCCGCTTCACGGAGCGCGAGTACCCGGCCGACTCCGGCCGCGTGTATTACATCCTGGAGGGCCCCGGCATCGGCTCGTGGGGCGTCCTGGGCGACGCCGGCAAGTTCGCCACCAACCTCCTGGAAACCCTCTGGTGCTACGCCCATTACACGGGCGATTGGGACCTGCTGGAGCGCCGGTGGGACCTCGTGAAGAAGTGTTTCTGCACGCCGGCCGAGACGCACTGGGCCACCTTCGGCCGAGGGACAATCGCCGAACTCGGCGACGAGGCCGCCCCGTGCCTCGCCTACGCCCGCATGGCCTGGCGCGTCGGCGACATCGACGCCTACGCCTACGGCTGCTACATGTTCGCGCGCGAACTGGCCATGCACTACGTCAAACAGCGCGGGGCCGAGTACTTCCGCCGGCATCAGCCCTGGCCCACCGTCGAGTTCATGCCCGAGGAGGTGTACCTGACGAACCTCTGGGGCGACACCGCCGGCTGGCAAATCGACGGGCCTACCTATCCCGAACAGACGAAAGAACGCCAGTTCGCCAACCGCTGGGTCCGGTTCCACAACGAGGACGTGGCCCACTTCTACCGGAAGGTCCTCGCCGAGGAGGTCCGGGCCGAGATGAACCTCCTGACGGAGCGGTGGCCGGCCGAACGCCGGGTCCGCAACGACTCGCACATTATGCCGAGCCTGGTCCAGTTGCGGTCGCTCCTGCTGAACGAGTCGCCCGAGGCGTTGGCGGCCCTGGCCGCGCCGGCCGACTTCCGCGGCCCGCCCAGCGGCGTCATCGCCGGTTGCCTGGCCGTGCTGCGCGCCAGCCGGCCCGAGCGGTACCAGCGGCTGATTCCCAACGCCGGCGAAACGCCGTTCGTCGCGGGCCTCGAGCGCGAAGTGGCCGGGCCGAACCCCGTGCTGTGCCAGTCGGTCCGCCACCGGACGGGCCCGCGGGCCGACGGCGACGTCATCTGGCCCCAGGTCACGTGGTGGCAGCCGGGCGGCGAGCGGTGGTCGTTCGGCACGGTCCTCCCGGACCCGCACGCCCGGCCGATGGGCTGCGAGATGGTGCCCCTGAACTGGAACACCGCCGTGTACGTCTATGCGGTGCCGTGACGGCGGACGCCGTAGCGGCGCGGCCATGCCGCGCCGCCGCCTGCGCCGGGGCATGGTCCCGGCGCCTTGAGCCGTGTGCGCGTTGTCATTCCGAGCGAGCGAAGCGAGTCGAGGAATCTCGCTGTTCAGTGCGTGCAAACAACGAGATTTCTCCGCTCGCCCTCGCCTGCGGCGAGGGCTCGGTCGAAATGACACCGCGCGGCGCCCGGCGGCGGCTCGAACGGCGCGCCGCCTTTGCGCGTCACCGGGCGTCGGCCGGACCGTTTAAGCAGCGTAGGTCGGGTCAACAGACCCGACATCCTCCTCACGGAACCTCGAAAAGGAGATACGCATGTTCCTCCGAAGCGTCTTGACCCTCGCCTGTGCCGCCGGCGTGCTGGTGGCGGCCGGCCTCCCGGCTGCGGCCGCCGAGCCGGCGCTCAAGTGCCTCATCGTGGACGGCCAGAACAACCACAACTGGCAGGAGACCACGCCCATCATGAAGAAGATCCTGGAGGAGACCGGCCTCTTCACGGTCGACGTGGCCACCTCGCCCGACAAGAAGGGCGACATGAGCACCTTCAAGCCCGACTTCGCCAAGTACAACGTCGTCCTCCTCAACTACACGGGCGACGCCTGGCCCGACGAGACCAACAAGGCGTTCGTCGAGTACGTCAAGAACGGCGGCGGCGTGGTCGTCGTCCATGCCGCCAGCAACGCCTTCCCCGAGTGGCCCGAGTTCAACGAGATCACCGGCGTCGGCGGATGGGGCGGTCGCAACGAAAAGAGCGGCCCGTACGTCTACTGGCAGGACGGCAAGACCGTCCGCGACACCAGCCCCGGCCGCGGCGGCGCCCACGGGCCCCAGTATCCCATCCAGATCGTCGTCCGCGCGCCCGACCACCCCGTCACCAAGGGTCTGCCCGAGAAGTTCATGCACTCCACCGAGGAGTTCTATCACAGCCTCCGCGGACCGGCCAAGAACCTGACCATCCTCGCCACCGCCCTCGCCGAAAAGGAAAAGAAAGGCACCGGGCGGGACGAGCCCGTCCTCATGACCATCGACTACGGCAAGGGACGCGTCTTCCACAACGTCCTTGGCCACGCCGGCACGCAGATGAAGAGCGTGGCGTTCATCGTCACCCTTCAGCGCGGGACCGAGTGGGCCGCCACCGGCAAGGTCACCCAGAAAGCGCCGGACGATTTCCCGACGGCCGACGAGCCGAAGCGCCGGGAGTAGCCTACAGGCCCCGTGTGGCCCGGCCGGCTTGTCCGGCCGGGAATATGTCGCACGGTATCCCCCCGGCCGGACAAGCCGGCCGGGCCACACACACCGGGTGCCACTGGCGGCTTGTCCTTGTCCTGTATGGACCCGCACGGGCCCGCCAGTGCGCCGGGGCATGGCCCCGGCGCTACAGCCGGGCCGCACGAAACGTGCCGCAACGCAAGCGAAAGGAACCGTCGATGCCATCCACTCCCCTCACCCGCCGGTCGCTCCTTGTGCGGACCGCCGTCGGCGCGGGCGCCGCGCTGGCCGGACCCGCCGTCCTTCGCTCCACCGCCCTTGGGGCGGGCGACGTCCCGCCGCCCAGCGAACGCACCGTCATGGGCGCCATCGGCGTGGGCGGCCAGGGCACCGGCAACATGCGGAACTTCCTCGGCCGCAAGGAGGTCCAGGTCGTCGCCGTCTGCGACGTCGACGACGCCCACCTGAAGCGGGCCAAGGACCTCGTCGACAAGCACTACGGCACGGGCGACTGCGCCACGACCAAGGACTACCGCGAGTTGCTCGCCCGGACCGACCTCGACGCCGTCAGCCTGGCCCTGCCCGACCACTGGCACGCCATCCCGGTCGTCCAGGCCGCCCGGCGGGGGCTCGACATGTACGGCGAGAAGCCGCTCGCCCGGTCCATCCGCGAGGGCCGGGCCATGTGCGACGCCGTCCACCGCTACGGCCGCGTGTGGCAGACCGGCTCGTGGCAGCGGTCGGGCGCCGACTTCCACCGGGCCGCCGAACTCGTCATCAATGGACGCATCGGCAAGGTCAAATACGTCGAGGTCGGCCTGCCCAACGGGGGCGAGCGCGGCCCGGCCCAGCCCGCCCCCGTTCCCGAGGGCCTCGACTGGAACCTCTGGCTCGGCCCCGCGCCCTGGCGCCCGTACTGCCACTTCCAGGGCACCAGCATCCACTTCCATTGGCGGTGGATCCTGGACTACTCGGGCGGCCAGATGACCGACTGGGCCGGCCATCACATCGACATTGCCCACTGGGGCCTCGGCCTGGATTATACGGGCCCCGTCGAAATCGAGGGCGTGGGCGAGTACCCCCGCGACGGCCTCTTCAACACCCCCAAGGCCTACAAGTTCACGTGCAAATATGCTGATGGACTGGAGATGGTCGTCGCCAACGCCTCCCGGCACCCCCACGGCATGGGCACGTGCTGGTACGGCGAGAACGGCAAGTGGCTCTGGGTGACGCGCGGGAAAATCGAGGCCTCCGACCCCGCCATCCTCCGCGAAAACATCGGCCCCGGCGAAATCCGCCTGTACGAAAGCCGCAATCACCACGGCAACTTCCTGGACTGCGTCCGCACCCGCAAGAAAACCATCACGCCCATCGAGGTGGCCCACCGCTCCATCTCGGTCGGCCTCCTGGGCGAGATCGCCATGCT
>JADHXV010000214.1 GCA_016782785.1 Planctomycetota bacterium | reverse complement strand
CACAACCAGGTGCTCTAACCAACTGAGCTACGCCCACCACGCGGTGCAATGTTCGATTGGCATCGGCCGAAGACGCGTTCGCCTTCCGCCGCGACAACGCATTATGCCGCGGGGGATGCGTTCCGTCAAGCCGGCGTCGGCGGCGGCTCGGGGCCTGCCCCCACTCAAGTCCGCAGCGACGGCGGCCTGGGTTTCGGTTCGGCGGGTGGCGGGGGCGGCTGGTTGACCTCGTCGCGCAGGCCGTTCAGTTCGTCGCGGAGCGACGCGATGTCGCGCTCCAGGGCCACCGCGCGGTCCTCCTGCCGGGAGGCACGGGCCGCCGACACCAGCCCGGCCACCGCCAGGCACACCGCGAGGACAAGCAGCACCAGCACCAGGGGCGGTGCGCCCAGGGCCTCGGCCGCCTGGACCACGCCCTCGGCCGCCAGCGCCAGGATAATCAGAACGAGGCCCGTCAGGAACCAGGCGGCCCGGGCCCCGCCCCGGACCCTGCCTTGGCGAACCAGGCCGACCATCACGCCGAGGAGCCCCAGCCCCAGGACGAGCAGCACGATCCGTAGCGTCCAAGTCATCGACATCCCTTCCCTTCCCGGACGGCCCGGCCCGGGCACGGCCTGTGGCGTGGGCTCGGCAGGCGGCCGGCCCGGCGCGGCCTTCGACCGGCCCTTATCATATCCGAGCGGGCGGCGCGCCTCAAGGGTGCATCCGGGACGGCGGCGCGCGCGGGGCGCGCCGTTCGAGCCGCGTGCGTGAGCACGCGGGTACGTTCGATGCGCAGCGTGATGATCGCATCGGCATTCGAACGTACCCGCGACCTTACGGTCGCGGCTCGGGCGCGGGGTTCGGGCGCGGCGCGGTTTTTGATTGACCGGCATGCGGCGCCGTCCGACGATGGTCCGACCATGACCGACGTGCCCCCCATTCCGGGCGAGACCGCCCACCGCACGTACCCGCCCCGCGCGCGGCGATGGCTGCCCGCCGCCGCCGTCGCGGTGGGACTGCTGTACGCCCTGGCGGTCAACGGCCAGTGGGCGATCCGGGCCGACTCGGCCCGCGTCATGACGCTGGGCCGGAGCCTGGCCGAGGGCCGCGGCCTGGAATACAACGGCGTGCCCGCGCCCGGCGCGGCGCCGCTGGTGCCGGCCGTCATCGCGGGATGCCGGCTCCTGGCCGGGCCGCACGCGTTGTGGCTCATCAATGCGCTGGTGAGCCTGTGCGGGGTCGGGACGGCCCTGGCGGCCTTGGGCATCGTCAACCGCATGGTCTGGGGGCGGCGGACCAAGGCGGCCCGCGTCCCACTGGCGGTGGGGACGTTCCTGGTGGTCGGCGTGTCGGCGCGGCTGTTCGGCGACGCGACGGTGGCGTCGGCCGACGTGCCGATGGCGTTCCTCGCGGCGCTGGGCGTGTACGCGTTCGTGCGGAGCCGCGAGGGCCACTGGGCGTGGTGCCTGCTGGGGGCGGCGGCGTTCGCGGCGGCGGCGGGCGCGCGGTGGGACGCGCTGGTCCTCTACCCGCCGGTGGCGGCGGCGGTGCTGCTGGACCGCGGCGCGCCGGGGCGTTCCAAACGGCTGCTGGGCACGCTGGTGGCCTCGGCGGTGGTGGCGGGCGTCGTGGGGCTCTGGTTCTACGGGACGGGCGGCCGATGGCCCGCCGAGGGCGTCGCCGGGCCCCGGCTGGTCCTGCCCTGGCAGACGGCCGACGCGGCCGAGGGGTGGGCCCGGCTGGTCGCGGACCTGGCCCGCGCGCCGCTGGCCGTGGCCGAGGTCCTGACCGACCAGGAACTGGCCGGGGCGAACGTGGTGCTGGCCGGCCTGGCGCTGGTGGGCCTGGCGGTGGCGGTGTGGCGGCGGTGGTGGCTGGTCGCGCTGCCGGTGGTCGCGTACGCGGCGTGGCTGGCGGCGCGGGGCGGCGTCCTGACGGCCCGGTCGCTGCTGCCCCTCCTGCCGCTGGTCGCCTGCTGCCTGCTCGCGGGGACGTGGTGGACGGCGGCTGCGACCGTGGGATGGGTCCGCAGCGGCCGGGTCCGCCGGGCCGTGCCGCGGATGGCAACACTCGTGGTTATCGTGATATGTCTGGCCATCAGCGTGCCGAAGGACCTGCGGGCCGTCGCCTGGGCCCGTCACGGCGACTTCTACCGCGCGTACGCGCACGGCAAGTGGCGGGGCGTGGTGGAGGTGTCGCAGGCGCTGGCGCGTCGCGGCCGGCCCGGGACCGACGCCGTCGCCACGCCCGACCCCGCCGTGGTCCACTACCTGACGCGCCTGACGGTGGTGACCGGCCCGCTGGGGACGCACGAGGGTCGGCCTTTCGGCCTGTGGGACCCGGAGGGCGTTCCGGCGGCGGAGTTCGCCGAGGCCGCGGCGGCGGGGCGGTTCCGGTTCCTGGTCATCCCGGCCGACGAACCGGCCTGGACGCCGGCCGTCCTGGAGGCGCTGGCCGGGACGCGGGCGTTCACCCGGCCGGAGACGTTCGTGGACGTGGCGCTTCTGGAGCGGCTGCCGCCGGCATCGGCGGCCGAAACGCGGAAAATGATTGACATGCCCCCGGCGCCGTCGGGAAGATAGCGCGGCTTGCGAGCGGCTTCGCAGCCGCCCTCCAACGCACTCTCGCGGGATGTGCCGATGTTCGAAGGCAAAACTGTCGCCGTCGTCGTGCCCTGCTACAACGAGGCGACCCAGGTCGAGAAGGTCCTGGCCACGATGCCCGGCTTCGTGGACCTGGTGCTCGTCGTGGACGACCGGAGCACGGACGGCACGGCCGAGGTCGTGCGCCGCTCCGTGGCCGAGCGCGGCGGCGACGACCGGGTCGTCCTCATCGAGCACGAGCGGAACCGCGGCGTCGGGGCGGCCATCTGCACCGGGTACAAGGAGGCCCGAAGCCGCCGCATCGACGTCACGGCCGTCATGGCCGGCGACGCCCAGATGGACCCCGATCAACTCGACGCCCTCGTGGCCCCGGTGGCCCGCAGCCAGGCCGATTACGCCAAGGCCAACCGCCTGTTTTACCAAGGCGCGTGGGGCTCGATCCCCCGGCACCGGTACCTGGGCAACGCCCTCCTCTCAATGCTGACCAAGATTGCCAGCGGGTACTGGCACGTGGCCGACTCGCAGACCGGCTACACCGCCATCGGCCTGGACGCGCTGGGCCTGGTGGACCTCGACGCGGTCTATCCGCGGTACGGATACCCGAACGACCTGCTGGTCCGGCTGAACGTGTTCGACCTGCGTGTGGCCGACGTGCACCTGCGGCCGGTGTACAACGTGGGCGAGCAGTCGAAGATGCGGCTGTGGCGGGTGGTGCCGCGGATGACGTGGCTCATCTTCACGCGGTTCCTGTGGCGGATGAAGGAGAAGTACGTGGTCCGCGACTTCCATCCGCTGGTGCTCTTTTACGGTGCGGCCGCCTTCACGGGCGTGATGGGCGTCGGGTTCTTCATCCGGCTGGTGTACGTGTGGATTGCGACGGGGCTGATTCCGGAAATCAACGCGCTGGTCTGGGCGCTGTGCGCCATCAGCAGCACGCAGTTCGGCCTGTTCGCGATGTGGTTCGACATGGAGGTGAACCGCCACCTGAACGGCGGGATCGGGCTCCGGCCGGGCCGGCCGCCTGCGCCGCGGCCATCGCGGACGGGCGGCCGCACGCCCGCCGCTCCGGACCCCCACGAGCCCTCGGGCAGCGAGGGAGATGCCGCCTGACCCGCGCGCGGTCGCGCACCCCTGGAGCCGAGGCGCCTGTGTCCGAACAGCCGGAACCCACGAAGCGCCGCTGGACCCGCGTCGCCCTGGCCGTGGCGAAGTGGACCCTGTTCGTCGCGGTGCTCGTGTTCGTGGGCCGGGCCGTCGTGGACCGGTTCGGCGAGGTGGCGTGGGCCGAGGTGCACGTCCATCCGGGGTGGGCGGCGGCCGGCATCGCGGCCATGCTGGTGGCCGCCGGCGTGCCGTTCCTGGCCTATCACCTGGTCCTTCGCCGCCTGGGGCCATGCGTTCCCTGGCCCGGGGTGATGGCCGACGTCTGGACCGGTCAGATTGCCAAGTACGTGCCCGGTAAGGTGGGGTCGGTGGTCGGCATCGCGTACCTGCTGCACCAGCGGGGCGTGCCGGCCCGCCTCTCGGTGGGCGCCATCGTGATGGTGGCCGGTCTGCTGACCATTCTGGGCCTCATGATCGCCGTCCCGCTGACGCTGTGGGAACCGGTCCGGCAGGCGCTGCCGATGGCGTGGCTGTGGTGCTCGGTCCTGATCGCGGCGGGACTGGTGTGCCTGCACCCGCGGGTCTTCGGGGCGCTGTGGAGTTTTGCCCTTCGGAAACTGGGCCAGCCGCCGTTCGAGACGCTGCCGCGGGTCCGCGACCTGGCGGGGCCGACGGCGGCACTGGTGGGGCACTTCGGCGTGGGCGGTCTGGCGCTGTGGTTCCTGGCCCGGACGTTCAGCGACATCGGCCCCGAGGCCCTGCCCCTGATGGTGGCCGCCAACGCCCTCGCCCTGGTCGCGGGGTTCCTCAGCGTCTTTGCGCCCGCCGGCTTCGGCGTGTATGAGGGCGTGCTGCTGATCCTGCTGGGGCCGTTCATCGGCGAAGGCCACACCGCCATCCTGGTGGTGGCGAAGCGGCTCGTCCAGACGCTCAGCGAACTGGCGCTGGCGGGGGCGGGGCTGGCCTTGGCCCGGCTGGCGCGTCGCCGCCCTCAGGAACCGGAGGTGACAGGTCCGCCGGCCAATCCGGCAGCGTGACCCGGAAGACGCGGAACCCCGGGTTCGCGTAGACGGGCTCGACGTACGGCAGGCCGGGCAGCGCCTGGAGAAACGCCTGCTCGTAGCCGCCCGCGTGGGCGCCTTCCCGGCGGCGGTCGTACACCCGCCGCATCGGCACGGCAATGTACCCGACGTGGAAGTACCCCAGCACCGCCCGCTGCTCTTCGTCCGTCGCCTCGGTCATCAGGTACGCCGGGTTCACCAGGGACCACACCGTCGGTCGTCCCGTTTGGTTCACGAGCACGTGCTCCGGGCACATGATGCGGGCGTCGGCGGGCGTGTTTTGGCGAATCCAGGCGTAGCCGGCCTGCTCCTGGGGGCCGATGTCGCGCTTCCAGGCGATGTACCCGACCGCCGCGGCGGCCTGGACGACGGCCCCGGCAATCAGGACCCACCGCAGCCAGCGGCCCAGGCGCACCCCCGCCAAGCCCCGGCCGCCCAGGTACACGAGCGGCAGGACGGCCGGCATCAGGTACCGGACCTGCGTCGAACCGACCGGAACAAAGACGACCACGAACCCGCCCACCGCCAAGGCCAGGGCCAGCCACAGCCAGAGGCAGGCCCAGCCCCGCCCCCGGAACACCGCCGCCGCCATGCCGGCGATGAGCGGGATGCCGAAATGCGTGACGTGACTCACGGGGTCGTCCGCCATGAACGGTTTCCAGAGAGTGTAGTCG
>JADHXV010000213.1 GCA_016782785.1 Planctomycetota bacterium | reverse complement strand
TCATCTTCAGGCCGAGGTCCGCGCACAGCCGGAGCATCGCCTTGTTGAACTCGGTGGCGCCGCCGGCCGCTTCGGCCAGGAGGAACCCGCCCCCCGCCAGGTACTGCTTCAGGGCCTGCTTCTGGTCGGCCGCCAGCGCGATCTCGCCCGTGCCGACCAGGTACGCCACGTCGGCGTCGCCGAGCGCCGCCGGCGCCGTGCCCGACTCGTTCACCGTCAGGTTCATGTCGGCCTTCTTCTGAATGTTCTGCTTGACGAGGTCCCAGCAGCCGTAGTTGCGGTTGACTATCCAGTCGGTCCCGTCGTGCTTGACGCGGACGACCTTCAGGGCCTTCTTGCCGCCCGCCGCGACGGCGGCGGCGTACCGGTCTTTCTCCTCGGGCACACGTTCCTGGAGCTTGGCCCGCAGCGGGCTGTGGTCGGTGGCGTAGGTGAACAGGTTGATGCCCCATTTGAACAGGTAGTCGCGGCCGGCCAACGCCTTGGTCTGCCACGGGCACGAGATGTCGTCCATCGAGTAGAAGAGGAAGGTCCGCATCCCATCGTGCATGCCGAAGATCTCCGGCCGCCGCGACAGCGGATGCGGGTCCTTGAACGAGCCGTGCTCCGGCCCGAGCGGCTTCATCTCCCACTCCGGCCACATCTCCTTGGTGAACGCCCGGACCCAGTTGCGGACCTTCGGGTTGCCGCAGGACGCCTCCAGCAGGATCGTGCCGCCCGTGTCGGTGAACGCCCGGATCTTCTTCTTGTGCTCGTCGGTGAACTTGGGTTCCGATTCGGCGGTGATGTACAGGACGGGGGCGTCGTGCAGTTCCTCCACCGGGGCCCGCAGGCTCACGATCTGCCAGTGGAACATCTGTTCCTTGATCGCCTCGATGTGGCCCGTCAGGTTGGCGATATCCCGCCGGTGGGCGTTCCAGACGCCGTCGAACTCCAGTTTGTTGTACAGGACCGGCGCCCGGCCCTTGTAGAGGAACAGGGTGGCGAAGCACGTGTCGGGCAGGTTGCCCCACGAGCCGTTCCCGCCCTGCGACCGCACGAGGTGCTCGGCGCCTTCCTTGTACCAGTTATGATTGCCGAAGTACTTGTAGCCGGCGGCGATGCCCACCCGCTCCGCGCTGTACAGCCAGTACAGGGGCCACCAGTTGCCGCCCTGCGGCGACTTGGGGTTGGAGTTGGCCTTGAAGTTCTTCTCCAGCCACCCGAGGGCCATGTCGACGCGCCGGTCGAAGTCGCCCATCGACTGCTGGCTCTTGCCGCCGCGGCACGGGCACCCGCTCGCCAGGTTCAGGTTGTCCATCGTGATGAAGATGCTGGCCAGGCCCGCCGCCGTCATCGACCCGTACCCGGGCGTGTTGTTGCCCAGTTCCGCGTTGTGTTCGCCGTAGTTCCACGACCCGTCCTGCTGCTGGAGGCGGAAGTAGAGTTCCTGGCTCCGCTTCCAGACCATGTCGGGGATTTCGCAGCCCGCCAGCGCCGCCTCCCGCAGCGCCAGAATGGCCATCTGCGTGCACGACAGGTCGTACCGGCCGTTCGACCCGCTCAGCGACGTGTAGTTCCATCCGCCGTGCGACCCCTGCGCCTGCGACAGCCACATGGCGTCCAGTTGCATCGCCTTGCGGACCATGTCGCGCTTGTCGCCCGACAGTTTCCGCTGGATGTACGCGTACGCCATGCACCGCATCGAGATGGCGTAGGTGTAATCGAGGTTGCGCGTCAGGACGGCCGTCAGGCCCTTCGCCACCGCGTCTGAATTCGGATGGATGCCCGTATAGGCGAGCGTAAACAGCGCCATCTCGCTGTTGCCGCACGGCATCGTCCCCCCGGTGTACACCTGCTCCGCCCACGCCCCGCCGTCCCCCTGCAACTTCATCAGGAACTCTTGCGCCTTCTCGATCGCCTTGACCACGTCGGCGTCGGTCACCGCGTGCGCCGGCCGGGCGGCCACCCCGCCAACCAGACTGATGGCCAGACAGACAAGAACGGCTCGTCGCATGCGGTGCCCTTTCAACAAAGCCTTCGGCCCACGCGGACACTCCGTCATCTATCTTATACGCAGCCCCGGCCGCAAGACGCAACGCCGACCGGCCCGCTCCGCGCGGTGGGTCTCCGCACCCACCGCGCGCCCCCCGCCGCGCCGATGCACCACGCCGCGCCCGAGCCCGGTGCGTAAGCACCGGGGTACGTTCGGCCGGCGCGAGATGATCGCCTCGCCATTCGAGCGTACCCGCGACCTTACGGTCGCGGCTCGAACGACGTCGCCCCGCGGCGCCGCTGCAGTGTACTAGACGCCCGCGGCGGCCCGTTATTGGCGCACGTTCAGCGCAGCGGCCCCCCACGCAGGCGTTCTGAGACCACTTCTAGTGTGCGGCGCTCGGCAGCCGGCGTTTCTTGCGGCGGCGCCGGCGGATGATGTCCCGCCCGCCTCGCGTTTTCATCCGGGTGCGGAACCCGTGCCGTTGCCGGTGTTTGCGGCTGGAGAGTTTTCGCCCTGGTATGCCCATCGTGCGGCCCCTTCTCGGCGCCGTCCGGCGCCGCCTGCTGTCTTCCGGCCGGGGAGGCCCGACGCCTAGATCGGCATCCCCGTGATCCTGGCCTCGAAGACGAGTTTGAACTCCTGCGGATCGGCCCCGTCGCCGACCACGCCCTGCGTGTCGAACACGGCCCGGCGGCTGCGAATCTCCACCGCCCGGCCCAGGAGCAGCAGGCGGTCGCCCGGCACCACCTGGCCCCGGAATTTCACGTTATCCACCCCGCCGAACCCAAGAAACCGCGGGTCCGACCGCGCACGCTTGTAGTACACGCTGCACATCTGCGCCGCCGCCTCGATCATCAGCACCCCCGGCAACAGCGGCCGCCCCGGAATGTGCCCACGGACCCAGAACTCGTCGTCCCGCACGTCCTTCGACGCGACGATCTCGTGACGCTCCAGGTCCAGGTGCACGATGCTCGTCAACTGTTCCATCTCGAACCGGTGCGGATTGACCTGGCGGATCTCCTCGATCGGCAGGACGACCCGCTCGAGGTCGACGCCCGTCAGGTCCACCAGCAGCGCCGGCGCCATGCGTGATTCCTCAAGACCCGCCCGCGCACGTGGACACCCCAGGCCTGCTCGTCGGGCGTATGCGCCCACCGCGCCGCTCGCCCGAAGGCGCGGCCCGCGGTCGGCGCCGCTGCCCGCAGCCGGGCGGGCCCGGGCGGACGCTGCGCTGGTTCTTTCGCGGCGGACGACACCGGACGGCCCGCACGGACCCCCCGGCGTCGCTGCTCATCCCCGTCCTGCGCTAGAACGAGGGGCTGGGCGGAGCGGGCGGAGCCGGCGGCTGCTCGCCCTGCTGACGCAGTTCCAGCACCTTGTTGCGGACATCCTGGGCGGCCTTCTTCACGTCCTGCATGCTCTTGCGGACGCGCGTCCCCGCCGCCTTGTTCCCTTTGTCCGCCCTGATGACGTCCTCTTCCGCCGACGCCACAACCTCTTTCAGCCGCTCGTACTCCTCCATGAGGCTCCTCCTTCGAAAGGGCGCACGCACGTTGCCGAGCCGACGCTCGACACCATCACTCTACCGCCGGACGCAGGGGAGTGTCAAAGGGAAAACCCCGCTCCCGGCACCGAAAACCGGCCTCCGCCCGCCCGCGCCGCCGCTCGAGCCGGCCGCGGAAGCGGCCGGTCACGTTCGATCCTCCGCGGCCGCCCCCTTGCCAGACCCCCGCCGCGGCGACGCCCACCACGCCACCGCCCCTTCCAGCGCCAGCACCGCCGCCAACGCCGCCACCAGGTACGGCGCCAGGTCCGTGCCGAAACTGCCCTGAGGCCCGGAAACCGGCATCTTCGCGCCAAGATCACCGGTTTCAACGTGCACCCGGCCCTCCGGAAATGCCGCCGCCAGCCGCTCCGCGTCCGGCCGAAGGTCCGCCGTCTCGGCCGGGTCCAGGTTCACCGAGTACCACACGGCCCGCCCCTGGGCGTCGGTGCCGGAAAAGTTGCCCGGCTCGTCGCGAAAGCCCGGCAGCCCCGCCCGGACGGCCTCCGACATGGTCAGATTCAGCGTCCGCACGTCGCCCGCGGGCCCGAGCGCCTCGGCCAGCGAGTGGACCAGGACGACCCACTCCGGCCGGCTGGCCAGGTCGCCCCACGCGGGGGCCGGCCCGAACGCCAGGGCCACGGCCCTCGCCTGCCCGTTCCGCCGCTCCAGAATGGCCGGCGCCCCGTCGCGGAACCGGACGACCGCCGCCCCGCCCGTGTGGCCCGGCCGGCTTGCCCGGCCGGGAGATCCCGCCACCGATTCCGCGTGCCCCGGCCCGCCGGTGTGGCCCGGCCGGCTTGCCCGGCCGGGAGACTCACCATCACCCTCCCCCGCGCGTATCCGCTGACGGAACACCGGGGCCGCCAGGTCGCCGCTAGTGCCGCCCTCGAACGCCGCCAGCAGGTCCGAGGTGTACCCCGCCGGGTCGAGGGTGACGCCGTCCGGCGCCGCCTCCACCTTTGCCCCCGCCAGGCCGACCGCCTCCGCGAGCGCCGCCTCCGGCGGCTGCGGGTCCGCGGGAATCCAGACGAGCGCCGCGCGCCGGCCCTGCGTCGCCCCGGTGAGCCGCGCCGCCAGCGACACACCCGCCGGCGGTCCCTTCGGCCCGACCCAGAACACCACGTCGGCCGACTTCAGGTCCGCGTCCGTCACCTCGCCCGCCGGCCGCGCCGCGACCGTCTTGGCGACGCCGGTCTCGCCCGCGAACGCCGCCGACACGAGGTCGGCCGACCGCACACGGGCTCCCGCCTCGTCCGCGGCATCGACCACCAGGACGCCCACCGCCGGCCGGGCCGTCGCCGTAAAGTACCGCACGTTGTCAACCGCCAGACTGTCCGCCTCGTCCATGATGAGGTGACCCTGCCACGGCCCGTCGCCCGGAACGGACAGGCGGAACGTGGCCCGCCCCCGGCCGGCGAAGGTCTCGGACGTTGCCGACAGCGCCGGCTCCGCCACCTCCAGCCGCACGCGGAAGGCGGAGTCACCGGTGCCGCGGGCGTCGGCGGAGACCGCGAGGACGTGTCCCCGGCCGTCGTCATCCGATTCGACGGAGAACACCGGCAGACCAAGCGCCGCGTTCGGCCCCTCGGCGGAAGCAACCAGAATCGTGACATCGGCATCCGCTTGCGCAAACACCTCCGGCTCGATGTCCGCAAGCGCCGCCGGCGTGGTGTCGGTCGCGATGACCAGTCGAAGCGGCTCGCCGCCGTCCGCCGCGTGCCGCGCGAGAACCGCGCGAATCGTCCCGCCCAGCGGGTCGGAGCGCCACGACGGCTCGGCCATCGCCTCGAGCGCCCGCCGGACCTCCTCCGGCGACCCCTCCGCGCCCCGCCCGTCCGAAAGGGCCAGCGTCACCTTGGCCATCGGGTCGAGCGTGCCGAGCATGTGCCGGCAACTGTCCCGCGCGCGGTC
>JADHXV010000212.1 GCA_016782785.1 Planctomycetota bacterium | reverse complement strand
GTGCCCCGGCCGGCTTGTCCTTGTGCTGTGAGGACCCGTATGGGCCCGGCCGGGAGGATGGCACGGCGTGTGTGCCCCGGCCGGCGCGCGTGCCCCGGCCGGCTTGTCCTTGTGCTGTGAGGACCCGTATGGGCCCGGCCGGGTGAATGCGCCGGGGCGTTACCCACGGCCGGCCAAGACCGGCCGTGGCACCCGGCCTGTCCGTCAGAAGGAGCCACCCCATGCGCCGCCGTACGTTCCTTCAGCGCCTCGCCGCCTCGGCCGCGGCCGCGGGGCTGGCGGGCCTGGCCGGCCCGCTCGCCCGTCGCGCCCGCGCCGCCGAACCCGCCGAGCCCCGCGCCGCCGAAGCCGCCCCGGCCGCCGAGAACCTCCCCCCCGTCCGCCAGGTCACTCGCGGCCCGAAATTCCACTGGTTCGGCTACTACGACAAACGCCAGTTCGACCCCACCGGCCGGTTCTGCCTGGGCATGGAGGTGGACTTCGAAGGCCGCTCGCCCCGCGCCGACGATCGTCTCACGGTCGGCATGGTCGACCTCGCCGACGGCGACCGCTGGAACCCCCTCGGCGAGAGCCGCGCGTGGGGCTGGCAGCAGGGATGCATGCTCCAGTGGATTCCGGGCTCGCCCATGCGCCTGCTCTGGAACGACCGCGAGGGCGACCGTTTCGTCTGTCGCATCCTCGACACCAGGAGCCGCGCCAAGCGGACCATCCCCACGCCCATCTACTGCCTGAGCCCCGACGGCCGGACCGCCGTCACGCCCGATTTCGCCCGCATCCAGGACATGCGGCCGGGGTACGGGTACCCCGGCGTGTCCGACCCGCATAAGGACGACATGGCCCCGAAGGATTCGGGCATCTGGCGCGTGGACCTGGAGACGGGCGAGCGCCGGCTCATCCTGGCGCTGGCCGATATCGCCGCCTTCGGCGACCGCCATCCCACCATGGACGGCGCCAAGCACTACGTCAACCACCTGCTGTTCTCGACCGACGGCAGCCGCTTCATCTTTCTGCACCGCTGGCGGCCCGACGCCGGCAAGGGCCGCTTCTACACCCGCATGTTCACCGCCACGCCCGACGGCACGGACCTGGTCGTCCTGGACCCGTCGGGGCACACGTCGCACTTCATCTGGCGCGACGCCGAGCATGTTCTTGCCTGGACCCGCCCCGAGGGCAAACGCGACGGCTTCTACCTCTTCAAGGACAAGACCGCCGACGTGCAGCAGGTGGGCGAGGGCGTCATGACCGTCAACGGCCACTGCACCTACCTGCCGGGCAACGCGTGGATACTGAACGATACGTATCCCGAGGGCAAAGAGCGGCTCCAGCACGTGTACCTGTATCACGTGCCGACGGGCCGAAGGGTGCCGCTGGGGCACTTCCATCTGCCGCCCGCGTACCAGGGCGAGTGGCGGTGCGACACGCACCCGCGCGCGAGCCCCGACGGCCGGCTCGTGTGCATCGACTCGCCGCACACCGGCCAGGGCCGGCAACTGCACCTCATCGACATCGCCGGCATCGTGACGTAGCGCGGCCCGTACGGGCCGCGCGTGTGGCCCGGCCGGACCGTCTCCCAAGGGTCCGAAAGTGTCAACCATGTGCCCGGTCTAAAGTGTCAACGATGTGACCGGTTGCACAGTGCCACGGGCGGCCCACCTCCGGCGGGTAAACATGGCCGCGCCGCTGCGGCCGGCACACCCTTCCCTCCAGGCCGCAGGCCTCCTTGGGCATTGAGCATGGGCGGGCGCAGCCTGCGTCACCTGCCCCTTGACGCCGGTACCTCGCCGTATGCTGGCCTTACGGACCGTGGTGCGGCGGGCAGGGCCGTTACGGGTGTCCGCGGAACCCGGGAGGGCGCCATGACGCTGCGGAATGACATCGCCATGTGTGTGGGGTTCCTTTGCGCCCTGGTTCTCCTGTACGTGGGCACGTACTTCGTATGGACGCGGGCCTTCGCGCTTCATGGCGACATGGAAACCAGCAATGCGGGACGCAGGACCGGCTACTGTTTCTTCGAGGGGCATCGTGGTACCGACGGCGTTCCCCAGTCACGCGATTGGGAACGTCCTGTGTTCCGCCTGTTCTACCCGCTTGCGTGGCTGGACGCCTCTCTGGGCGGATGGGTGTACGGCGACTGGTTTGAGTTTCCAAACCATGCGAGGGATTGCCGGGTACGTATCCCGGGGAGTTCCGAGGACGAGTAGCCGGTCAAGCCGGGCCGTCAGCGTTTCTTCGGATTCTTGATGTCCTGGTCGCCGACGGGGGCCCAGGCGGCGGGGCCGTCGACGCCGGGCCGGGGCAGGAGCGTCCGGGCGTCGGGCGCCACGCCGCACGGCCGGCAGTTCGGGCCGGGGGTCTTGCCCTCGCCGAGGTCGGCGCGGGCGAGGGCCAGTTGGGCCTGGAGCCGGGCGACCACGTCGGGATGAGCCTTGGCCACGTCGGTGGTTTCGCCGATGTCGGCGTCGAGGTCGTAGAGCGGCCCGTCGGCGAAGAGTTTCCATTGGCCGGACCGCACGGCCTGGAGCCGCTGCCCGCCGTAGTAAAAGAACGTTTGGTACGGTGACGCGGCGCCCGGCTGGCCCAAGAGGAGCGGCCGGATGTCGTGGCCGTCGATGATGCGGTCGGCGGGCGGCCGCGCGCCGGCCAGCGCCGCGAAGGTGGGCAGGACGTCCATCGTGGTGGTGACGGCGTCGCAGACGGCCCCTGCGGGAATACGTCCCGGCCACCAGGCCAGCGTCGGTTCGCGCATGCCGCCTTCCCACACGGTCCCCTTGCCGCCGCGGAGCGGCTTGTTTACGCAGCCGCGGGCGCCGCCGTTGTCGGAGGTGAAGAGGACGAGGGTGCGGCCCGCCAGGTCCAGGTCGCGCAAGGTCTGGAGGATCTGGCCGACGCTCCAGTCCACCTCTTCAATCTGGGCCCCGGTGACCTTGTCGGGGTTCTTCGTTTTCTCGAGGAACTCCTTGCGCGCGGCTCGCGGCCAATGGATGAAGGCGTGCGGCACGTAGCAGAAGAAGGGCCGGTCGCGGCTAGAGCGGATGAAGCGGACGGCCTCGTCGGTGACCTGCCGGCACAGGTCGGCCTGGTCGTCCATGGTCTCGACGCGGCCGACCACCTCGGTGCCGCGCATCAGCGGCAGGGGCGGAAAGCGCCACCGCTCGTGCTGGGCCCACATGTCGTTCGAGTAGGGGATGCCGAAATACGTGTCGAAGCCTTGATTCGTGGGGAGGAACTGGGGCTGGTCGCCCAGGTGCCATTTGCCGAAGCAGCCGGTGGCGTAGCCGGCGGCCTTCAGGACCTCGGCCACGGTGATCTCGTCGGGGTTCAGGCCGTGGCGGTCGCCGGGGAAGAGGACGGGGTGAATCGAGCCGTAGTCGAGGCCGACGCGGCGCGGGTAGCAGCCGGTCAAGAGCGCCGCCCGCGAGGGGCTGCACAGGGGGGCGGCGTAGAAGGAGGTGAGTTTCATGCCTTCCTCGGCCATGCGCGCGAGGTGGGGCGTGTGATTCAGGGTAGAGCCGAACGGCTCGATGTCGCCGTAGCCCATGTCGTCGATGAAGATGACGACGAAGTTGGGGGGCCGGTCGGGGGCGGGGGCGTCGGCGGCGCGGACGGGCGTTTCGGCGGCGCGGGCGAGGCGGGGCAGGGCGGCCGCGGCGGCGGCCAGGCCGAGCGATTTCAGGGCATGGCGGCGATTCATGGCGGCTCCTGCGCGAGCGATTTCGGATTTCGGAATTCGGATTGAACGGCAGCGACATTTAGCCGCCGGCCTTGGCCGGCGCGTATTGTTGCAGCCGCGGCGCGCCGCGAAAACGCCGATGCCGCCCCTGCGCGGCCCGTACGGGCCGCGCCATGCGCACCCTGCGCCACCTCCCGGCCCGCACGGGCCGGGCCACACAACGCTGCTACTTCGCCGTCGAGAACTTGTGGATCATCACGTGCTTATACGTTTCGCCGGGCTTCAGGGTAACGGACGGCCAGTCGGGCTTGTTCGGCGAATCGGGGTAGTGCTGCGTCTCCAGGCAGAAACCGTAGTGTTTCTGGTAAGCCACGCCCTTCTTGCCGGTGACCGAGCCGTCCAGGAAGTTGCCGGAGTAGAACTGGATGCCGGGCTGGCAGGTGAGGATTTCCATGACGCGTCCGGTGGTGGGCTCGGTGACGCGGGCGGCCAGGCGGACCTTGCCGGGCTCGTAGCCGCCCAGGACGAAGTTGTGGTCGTAGCCGCCCTCGACCTGCGCGATTTCCTTGCCGATGGGCTTGGCGGTGGTGAAGTCCATGGGCGTGCCGGCGACGGGCGCAAGTTCCCCCGTGGGGATGAGGCCGGCATCGACGGGCGTATACTTATCGGCATTGAGCATGAGTTCGTGGCCGAGGATGTCGCCGCTGGCCGGCCCGCGCAGGTTCCAGTACGTGTGGTGGGCCAGGTTGACGATGGTGGTCTTGTCGGTGGTGGCGGTGAACTCGACCTTGAACGCGTTGTCCCTGGTCAGCGTGTAGAGGGCGGTGACCTGGAGGTTGCCGGGGTATCCCTCTTCGCCGTCGGGGCTGGTGCGGGTGAACCTGACGCCGACGGCGTCGGGCGTCTCGACGGTCTCGGCGTCCCAGAGACATTTGTCGAAGCCTTTGATGCCGCCGTGCAGGTGGTTCTCGTCGTTGTTCGTGGCCAGGGTGTAGGTGGTGCCGTCGAGGTCGAACTTGCCCTTGGCGATGCGGTTGGCGTAGCGCCCGACGGTGGCGCCGAAGTACGAGGTGCTGCCGAACCAGCCCTCGAGCGTGTCGTAGCCGAGAGTGACGTCGCTGACGTTGCCGTCCTTATCGGGCACCTCGACGCTGACGGTGATGGCGCCGTAGTCGGTGAGTTTGACACGCATGCCGCCCGAGTTGGTAAGGGTGAAGAGGTGGACCTCGCGTCCGTCGGGCATCTTGCCGTAGTCGGTCTGTTCGACGCTCATCTTGCCTTCTCCTTCCGGGGGCTGGGAGGTGGGCGCCGGTCCCTCGCCGCACGAGGCGAGGCCGAGGCAGCTGGCCCCCAGGCCCAGCAGCAGCCAACCGAGTGTTCGCGATGCCATTCCGGGTCTCCTTGAGTGGACCGATTCGCGGCGCGGGCCCATCGGCGGGCCTCGTCGGTATACGGTTTACCGCGGGCGGCGGAGCATGTCAAGCGTGATAGCCGCGGCACGCCGCGGCCTACATGCTCCCGGCCCGTACGGGCCGGGCCACACGGCGCCGCTACTTCACGTCTAGGCGGAAGAGCACGACGCTGCACGGCGGAACCGTGAGCGTGTCCGTGATGCCGCGCACGGCCTTTTCCTCGATGGCGACCGTGGGCGGCCGCCCGGGGTCGTTGTACGCCATCGGGTCGGGCCCGGTCAGAACCCAGCACGTGCCGGTGCCGGCCAGGGCGGCGCCCTTGACGTCGAGCACGGGCTTCATCTCGGCCGTCGTCGGGTT
>JADHXV010000211.1 GCA_016782785.1 Planctomycetota bacterium | reverse complement strand
GCCGTCACGGCCCCGGGCGCCCAGGATTCGACCGCGTGGGTTTCCTCTTGGGATTTGAGAGGGAAGCTGGCATCAGACTGGATTCGCGGGATCCTTCGCCCCGTTGGCCAAAACGACGCCGGCCCGAGACAACCTCCTGGCCCGGGCCGGCGTTAAGCAAAAGGCCACCGGATTTGTGGCGTGTTTTCTGGCTCCCCGGGTAGGACTTGAACCTACAACCTAGCGGTTAACAGCCGCCCGCTCTACCGATTGAGCTACCGGGGAATCGGTTCTGTTGTTCGCCGGCACCCTTGCCGGCCGTCTGCAAGGGGCCCGGGCGACACGTGTATCGGCCGGGGACGCGGCCCGTCTTGAGCCATCCCCGCCTAACGGCGACCAACACGCCCGGCCGATGGCGGCCAACATCCCCGGCCGCCAGCGGGCAAGTATAGCCCCGTGGGCCTGGCGCGTCAAGTCAACCCGGCCTCAGATGACTTGGGGTCACCTTGCCTACTCCCCTCGGCGCGGGAACGCGATAGCGCGGTAGGCTGTCCAGGGTGCCGCGCAGCGAACGCGGCGGGCAGGACGGCTCGGCGCGCAACTCTGCAGGGCTCAGATCGGCTCGCCGCGCGGAAAGCGCGCGCTCGCCGGCACATATCGCCTTCGCCGGTTCACGGCTGTTCCGCCGGCACGGCCTTCTGGAGGAGGACGGTCGTCTTGCCGCCGCGGCGGATCACCGCCTCGCCGTCCACGCCGCGGCCGGGCGTGGACGCCAGGTACACCTCCTCGCTCTCCCGGCCGAGGGTGACGCGCACGCCGCCGCCGTCGGCCAGGGCCTCCATCTGAGGCGGCTCGGCGTCCTTGCGGTACGGATACAGGACGGCCAGGAACGGCTGGCCGGGCCGGGCCCGCAGGCGGACCCACTGCTGGAGTTCGCCCTGCCGATGGCGGTCGTGCCCCGCCACGAATCCTTCGGGGACGGCGGCGTCGGTCCCGCGGTCGGGCCAGCCCCACTCGGCCAGGGTCACGCTCTCGGGCGGCGGCGTGGCCAGGAAGAGGACGGCGTCGACGCCCAGTTGCCCGTCGAACCGGAACACGCGGTCCTCCTGCTGCACGCGCCGCGCCAGCACGAACAGGTTGAAGGTGGCCGGCTCGGCCGAGGCCGGCTCGTCGCGGACGACCAGGTAATCTTCCAGGGCCGACCCCTCCGGGTGGCGGACGAGCACGACGTATCGCCGGTACCGGGCCGGGCGGTCGAGGCGGCGGCGCGAGAACGTGGCCCCGGGGCCGATTTCCTCGGGCCATCGCGGCATGCGGCGGAGGTGATTGGTGCGGGCCTCGGCCACGGCGACGGCGGCGTCGGGGGTGTTCCGGACGGCCAGCAGGCGGCCCGGGGCGTCCATGTTCTCGTCCTCGCCGAAGTTAAGCCGATTGTGCATATGTTCCTGCGACGGGCGGGGGTCCGCCGGGGCGTTCCAGGCCGGCGCCACGGGCGCGCCGGCGCCGGCGAAGGTGAAACTCATCTCGTCGCCGCGGGGCCCCTCGCCCGTGCCGCCGCACCGCAGCGTCACGAACGTCTCGCGGGGCGTGCCCACGCGGCTGCGGAACACCACGCCGAAGCCGGGGACCGCCTGGCTGGGCCAGTCGGCCTTGGCGAGCGGGGCGGCGGGCAGCGCCGGATCGCCGAGCAGAACGTCCGCCGCCAGGTCGCCGCTGCCGCCGTCGCCGTAGTAGTCGCGGTAGACGCCCATCCAGAGGGCGGCCCGGCCGGGGTTCGACGGGTGGACCCCCGCGGCGGCGATGCCGAACAGCCGGCCCACGTCCACCTGCCACGGCGGGGCGTCGCCGGTCGGCACGAGCACGCGCCGGCCCAGGCGCGGGTCGGGCGGCGTATGGAGGTTCCGCAGCATCTCCATCGCCGCGGTGACCTCCGGCCAGGCGAACGGGTCGGGCGATTCGGCGGGCTGTGGTGCCGGCGCGGCGGCGGGCGCCGGCGGGGCCGGGAGGCCGGCGTTCTGAGCGGCCCGCATGAGGGGGAGGGCGGCCCGCAGGGTCTCGACCAGGCGCGTCGGCGACACCGCGGGGCCGCCGTCCGCGGGAACCGCCCGTCGCAGGTCGGCCCGGACGCGCCGAAGCACCGACGCCATCCAGCGCTTGGCGTGGGGATGGTCGGGCATCATGGCGGCGGCATAGGCGGCGGCGGTCACGACGGCGCGTTCGCGCGGCACGGCCGTCCCCGACCCGCTGGCCCAGCCGGGCCAGTAGTTCGGGTCGGTGAACGTGTAGGCCAGGAGGGCGTGGCCGGGCGACCCCGCCGGCCGACCGGCGGAGGCCAGGTCGGCCCAGGCCAGCGCGGCCGCCACCTGCTCCGGATACGCCGGCGGCACCAACAAGGCATCTTGATACGAGCGAGCCAGGACCTGGACCGCGTCGATGGGCGGGGCGGCGACGCCGAAGCCGCGGCCGGCCAGGCACTCGGCCAGGGCCTGGTCGCCCTCCGCCTCGCCGTCGAGCACCTGCATGACGAGCCGGGCCGCCGGCGTGTCGCGGCCCTCGGCCAGGTCGGCCCGGAGGCGGTCCAGCCGCTCGGCCGTGGTCAGGATGTGCGGCGCCGGGCGGGCGGCGTCGCGGTCCCATTCCAGGACGTACTGCGCCAGGACGCGGTCGAGGGGGACGTCGGCGGTGCGGCGGGCGAGGTCCTGGAGGGCGGCCATCGTGTCGAACCGTCCGGCGGGTCCCGCCAGCAGGAGCCAGCGCCGGCGGCCGGCCTGGACGGGGAAGTCCAGCGCCAGGGCCCCGGCGGCCGTCCGGACGGCCGGGACCTGCTCGTACAGGCGGTCCCAGTCGGCGGGGGCGATCATGGCCGCCCCTACGGCGGTGCGGTCACCGTCGTCGCCCGCCGAGACCGCCAGGCACGCCTGGGCCGCGTCGGCCGAGTGGGCCAGCACGGGGCGGAGCAGGGCGGGCAGACCGTCCGGCCGGGCGGCCGCCAGCGGTTCCCGGCGAATCGCCTCCACCGGCCGCAGCGACCCGTCGCCCAGGAACCACGGAAGCCACCACGCCTCGGTCGGCTGAAGGCCGTCTTTCAGGATGCACAGGAAGCGTCCGCGGCTGGGAAAGTCGTACGACTCCTGGAGGTCGAACCAAGGCTCGCCGGCCACGGCCCGGACGGTCATCTCGTACCGCTGCTTCGTGTCGGTGAAGACGTACCGCAGGCGGACGCGGGCCCAGACCGGCCCGTCGGCCTCGACGGCGGCCTGGATGGCCATGACGGTGCCGGACCCCCCCAGCCGCCACGTGCCGCACCAGGGTCCCTGGCCTGCCGCCGGCCGGACGCCCAGGATCGGGGCAGGGGCCTTGGCGAGCGACACGGGCTCGCCGAACGGCTTGGCGGGCGCCGACAGGACCACCTCCGAGACGCCCGTCGAGAGGACCAGCCGGTCGCCCTGTCGGCGGAGCGACAGGCCGGTGGCCGGCTGTTTGGCCGGCTGGCCGTCGTCTCGGTACGTCAGCCGGTACGCCACCGTCGCGCCGGGAGGCAGCGTCATCTTCCACCACAGACGGACGCGCTGGACGGCCTGGGGCTTGCCGGCGAGGATCTCGACCTGGATCGGCACGGCGCTGCCGGCGGCATCGGTCAAGGCGAGGGTCCGGGCCGCGACGCCGGCCTCGCGGACCGTCACGTCGCGGTGGACGAGTTCATCGGTCCAGGCGTGGCCGAGCGGCTCGCGGACCGGGAGGGTCCGGGCATACTCCTTGCCCGCCGCCGGGCCGGTCGGCAGCAGAAGGACGGCGAGCAGGAGTAGGACGAACGGGCGTTGCATGGGCTGATGCCTCGATTGGCGCCGGCGTCTCAGCCGGTGGCCTCGACGGTGAAGCCGGCCGTGGCGAAGCCATCGGGCCCCGCGACGGCGGCGGCGGCGCAGACCGGCTTCTCGAGGCCGGCAAAGGCGCCGCCCGAGACGATCCACTCGGCGGCGTCTTCGGCCGTGACGGCCTCGAAGGCGCTCGTGTTCTCCTCGCGCGGGTCGCTGACCTCGTACGTGGCGAAGTAGAAGCACTTGCCCGCTTCCAGCGGAAACGCCCGCACGTGCAGGCCGTCGTGCCGGACGATGCCGCCCCAGCCTTCGTCGGCGTCGCGGGCGACGGCCACGGCGATGCGCGGCGTGTTGTAGTTGTCCTTCTCGTAATCGAGGGCGATGAGGGCCTGGACCATGGCGTCGCGGATGCTCATGCCCGAGGCGATCTTCTCGGTAATCGGGTCGGTCTGCGAGCCGTTGGTCGCCACGGCCACCTCGCCGGCCAGGCGCAGGCAGTTGTACGCGATGTACGGATTCTTCGAGAGGTCCTCCTCGTGGCCCTTGCGCGGGACGACGGCCAGGCCGGCCGGCGTCTCGACCGTCCGCCGGTTTGGAAACGAGCGCGACGAGACGCGGTACATGACGGCGTTGTGGCCCTTGGGGGTTCGGCCGACGGCGACGATGCGTCCGACGTACATGGGCGGCTCCTTCCTGAGGTTCGTGATGCCGGGTCGGTGCGGCGTTCTCCGGGTGAGGGCGGGACGAGCCCTTCGCTACGCGGGTTCAGTCGTGTCCGGGCCGGTGGCGTTGCCCGCCTTGTCGCCAGGCTCGCCGCTGCTGATGGTCCCATCCGCGCTGCCTGGCTCGCTGACCGCCTCGGGGAGGGCGTCGGCGACTTGGGCGGTCTCGGCGGCTTCGCCTTCCGCGCTGGCTGCGGCGGCCTCGATGAGTTGGGCGGCCTCGAACGATTCGAGGCGTTCGCCCGGCGGCACGATGACCCCGCCCGACAGCGTGAACTGGAACGCCTGGTCCACGGTGATGTCCAGGTCGATGACTTCCCGCCGGGGCACGGCCACGATATAGCCGGTGATGGGCGTGGGCGAGGAGGGCATGAAAACGGTCAGCAGTTCCTGGTCGGCGTGCTCGGCAACGGCCCTCAGGCCCCGGCCTGTGACGAACCCGACCGACCAGAGGCCGCGGCGGGGGTACTCGATGGCGACGACGCGACGGAACTCGACCTTTTTTTCCGAGAAGAAGAACTCCGAGACCTGCTTGGCGCCCGGATAAATCCGCCTCAGGACCGGCATCCGCATCATCCACGCCTCGAAGAACCGTGTCAGCCGGCCGCCGATGAACGTCCCCACGAAGTACGACACGATGACCAGCCCCACGATCGCCACCACCACGCCCAGCGTCCCCAGCCAGTACCGGTCGTACCAGGCGTCGATCCACGCCATCTCGAAGCCGGTGGACCAGTGCAGGATGTACTTCAGCCCCAGGTTGACGTACTGGCCGACGTACGTGTGCAGGAGCGAGAGGCCGAGACCCAGGACGATGACCGTCAAAAACGCGGGCAGCAGCGTGGCCAAGCCGCGCCAGAACGACCGTTTCACGCCGCGCATGATGCTCATGAAGCGCGCTCCCGCCGGGGCCCCCGTCCCGCGGCCCGGACCACCACTGTACCAGACCGCGCGGACGAAAGGCAACGGTTCGGCCGG
>JADHXV010000018.1 GCA_016782785.1 Planctomycetota bacterium | reverse complement strand
TGTTGCATGACGACGGGAAGGGAAAGGAGTTGGCACGATGACCAGAGAAGACGGCACCGCGAAGCCGGCAGGCGCTTTTAGGACTCCAAACAACGCATCGACCCGGCGCACGTCGGTTTCTGACGCTGCCGCCGCTGACCGTCCTGGTGGCCATGGTGGTCCTGCCGACGGAAGAACGTCGCTCCTGGCACAACGTGGCGCGTCTGGCGGGCATCCTGGGTGCTCGTGCGCGCGCGTTAGGCCGTCGAATAACGTAGACGCTTCACCCGGAACCCACGGCCCGAATGATGCGCACCGGCTTGGCGTTTGGGCGGCGCTGGCGGGCTACTTCGGGGGCAAAGGTGCCGGGCGCGTGCCGGAAATCGTGCCGGATTCTGGTGGTGGCACCCGAAATCGACGATTGCCGGGCCTGGGCGGCGGCGGTTCGAGTCGTGCTGGGACTGCGGGGGGTCCGGCATGAGCATCGCAAGACTACCAGAGCCGGGGCGGTCGGTGCGCTCGGCGCGTTGCCGACCGACGGTCCGGGCCGTGGCGGGGCGCCCCAGTCCTGCCCGGTCCGGGCCTGCCCGGTGCTGGGATCGTGTGGCAGGTGGACGGCCAGGGACTACGGCGGCCGTGGTGGACGATGACGCGCGCGGCGGGTCCCCTATCGGCGGGGAGGCGAAACCGCCCAGACGCCGCATGGCCTGTTCGGAGTGGATCAGTCAGCCATGCGAGCCGTTTTCCGACAGCATCATCGAGGGAAAGACGGTCACCGGGATTCAGGGGTTATGTCTCTTGCGAGAGGCGACGAGGGTGACGATTATCCAAGCAAGAATCCCGGCGCAAAGGATGCCAGAAACTTCGAGGATAAGCAATGGCATGTACGGCTCTGCGAACCAATTGTCGTGCTGAAGGCCATCCGATTCCCTGACATCGTGAAGACGGGGCGGGGCAAAAAGAAATCCATGACGAACCGTTCCGCTCAGAAGGCGTGTGTCCGTCCACGGGGGGAAAAGAATGACTAGCAGCATGAGCGAGACGCAGGCGATGGCGATGATAAGCGTGGGCCTGGAGGGTTTCATGGGTTCGCCCTGAGCCGGATGGGATAAGTATAACCCAGGAACGATTCAGAGTCAAAAAAAACTCAGGTGCCAGGCGGCAGAATCCGAAGGAGCATGCCGATGACCGACGAACTTCTAACCGACGCTGACGGCGACGAACTCGTAGCGGGGCCGGTGCCGACGGTGCCGGGCCTGGTGGTGGTGACGGCCTGGGGCGCTCGCGCGCACGCGCGCGTAGGGTTGCCGCTTTTTAGGGTGTGCGGAAACTCCCGGCGGCGCGGAACAGGGTTTCCCCTTTTTAGGGGGGGAACAAACTTAGGGGTTCCGCTCTTTTTAGGGTTTCCGCTAATCCCCGGCGGCGCGTGCGGCTTTTAGGGTTCGTGCTTTTGGGAAGGAGAGACAGATGAAAAGCAGCACGGCCAGAACTTCGCTTGTCCAGTTTGCCTTCGAGCACTGCGCCAATCAGGCGCATCGCGGCCTGTGCGAGACGTTGAACCGCGAACCGTGTCGCCTCAGCGCCGGGAAGCGCTGCTCGTATTTCGAGACCTCGGTGTTCCCGATTGCCGCCAAGGGTCTGCGCCGCCTGCACATTGAACGTCCGCGCGACGATGCCCGCGTGGTCGAAGCGTTCCGGGCGCTCTGGCCTGCTCCGGCAGGTGCGGCGGTCCACCGAACGAGGGCGCAAGACCGGCCTTGCCCGGACTGCGGAGCGCCGTTGCCGCCGCGTAAGCGGGCGTGCGTTCAGTGTCGCCAAGCACGCCGACGAGCGACCTACCGGAAAGCGAAGGACTCGGCGCGCGTCCTGTCCACAGTTAGCGCCGAAAACCACGCAAAAACCTCAATGATTTCGACCCAAAAAATGCCCGAAATCCAAAATGCGACCCACCACACACGAACTTGAAATCGGGGGCCTTAAGTGTGGACAACGCCGGGGCCTCTGCGGGGGCCACTTGGCGCGCCCAGCGGCACGTTGGCGCGTGAGTCGCGCGCCGGACAAGGAGAACTTGCATGGTCACGCTTGCCGTTGCGTTTGCCGCCCTCGGCGGCCTGCTTACCGCGACCGGGATCGTCGGCTTGTGGCTTTTCGCCGGCCGGGTCTGACGGGCCGCCTGGCATGGCACGGGAAAACCTTCGTGGAGGCCACTGTGACCCCCACGGAGAAGCCCCCCGCCTGCTTGGAGACCGCTGTGGTCTGCAAGCAGCCCAAGACGACGTCGCGTGCGGCCGTCGCCCGTGGTGCCCGCGTGTCCGAGCGTAAACTCCGCAAGGCCAAGGCGGTCCGCCAGGCATCGCCGGCCTTGGCTGAGAAGGTCCGGGGCCGCGCGAGTCTTACGGCTTAGGCGCGCTCTCCTGTGTACCGGGTAGCGGGTTCCCCATCTGAAGCGCCTGCTCCCGCACCGTTCGGGCCTCCTCGGCATACTTCGAGTCCGGGTACTTCTCAAGGACCTTCTCGGCGTACATGATCGCCTGGTCGGGCCTGCGTGCGCGGAGGAAGTTCCTCGCCATAGAAAGCCAACTTGTACACTCGACGGCCGCCTGCTCGTCCACGGCCGCTTGCTCGTCCGGAGGCGCGCCGCCCTCATCGCCGGCGGTTGCGAGTTCGCACTTGTCCAAAATGACCTCGATTACAAAAAGTCCATCAGCAGATAGATTGGGAACCACTTTGCCGACCTCGCCCGACAGCGTAATCTCGCTGTTCGGGGCAACGTTGGCCAACTCGCTTTTGGAACGCTTGCCCACCCATGCCACGAGAAAAGCCCGCGGCTCGTTGTCACACCTGGCCGTAACTTTGACCGGATAACTCTCGCTTTCTCGTTGAAGTCGCCGGAGCGTGCTAACCTTCTTCTGGCAGTCCCGCAGCCTGTCTTGGTAGCGCCGCGTTTCCGACCCTACGGCCCCCACTCCCTCACGATAGTCATCGAGACTCTTCTGGGCACTTTCGAGATTGCGATCCTCGTTCCAAAGCAGGTTTTTGAATTGCTCGGTGGTCATATTGGGACCCCCGACAGAACCGCCGAGCCCGGCCCCCACAAGCTCCCAGGCCGTCTCTGCCGCCCATAGGTCATGTGCCACCTGTGGCACGAGCCTCATCTCGCGTTCCGATGCCTGAAGCAACGTCATGGTCCACTTCACCCGTTGGCCCGCCGGGTCCTGCGTAGCGGACCATTTCTGCCAAGCCTCCAGCGCCGCCTTTCTCTGCATCTCGGTCTGCTCATCCGTCAAGCCGAGAGAGACAACTTTGCAGTAGAGCAGGGAATGCAGTGTGCTTGGAGCAGCAAAGGCTTCGGGACCCAGACGGACAGGCACCTTCAGTGCGGCGAAGTCGGTTCGTTCGTGCTGACCGATTGGCTGCCAGTCCGCCAGCGCCAACTGTTTCCCGATGGCGTCCACGTCGTCAACCAGGGCCTCGGCCAGGCCGCATGAAACGGCCTCGCGCGCCGTAAGCGTTAGGATGCGTCCCTTTGCCTTCAGCACTTTGCCTTCCCCGTCTCTCTCCAACTCCACCTGCTCCCCATTCCGGCGCATTGTGAGGGCGAAGGCGGGATCAACCATCGCCTCCGCTATCAGGCTGGGGTGCCCGCCGTGCTCCGCGGCCTTCCGGCAAACGGCCCGCCAGACCGATTGGAACTTCTCCGCCACATCCGCCGGCAGGACCTGCACCTTGCCTTCCTGATCGAGGCTGTAGGACACTGCGCCCCCGATGGTTGCGGCCTCCGTCACGAGTATCTTCTCACAGGCCAGCGTGACCGTGGCGGCGGCGGAAAGCGCCTTTCGGACATACGCGACGAACGTAAGGTCCTTGTGCTTTATCATCAGGTCCACGATCTGCTCGGCATGGTCAATGTGCCCGCCCCCGCTGTCGATTTCAAGCAAGACGACTGCCGGCTTGAGCCTCTCGGCTTCCTTCAGGTGTGCTTCCATGTGCTGGGCGGTGAAGTCTCTGCCTATCGTCCCACGGATGGCGATTGCATAGTACCCCCTTGACTCGGCTTGAGAGGGTTCCTCTGCTGCCATTGCACGGGATGCCAAGAAGCCAGAGCGATGGGGCAGAACCTCGCCCACGAGCGGCAGTAGCCCGCTGCCAAAGACAACCAGGAACGCACAGACGCGGGCGAAGGTGCGCATGGCAAGCCCCCAAACGAAACCCTTGCTGAAATGCTCGGATTCAGATTAGCCCCCAAGCCCAGCACCTTGCAAGTCAATTCCGGGCGAAACGGTGCCCGCGCCGGACACCTGAGAAAACCGCACAATCCGCCCGACCCGTCGCAATCATAGCACCGGCATAGCACCGGCCCTTTTCAGGCCCCCTGGACGGCGCAAGAAAGAAGCCCGTAACCCCTTGTGGCTACGGGCTTTATCTCTGGTGGGCCACCAAGGACTCGAACCTTGGACCCGCTGATTAAGAGTCAGCTGCTCTACCAACTGAGCTAGTGGCCCGAACGCGGCGTATTCTATCGCCGATGCGGCTCGTGTCAAGCCCGTGGCGCGGCAATGTGGCACGATAGGCCGCGCGTTGAAGCCGATGACCGCCATGGCGCGACCCGTACGGACCGCGCGAGAAGGGAACCCGCCGCGCGGCAAGCGGCGCGGGCGGCTCCGCGCCGGCGCTCACGGGCAACCGCGCTCTGCCGATCCCGAGCCGCCGCTCACGCGCGGTTGCCGGCATCCGGCGTCGACGGCGGAAACGTGACAATGAACTCCGTGCCGCGGCCCGGGGCGCTCGTCACGTCAATCTGCCCGCCGTGCATCTCCACGACCCGCTTGATGATGGTCATGCCGAGGCCGGTGCCGTGCGCGAACGTCTTCTTGGCGTCGCGGCCGCGGAAGAACTCGTCGAAGATGTGCGGCAGTTCGTCGTCGGGGATGCCGATGCCGGTGTCGGCGACGGCGAGCCTGGGCCGGGCGGCCTCGAGACCCACACGGATGGTCACGCGGCCGCCCTGTGGCGTGTAGCGGATGGCGTTGGAGACGAGGTTGTTGACGAGGTCCGTGAGGCTGTCGCGGACGCCGACGAGTTGGGCGGAGGCAGCCCGGACGTCGAGGTCCAGGCCTTTCTCCTCGGCGCGAGGCCGAAACAGTTCGGCGGCCCCGCGGACGATCTCGGCCAGTTCCACGCGTTCGCGGCCCATGGTCCGGACGGCGGTCCGAAGGCGGCTGTAGCGGAGCAGGTCGTCGATGAGGTCGAGCATGTACTCGGTGCGTCCGGCGGCGCGGGCGACGAGGTCGCGGCCGGCGGCGCCCTCGGGCATCTGGCGTTCGGCGGCCTTCAGGAGGCTCTGGAGCGCCCCGACGGGGGCGCGGAGTTCGTGGCTGGTCTTGCGCATGAACGTGGACTTGACCTGGTCCAGCGACCGCAGTTCCAGGTAGGCGTCCTGGAGTTCCTCCTCGCGCTGGCGCAGGCGGCTGGCGATGCTCGAGGCCACGAACACCGTCGCGAACACCGCGAACGTCATGACGAAACAGACCTGGAACACGAACACGCCGTGCTGGGCGGCGCCGGGCGCCACGAGCGGGTCATAGCGCTCGGGGTCCGTCGATACCAGCACGCTCAGCGGATAGTGCGTGCTCTCGTAGAAGAAATACTCGCCCCAGCCGATGGCGTTGATGAGGGCGGCAGTGGCCGTGGCGTAGACGTACGCGGTGACCTTCGAGAAGAACTCGCTGGCCACGATCATCGGGAACACGAACAGGATGATGAAGTGGTTCTCCACGCCGCCGATGAAGTGGACCAGGGCCGCCACCGCCAGCAGGTCGCAGATGACCATCGCGTGGGCCAGCGCCATGAGCCACCGCTTGCTGATGCGGCCGGCCTGGTACACCTCGCGCGCGCACAGCGAGAAAAACGCGTTGTAGAAGAAGAGGCCGAAGACGACCAGCACGGCCGGGATGGCGCCGAAGCGGACGTCGAACACGTACCAGCCGAGCGCCATGAACAAGAGTGCGCTCAGGCCCGCCGCCCACCGGACCTCCACGAACCAGCCGAGCCGGTCGAACAGCACACGCTCGGTCAGCGTCAGGCGGCGGGCAGGTTCGGCCTGCTCCTCGGCCGCGATGTCGGGTTGCGGGTCGACGGTCATGGCGTCCCATCTTACCGTCCGGCCGGGCCGACGCAACGGTAACGTGGCGGGGCACGCAATCCGCGCGGTGAATCGCGCGTCCGCGCGGTGGGTCTCCTGACCCACCGCAATCTGCGCGGTCACAGCGCGGCGGGCCAGAGCATGAATCCGCGCGGCCCGTACGGGCCGCGCGCTCGGCCGTCACGGCGCGGCGGCGAAGGCGGCGAGGGCTTCGGCGGCACGGACGACGGCGTCGGCGACGGGCGGGCTCAGGCGGTCGGCCTCGGTCAGACTCTCGGGTTGGACGGCAAGCAGCAGGCACCGGACGTCGCGGCCGGCGGGCCCCTCGCGGGCCAGGCGGCGGACGGCCTCGGCCATCAGGGCCAGCGAGACGACGTGCGTCGAGACGTCGATCTCGGCCAGCCGGTCGGCCTCCACGAGGGCCAGGCGACCGGGCGCGGCGCCCAGGTCGGCGGCATCCACGAAGAGCACGCCGGGGCAGGCCGAGGCGACGATGGGGCCGAGGAAACTCTCCGGCACGCCGCGGACGTCGAACGGCCGAAGCATCGGCGACGGCCCGAGCGCCGCCACCACCGCCGGGCCGAAGCCGTCGTCGCCGACCAGCGGGTTGCCGACGCCGACAATGGCCGCGGGCCGCGGCAGTGCCGCCAGGAGGCCGCGGGCAAGGGCGTCGGCGGAATCGTAGAAACGGATGCCGGTGGGAAGCATGGCGTGTTTGCCACCATCAGGAATGCGCCGCGGCACCCCCGGCCCGTACGGGCCGGGCCACACGCCGCGCGCGGCACATTTAGCCGCCGAGCTTGCTCGGCGCGTACGCACCCGTATGGGCGCGGCACAAACGCGGCCCGTACGGGCCGGGCCACTCTCCCCGGCCGGTCAAGCCGGCCGGGCCACACGCGGCGGCGCACACGGCGCGCGTCAGGGTCCCCAGACCTCGCGCAGGACGGTGGCGCGGCGGCACGTGGGGCAGAGGACGCGCATGGTGTCGCTGCGGCTCAGGGGGCGCGACGGGTCGCGCGGGGTCTGCTCGCCCACCAGGCCCAGTTCGCCGTCGGCCAGGAGGATGAGCGTCGGGTTGGCGTAGCGCTTGGCGCCGATGCGTTCGGCGACCCACAGCAGGTGGTCGCGGCATCCGATGACCGCCCCGCAGACCTCGCACAGGACGAGTTCCTTCTCGACCGGCTCCAGGCACTCGGCCCGGTTGAAGGTGGTCAGGTCGAACTCGGTCGAGAGGCGAATGCCCTTCTCGGTGGTGCAGTAGAGTTCGCACTGGCCGCAGAAGATGCACGCGCCGTAGTGGACGGCCAGGCGGCGGACGGGCGGGTCGGCGGCGGTGTCGTCCACCACCTCGATGCACTGGCTGGGGCAGACCTCGGCGCAGGCCTTGCAGCCGATGCAATCGTCCACGTAGTACTTGGGTTTGCCGCGGAAGCTGTCGGGCGGCACGTAGGGCTCGGCGGGGAACTTGATGGTGGCGGGTCCGCGAAGGAGCGCCTTCACGGCCTCGCCGAGTTCGCGGAGTTTGGGCTTCTTCATTCGTGCGGCTCCCTGCCCGCGGCCACGGTGTGCTCCGTCTGGGCGGCGGGTTCGATGCGTTCGGCGGGCGGGCCGGCGGGGTGGACCTCTTCGCCGTAGCGGTCGATGACGCTGCCCTCCCACAGCCGGACGCCGGACTTGTAGGCGCCGCGGGCGATGGCGTGGGCCGCCACCGGGCTGGTCAGCAGCAGGAAGACCGCGCACAGGGCCGCCTTGATGCTCATCGCGCCCGTGATGCCGTACACGGCCGTGCCGGCCAGAATCAGGCAGGTGCCCAGCGTGACGCACTTGGTGGCGGCCTGGACGCGGTTGTAGACGTCGGGCAGGCGCACCAGGCCGATGCACCCGAACAGGTCGAACGCCAGGCCGACGGCAATGAGGATTTCAGCGGCCAGGTCACTCATTGTACTGCCGCCCTTCCAGGTACTTGGCCAAGGCAATCGTGCCGATGAACGACAGCAGCGCCCAGGCAATAGCGATGTTCATATAGAAATCCTGCCCGGTCCAGATGGCCATGACGCAGCAGAACCCCACGACCAGGGTGCCCAGGATGTCGATGGCCACCGTCCGGTCGGGCGCGGTGGGTCCCCGGCCGATGCGGTAGAGGCACAGAAACGCCCCCAGCAGCAGTCCGCCGGCCACGATGGCGAGGAATGGGGTCACTCGAAAACCCTCCTCAGAATCTTCTCGAAGCGCTTGACGATGACGGCCGTGTGCGCCTCGACGCCTTGGCCTTCCACGTTGATCCAATGGATGTACAGGTCCTGGCCCAGGATGTCGACCGTCAGCGTGCCGGGCGTCAGCGTGATGGAGTTGGCCAGGAACGTCTTCGCCATGTCGCTCGTCAGGTCGGTCCGCACGTGGACGATGCCCGGCCGGATGGGCATGTCCGGGTGCAGCACGCGGTACGCCACGTCCAGGTTCGCCTGCACGCAGTAGAACAGGAAGTACGGCACATACACGAGGAACCAGAAGATGCGCCGCGGCTGGAGGGCCTTGTGCGGGTTGTCCGGATAGATGTGCGACAGCAGCGTCGCCACCAGCAAGGCCACCACCAACCCCACGAGCACGTCGGCCCAGTAGGCGTTCACCGGCCAGGGCGCCACCAGCAGCAGCCACAGGCCGAACGTGAACAGGATGCACAGGACCTGTTTCATGGTGTCTCCCCTTGCCGGGTCCCGTCTTGCAGGCGTATCGTCTGGGCGGGCGCGTCCGCCGCGGCCTGCGCCGGCGGCGGCGCGGGCTTACGCTCGACCGTGATGGTGCGGCCGCCGCGGCCGGCCTCGGCGCCGCCGAGCACAATCTCGGTGGCCGGCGTGACCACGCGGTCGCGGATCGCCGGAACGACGAGCAGCGCCGTCGCAAAGCACAGGACCGCCAGCACCAGCGTCGCGGCCCGCATGCCAAACGGGACCTCGCGGGCGCGCAAGACCGTCTCCGACGGCTCGCCGTCCAGGACGAACCGCTGCACCTTCGCGTAGTAGACGAGCGTCACGGCCGCGGTCGCCACCGCCAGGGCGGTGGGAATGTAGAACGCCCAGTGGCCTCGCACCGCCATGTACGCCAAGGCGATGATGATAATCAGTTTCGACCAGAAGCCGCCCAGGGGGGGCACGCCCGAGATGGATAGGGCCCCCACCCGCAGGCACGCCGCCGTCACGGGCATCCGTCCGCCCAGGCCGCCCAATCGGTCGAGTTGCCGCGTGCCGGTCGCATACTCGACCGAGCCCGAACAGAGGAACAGGAGCGACTTCGAGACCGCGTGGTTGACCAGGTGGAACAGGCCGCCGAAGACCGCCAGGCCGACCGCCGCCTGCTCCATCCCGCGAGCGCGCATGACGGCCGCCGCCCCGAACGCCAGGACCACGTACCCGACCTGGCTGATGGACGAGTAGGCGAGCAGGCGCTTGAAGTCGCCCTGGCCGATGGCCATCAGGCCACCCAACACCATCGACAGGGTGCCCAGCACCACGAGGACCCATCCCAGGCCCGCGTCGCCGTCGAAGACCGAGAAGACCAGCCGGGCCAGCACGTACACGCCGCTGGCCTTGATGAGGACGCCCGAGAGCATGGCCGAGATCGGCGCCGGCGCCGACGGGTGGGCGTCGGGCAGCCACGCGTGGAACGGCACCATGGCCGCCTTGAGGCCGAAGCCCATCAGGAAGAAGGCGGCGGCCACGTAGATCGGCAACGTGGGGCCGCCGGCCGCCGTGATGGCCTCGCCCACCTTCGCCCAGTTCAGGTGGCCCGTCACGTTGTACACCAGCGCAATGCCCACCAGGATGAACGTGCTGGCGATCGTGCCCAGGACCAGGTACTTGAAACCGGCCTCGAGTTCGTCGGACTCGGTGCCGAACGCCACCAGGGCGTAACTGGCGATGCCCGCCACCTCGAGAAATACAAAGATGTTGAAAAGATCGCCAGAGAGAACCACGCCGTTCATCCCCGCCAGCATCAGCAGGAACAAGGTGTAGTAGAGGCCCGGGCTGGTGAAGCGGGCCATGTAGTCGACGCTGAACACCAGGGCCACCAGGCTGATCACGGCCACCACGACCACCATCAGCCGCGACAGGCCGTCGGCCACCAGGCTGATCCCCACCGGGAACGTCCACCCGCCAACCCAGTAGACGATGGGCTCGCGGGCGGCGAGCAGGAGCCAGACGGCCAGGGCCAGGAGCCCTGCCGCCAGCAGGATCGGCAGCGCCGCGGCCGAGCGGCGGGCACCCGTCAGCCGCGCCACCAGCGGCATCAGGAACCCGCCCGCCAGCGGTATCGCCACCAACAGCGGCACTACGTGCTCCAAGGGTTACCCTTTCAGATTCCGCATCAGTTCCGTGTCGAACGTGCCATACTTTTCGTACAGCCGGACCGCCAGGGCCACCACCAGGGCCGCCACGCTCAGGCCGATGACGATGCTCGTCAGCACCAGCGCCTGCGGGATGGGGTCGACGGCGGTGGCGGCCAGTTCCTGGGCCTGGGCCGCGCCGCCCGTCAGAATCGGGGCCACGGGGGCCTGGCCCGCGGGCGGCGTGCGGTACCCCGTCAGCACCAGCAGGAGGTTGGCGGCATAGTCGAGGATCAGGATGCCCACGATCACCTTGACCAGGTTCCGCTTGGCGACGATGGCGTACAGCCCCGCCACCAGCAGCAGGAAAGTGAGCATGTAGGGCACCATCTGAAGGGTCATGGCAGTCTCCCGTGTGCGGCGGACCCGCCGGAGGTCGCCCGGCGGAACGCCGCCAGCGCCAGGAACACGCCGAACAGCC
Organism: Planctomycetota bacterium; assembly: GCA_016782785.1. Classification (GTDB taxonomy): domain Bacteria; phylum Planctomycetota; class Phycisphaerae; order FEN-1346; family FEN-1346; genus BS750m-G62. The sequence continues at coordinate 12,058 of JADHXV010000018.1, read as the reverse complement.
CCGCCCCCACCTTGATGCCGATGCCGAGGTTGGCGATGGGGATCGTGCCCGCCGACAGAAGGGCGCCTACGTCGCCCAGCGGCAGGAAGTTCGTGAAGAACACGCCGCCCATGAACCCCAGCACCGCCACCAGCAGGAACAACAGGGCGCCCATCGAATCGGCCAGGCGGGCCACGTCGTGCGTCAGGACGTTCCGCGCGAACTCCTCGCCGAAGGCCAGGACCACCAGCGCCAGGCCGCCGGCCAGGATCACGCCGCCCGCGAACCCGCCGCCCGGCGTCACGTGGCCGTACAGCACAATGTACGCGCCGAACAGGATGATGAACCCCGCCACGACGCGCGTGATGTTTTTAACGATCAGACTCATTCCCTGCATGGCGGCTTCTCCCCACCTTGCGCAGGACCGCATAGGCCCCGATGACCGCAACGAAGATGACGGTGGCCTCGCCGAGCGTGTCGTAGGCCCGATAATCCAGCAGGACACCCATGACGTAGTTGGCCGCCCCCGTGCCGCGCGACGCCTCGCTCTGGGCCAGCCCCTGCTCCAGGAACGCCCCGCCGACGCTCGCCGAGCACGTCCCCGCGGGGGCGAGGTCCGGCCGGCCTGCCGGGGCGAGTTGGGCGGCAGGGACCTCGGCGCTCATGAGCGGGTCGCCGAACGGACGGAGCCGCAGCGCCCCCTCCTCCGGCCCGCCGGCCAGCGCGCCGAACACCACCGCCGCCATCACGCCCAGCGCCAGCAGCACCACGCCCACCGGCAGCGTCGACCGACTCGTGGCGTGCGTCTCGTCGCGCCGCGTAATCACCACCCGCACCAGGACCACCAGGACCAGGATCTCGACCACCACCTGCGTAATCGCCAGGTCCGGGGCCCCCAGCAGCAGAAACACCAGGCTCGTGCCGAACCCCACCGCGCCCACGCAGATGACGCTGGAGAGGAGGTCGCGGGTCTCGATGGCAATCAGCGACCCGATCAGCATGAAGCCCAGCATCGCCAGCAGAAGAATCAGGATCGGGTCCATGTCGCCGGTTCCTCTTTGCGCGTCGCGCGCTACGTTGCCAATCGTACGTCCCCGGCTGCCCGCCTCCGGCGGGTAAACTTCCGCAGCCGGCTCGAACAACGTCGTGTATACGTCCCCGGCTGCCCGCCTCCGGCGGGTAAACTTCCGCGGCGGGCTCGGGTAACTCCTCGCCCTACCCCAACGCCAGGACGGTCACCAGCACCACCAGGCCGATGATAATCCAACTCGCATACACCGCCAGGAGGCCCGTGTGCCAGGCCCGCAACTGCTCGACCAGCGTCCAGCCATACCGGCCCACCAGCCGGTACGGGTCGAACGCCTCGGCCGACGCATCGCTGAAGAGCGTCCTGAGCACCGGCAGCCGCCGAATCGTCTCGTAAAAGTGCGTGCCGGAAACGTGCCAGAGTTCGTCGCTGGTCGAGTCCTCACCGGCCACGAAGTTGTCCACCACCCGCACGCGCAGCGCCCGGCTGTACAGGTACACCAGGCCGCCCACCACGATGCCGAGCAGGATCAGCACAGTGGCGGTCGACGGTTCCCACAGCCCGGCGCCGCCGCGAAGGGCCAGGCCGCCCCAGCCGGCCGCTTCGATGCCGGCCACAGGTATGCCCGCCGCCTCGGCCGCCGGCAGAATCAGCCGACCGACCGCCGGTCCGGCCACCACGCCCAGCCCCACGCACGCCACGGCCAGGACGACCATGCCCACGGCCATCCAGCCACTCTCCTGGCGGGCGTCGCCCTCCGGCACGGCCGAGCCGCGCGTCCCCAGAAAGACCGAGTGCAGGACCTTGATGAAACTGGCCAGCGTCAGGGCCGACCCGAACACGGCCACGACCAGGCAGACCATCCCGAGGCCCGACCCGACGGCCAGCGCGCCGTTGTAGACGAGCCATTTCGATACGAAGCCGTTGAGCGGCGGCACGCCGGAAATCGCCATCGCCGCCACCACGCCGCACACGAACGTGACCGGCAGCGACCGCGCCATCCCGCCCAGCCGGTCCAGGTCCATCGTGCCGGTGACGCGCTCGACCGACCCGGCCATCAGGAACAGGCACCCCTTGTACAGGGCGTTGTTGAGCATGTGGAACAGGCCGCCGCAGAACGCCACCGTGGCCACCGCCGCCTGGGCCGCCGTGATGCCGTCCGGCGAGGCCCGCCCCACCGCCAGCACGTACGCCGCCAGGCCCATCCCCAGCACCATGTACCCCACCTGGCTGACCGCGTGGAACGCCAGCAGCCGTTTCAGGTTGTGCTGAATCATCGCCATCATGACGGCCAGCAGGATGGTGGCGGCCCCGATGACCATCAGCACCGTGGCCAGCGGCGCCGAGACGGCAAAGACCTCGAACGTGATCCGCGCCAGGAGGTAGATGCCCAGCAGTTTATCGAGTGCCGCCGGCAGCAGCGCGAAGACCGGCGTCGGCGAATGCTCGCTGGCCGCCGGCACCCACGTATGAAGCGGCATGGCGCCGGCCTTGGCGAGCGCCGCCACCGTCATCAGCACGTACGCCACCGCCAGGACGGGCGTGGCCGTATCGTTCCCGCCGACCTTGTCAATCAGCGACAGGCTGTTCATGACGCCCTGCGTATGGACGAGCATCACCACGCCCAGCAGCAGGCAGACGTCGGCAAAGCCGAGGATGGCGAACGTCTTCATCGCCCCCGCCCGGCCGCGCGGGTGTCCCATGCTCACCAGCAGGTACAGGCCGACCGTGGCCACCTCCCACGCCACGACGAGCAGCAGGTAATTGTTGGCCAGCGCCGCCGTCAGCACCGCCGCCACCGTCCAGAGGACCCAGGCGAAGAAGACCGGGGCCCGCGGGTGCTCGGCCATCGCGCGGACGCTGTAGAGCGTGACGAGGAAGGCGATGCCCGCCGCCGCCAGCACCACCAGCGTCGACAGGGCGTCCGCGCGAAACGCCAGGATGAACCGCATCGGACCCAGGTCGACCGTGGTGTTTGCCCGCGCCACCATGGCCGGCGGGTCCCGGAACATCATGACCGCCAGGACCAGCGTACACGCCATCGCGAGGACGGCAATGGCGGCCGACATCTGCGTCAATCCGCTGCCGGCCGGGCGGCCGCCGCCCACGCCGGACGGCATCGCGTCCGCCTCCCGCGGGCGCGACCGACCCAGCAGCCACAGGACGTACACGACCGCCCCCGCGACCAGCGGCACCGAGATGAGCCGGATGTAGTCCATGCCCGTTCCTCAGATTCCGGTGCAACAGAGTCTATCACCGGGTGTCATTTCGACCGAGCCTGCGATGCGGCCGTGACCGCGTCGCGGGCGAGCGGAGAAATCTCGCCTTGCCCGCCAACCACAACGAGATTTCTCGACTCGCTCCGCTCGCTCGAAATGACAGTTCCACCAGCGCGGTGGGCCGTCTCGCCCCCGCGCCTGGCCTCCGCTCAGCACTCCTTCCGCAGCCGGCGCGTCCGCTCGCGGCTGGCGCGGACCATGTCCTGGAACGTCCCCATCGGCCGGCCCGTCTGCGCGTCGACCAGCCGGGCCATCCGCTCGGTGCACGAGTAGCACGGGTCCACCGAGGCCAGGATGATCGTGACGTCGGCCACCTGCTGGCCGATGCACGAGGCCCGGAACGACGGGATGTTGACGTAACTGGGCGCCCGAATCTTGTGCCGGACCGGCCCCGGCCCGCCGTCGCTGCGGACGTAATGGAACGTCTCGCCGCGCGGCGCCTCGTAGTTGCTGCAACTTTCCCCGCGGGGGATATGGTCCACCTCCGCCGCGACGGGGCCATCGGGAATCTGGTCGAGGCACTGCTCGACGATCTTGATGGACTCGAAACTCTCCAGGCAGCGGACCACGGCCTTGGCGAAGACGTCGCCCTCGGTCTGCGTGATGACCTGCCACTCGACCTCGTCGTAGGCCCCGTGCGGATGGTCGCGGCGAACGTCGATGGGCACGCCGCTGGCCCGGGCCGTCGGGCCGGTGACGCCCCAGCGGCGGGCCTCGTCGTACGAGAGGACGCCCACGCCCTTCAGGCGCGCGTGCAGCACGGGGTCGTCGATGACGGCCTTCGTAATCAACTCCAGCGGGGCCTTGATGGAATCGACGGCCTTGCGGATCTCGCCGTACAGGTCCGGCGACACGTCGCGCCGCACGCCGCCGATGCGGTTGTTGGCGTAATGGATGCGGCTGCCGGTGATCAGTTCCAGGATGTCCATGATCGGCTCGCGGTACTTCCACGCCCACATCCAGACGGTGTTGTAGCCGAGGAAGTGGCCGGCCAGGCCGAGCCAGAGCATGTGGCTGTGCAGCCGCTCGAGTTCCGCGACGATGGTCCGCAGGTACTCGGCCCGAGGCGGGGCCTGGATGCCGCACAGCGTCTCGACCGCCCGGATGTACGCCCACGGATGGCTGGCCGAGCAGATGCCGCACACGCGTTCCACCAGGAACGGCACCTGGTCCCACGTCATCCGGGTGGAAAGTTCCTCGATGCCGCGATGGTTGTACGAGAGGCGGACGTCCATGTCGACGACCGTCTCGCCCTCGCAGTAGAGTTGGAAGAACTCGGCCTCTTCCTGGAGCGGATGGAACGGGCCGATGTTGATGAGCGTCCGCCCCGGCTGCGGCCGGCGCGGCCGCGAGAACTCGCGTTTCCGGGCCGCTTCGTCCGGCGCGCCCGCCCACTCTTGCGTCTCGCGCTTGCCCTCGCTGTCGACCTTCGGCACCTTGAACCCGCGGCGGAGCGGGTGCACACCCTCCGGCCAGTCGTCGGCCAGGAGGAGGCGCCGCATGTCCGGGTGGCCCGTGAACTCGGCCCCCAGCAGGTCGTGCATCTCGCGTTCGATCCAGTCGGCGGCCGGCAGGTCCTGCCCGACCGAGTCGATCGCCATCGCGGGCGCCTGGGCCAGGCCCTTGACCGTGGCCACGTAATGGTCGGCGTCCAGGCACCAGTGGTACAGGATGTCGATGCCGTCGCGGACCTCGATGCCCGTGACGGTGGCCAGGCGTCCGCCCAGGTCCTCGAACAGGATGCGCGAGGCCTCGCGGATGCGGGCCGGGTCCACGCGGATCCAGCCGCGCTCGGGCGTCTGCTCCTCGACCTCCAGCACGAGGCCCCCGAGGGCCGCGAGCACGCGCGCCAGGACCAGGCTTTCGACGTCGGCGCCGGTCGCGTCTTTCAGTTCCGACATGCGTTGCCTTCCTTCGATACGGCGACAACACGTGAGCGTCTCCCGCCGCTTCCGCGGCGGGCTCGAACAGCCCCCTCTTACAGCGCCGCCAGCGCCTTGGCGGCCCCGGCGATCATGGCCTCCGGCTTGGGCGGACACCCGGGGATGTACGCGATGATGGCGTTGGGGTCCTCGTCGCGAATCACCTCGTCCACCGGCCGGCTGAAATGGTACGCGTGCCGGAAGATGCCGCCCGTCATCGCGCACGACCCGATGCAGAAGACGACGCACGGCTTGGGCGTCTGGCGATAGATTTCGCGCAGGCGCGGCTCGGCCTGGCGGGTGCAGATGCCCGTAACGAGCAGCGCGTCGGCGTGCCGCGGCGACCCCACCAGCACGATGCCCAGGCGCTCCACGTCGTACCGAGGCGTGAGGAGTTCCAGGACCTCGATGTCGCAGTTGTTGCACGCCCCCACGTTGACGTGGTACACCCAGGGCGACTTCTTCAAGCCGAACGTCGTCAGGCTCATACGCGAACCTTCCCGTACGCGGAACCTACGCGTGTTTTCGAACGTCTCCCGCTGCTTCCGCAGCGGGCTCGGACGACCCTACAAGCCGAACCACGCCAGCACCAGCGCCGCAGCCGCCACCGGCGCCAGGCCGAACCAGAACAGCCGAACCGCCTGGTCGATCCGCAGACGCGGGTTCGTATTGCGCATCAGCACCACCAGCACCAGCACGACCACGTACTTGCCGGCGAACGCCAGCCACGCCCATCCGGAGGCGGCATCGCTCACGCCGCCGGCAAAGAGCGTCACCAGCAGCACCGGCGCCACCGCCAGCAGCAGGGCCCGCGTCAGTTTGAGCATCGCCAGCGGCGGGCCCGAGTATTCGAGCATCGACCCGCCCATGAGTTCCGTTTCGGCCTCGGGCAGGTCGAACGGCACCAAGGTCAACTTGGCCTGCACCGCCACCAGGGCGACCGCGGCCGCCAGGATGCCGCTCAGGCTCCCCAGCACCCACCCGTCCGACGCCTGAAAGAGGACCAGCGCCCCGATGGAAAACGACGGCCCCTCGTCGCCGGCCGCCCGGGCCATCTGCACCACCGGCACCAGCACCGCCATGACGAGCGGCAACTCGTACGCCAGGAGCAACTTCATCTCGCGGCTCGCGCCGAACGTGGCGTGCGGTGACCCGCTGGCCAGCGCCCCGTACATGGCGGCGATGGCCGGCACCGTCAACAGGTACAGCACCACGATGAGGTCGCCCAGGAACCCCCGGGCCGGCCACAGGTTCGCCGCCCAGAGGATGCTGGCCGCCACCGCCGACGCCGCCAGCCCCACCACCGGCGCGAGCAGGAACCCCCGCCGGCGGGCCCGCGACGAGATCAGCGTCTCCTTGCCCAGCAACTTGATGATATCGTACACGGGCTGAAGGAGCGGCGGCCCGACGCGGTACTGGATGCGGGCCGTCACCTTGCGGTCGATCCAACTGGAAACCAGGCCCACCGCCAGCGTGCCGACCGACGCCGCCACGAAGATGCCGATGACTTCCACGCTCCGTTACCTCCTGCGGATGGGATGGTCGCCCGCGATCCGGCCGCCCAGCACCGTCAGGCCCTGGACCTCGACTTCGTCGACCGTGGCAAACCGCAGCGCCTTGGTGGGGCAGACGGCCACGCACCGCGGCTCCAGACCTCGCTCCAGCCGGTCGTCGCACAGGTCGCACTTCGTAACCTGGTGCCCCGTCATCTCGAGGCTCAGCACGCCGAACGGGCACGCCCGCACGCACGAGCCGCACCCGTGGCAACTGAAGAGGCCGCGCGCCACCACGCCGCGATCGTCGCGGGTCATCGCCTCGGCCGGGCACACCTCGACGCACGCCGGGTCGCCGCACTGCCGGCACACCACCGGCAGGACGGCCGGGCCGATGTCCACAAACTGCACGCCCGCCATCTCGCCGTGACCGTAGAAACACGCCGCCATGCACGACTTGCACTCGATGCACCGGTCCAGGTCGAGGACGACACGGCGGTCGACCTGGGCGGCGGTGGCTTTGACCGGCATGCGTTGCTCCCTGCGCGCCCCGCAAGCGGGGCGGCTAAATGTTACGCCTTGCGAACCTCCATCCGGACCGGCTCGCCCGGCCGGGCGCCGTCCCACGACCACCCGAAGGCGTCGCGGACGCCCGCGAAGGCGCCCGTCACCCACCCCTGCCCCGCGCGCTGATCGGGCCGGATGGCGACCTCGACCTCGGCCGACCCGCCGGGCCCTTCGACGACGGCCACGTGGCCGTCCGTGAGGCCGGCAGCCTCGGCGTCCGACTCGGCCAGCGCCAACACCGGCCGCGGTCGCACGGCCCGAGGCCACGCGGCGCGGCTCGTCAGGCTGCCGTCCCCGAAATGCACCGGGTCGGATGCCAGGGCCACCACGAGTCCCTTGCCATCTCCTGCTCGGCCCGCGGCCGACGGGGGCATCTCGGGCGCCCGGCACGGGGCCGACACGTCGGTCGACGCCCCGGCAATCGCTCCGGCCGGCGCTCCGGTCGGCGCACCGGCCAGGGCCAGAATCTCGGTCACCGTGGGAACGCCCGCCGGCGGCTGCATCAGCGGACCGAACTCAACCAGGCGGTCCGGCCCCAGCAAGGCGCGGCCCGGCGCCTCGAACGCAAACGCCGCCGGGATCACCAGCGACGCCCGGTCGCTCGTCCGGTTCGGCATCGGGCCCACGTAGATGACGTCGCCGGCGCCGTCCAGCAGCGGACCGGCCACGGCGGCTCCGTAGGCCGAGACAAGGTCGCACCCGATGGCCAGAACGACGTCGGCGCCGGGCTTGAGGATCTCGGCCGGGCAGGCGCCGCCCTCGGCGGCCGCCACGCGCATCGCGCCCCACGCGTTGCCGTAGGCGGTCAGCGGGCAGACCATGGCGCCGGTCTCGGCCGCCAGGGCCGCGACGGCCTCAGCCAGGGCCCGCGCCTCGCCGTACCCGCCCTCGGCCGTGACGACGATGGCCGGGTGCTGGCCGGCGGCGAGTTGCTCTTTCCACCCGGCCAGGCCGCGCGCCTCGGCCGGCAGACCTTCGGCGCTGCCCGTACGGACGGCGGCGAGCGCGGCGGCCGCCGCTCCGTCAACCAGGACCGGCTCGAACTGGGCGGTGGCGAACTTCGCCGTGGCCGTGTTCGCCCCGGCAATGACCAGCCGCGGTATCCGTGGATGGGCGTCGCGCGCGGCGTAAATCCAGTGCGACGCCACAGGCTGGGCAGCAAAGACGTCGCCGACGAGCAGCATCGCGTCGGCCTCGGCCAGCGCCTCCGGACCGACCAACTTCGCCCGGCTGCCGTCCAGACCGTGCACCAGGCCCGCGTCGCCGGGCGTGACGCACGCCGTCCAGCGGGCGCCCACGTCGCGGGCGAACCGTCCGACGGCCGCCAGCGTGTCGACGTCCAGGTTCCCGTCGGCGACGATGACCGCCGAGCCGGCGACGCGCAGCGCCTCGGCCATGCGGCGGGCGGCGTCCTTGACGGCCAGGGTCCGGCCGCCGTCGCCGGAGCGCCGGGCCTGCCGGAGCCGGTCCGGATGGTCGAGCCACTCCACCAGGACGCTCCCGCGCCCGCACAGGCCCACGTAGCCGGCGTGCGGCACGTAGTCGGGCACGTACTGGTCCGGCCCGACGCGCAGGGCGCGGACCGGGCATCCCACGCTGCACAGCAGGCAGCGGGCGGCGGTGGTTTCGGCCGTGGTCGAGCCCTCAGGGGAAGACATTCGGGTAGTCCTTGATCTTCGCGTAGCAGATGTCGGGCCCGTCCTTGCAGAGGTAATACGGCCCGATGTTGCACCGGCCGCACTTGCCGATGCCGCAACTCATCCGCCGGTTCATCGACAGGTAAATCTGCTCGGCCGTCAGGCCCTTCTCCAGCAGTTTCTGCGTAGCGAACTTCAGCATGATCTCCGGCCCGCACGTGAACGCGTAGCAGTTGCGGACGTCAACCTCGTTCGGCACGTTCTCGAGGATCGTGGTGACGACGCCCACGTTGCCGGTCCATCCGGGTTCGGCCTTGTCGATGGTAATCTCCATCGAGACGTTCTTGTGCGAGGCCCACTCGTCGTACTGCCGGCGGAAAAGGAGTTCGGCCGTCTCGCGGGCCCCGTTCTTGATGACGACGCGGCCGAGGCGGTCCGTCATGGATAGCAGTTGATAGATAAGTGCCCTCAGCGGCGCAAGACCCACACCCCCGCCCACCACCAGCACGTCCTTGCCCTCGAGTTTCTCGACCGGGAACCCTTTGCCGTACGGACCGCGCAGCAGGCAGGCGTCGCCGGCCTGCATGCGGTGGAGGCGTTCGGTGACCTCGCCCGTCCTCAGGACCGTGACCTCCAGGTGCTCGGGCGTCAGCGGTGAACTGGAGGGCGTGAACGGCCCCTCGCCCAGCCCCGGCACGCCCAGTTGCACGAACTGGCCGGCGCGGAACGCGAGCGGCTCGTCCAAGTCGAAACAGAAGGTCTTGATGGTGGGGGTTTCGGCAATGACCCGGCTCAGGCAGGCCACCTGCGGCGCGTAAGGGTTGGCTTCGACGTTCAGGGTCACTCCTCGAATCCCCTCAACACGTCGCGGATATCGATCTGGCCGTAACACGCCTCGATGCACCGACCGCACCCGGTGCATCCCAGAAGGCCATACTGCATCGGGCTGAACGCGTACTTGTGGAGCATGCGGTTGGCGAACCGCGTGCGAAGCCCCGGCCGCGGACTCGGCTTGGCGCCGGCCGGCCCGGCCATCCGGTGGTAATCGCCCAGGATGCACGAGTCCCACGTCCGGACGCGCTCGAACTCCTCCCCGCCGCCCACCTGGTCGTACAGGTAGAAGCAGTGGCAGGTGGGGCAGATGAAGGTGCAGGCGGCGCACTCGACGCACTTGGCCGCCTCTTCGCCCCAGGCCTTGGCCTCGTCCTTCGCGAGCAGCGCCTCCTGGATGCGGTCCGAGACGCGCCAGTCGCCCGTCTGTTGGCGGAGTTGCTCGAGGCTGGCCTCGCGCCGGGCGTCGCGCCGGCGGAGGTCCTCGTCGGTCGCCGGGCAGACGGCGTCGCCGGCCCGGTCGATGACCTCCTGCCCCCGCTCCGAACCCACCTCCACCAGGTACCCTTCCTCCAGGGGCGTGATGTTGAGGTCGAAGCCGCTCTCGGCGAACGGCCGGCCGCCCACCGCCGTGCAGAAGCAGTTCTCGTGGACGGCCACGCAATCGACGCTGATGAGGAGTTCGCTGGTGCGGCGGGCCTCGTAGAACGGGTCGGCCACGTCGCCCCCGCGGAAGACCTTGTCGAGGTACTCGATGGCCACGAGGTCGCAGGCCCTGAGGCCCACCAGGGCCCGCCGACCGCAGGCCGGGCATGAACGTTCGGCGTCGACACCGGTGGCGGAGTAGACGGCCACGCGTTCGGTGGCGGGCTGGAGGAACGCCTTCGGGCTGGCCGACGGGCGGGGCTCGCGCAGGGCCGGCTCCGCCTCGGGCCGGGCCCGGAGGTTACAGTACTCGGGACCGCGTTCGCGGCGGACGGCGGCGTAGACCTCGTCCGCCTGCACCGCCCCCAGGAGGTGCGCCAGACCCTCTTCGGTCGATACATATATCGATCGCACTACGGGCTCCCTTGCAAGCCGCGCGTGCCTCGGCGCCCCTTGAATGAGGACGTGAGGGGCGTCCGCGCCTGCATCCCGAGACGGCCCCGGGAGGCAAGGCTGGTGAACAGTAAGGAGAGACTGCGGACTCTGTCAACAATAAAACGCGGATTTTCCCGCGGACTTCGCCTCCGCCCTCAGGCGTGCGTCGGCAACCCACGGCAGCCGTGAACCCTCCACCCCCCCGGACGGACCGGCGGACAGGCTCCGGCCTCGGCACATCGCCCGACCGGCGTCAGCGTCCCTGGCCGGGCAACCCGGCCAACGCCTTGGCCAGCGACGCCGAATCGCCCGCCTCGAAGACCCGCAGACGCGTCACCTCCAGCCGCGTGTCCTTGCCCCAGGCCGAGAGGCCGACGCGGCCGGGCCCGACGACCTCGTCGCTCAAGTCGAGCACCCGCTTGCCGTCCAGGACGACGCGCACCTTGGGCCCGTCGACCAGGACAACGGCCCGGTGCGCCTCGCCTGCCGTCACGCCGTACCGGCCGCGCGGCGAGTTCAGCACGCCCTCCAGGGCGTTGCCGTCGCGGTGCGGCGGCTCGGGCACGCCGAACGGCAGCCGGAGCCGACACCACCGGCCGGCCCAGCCGAACACGAGGCCCGCCTGCCCGGGACCGTGGTGCGTGAAGTCGAGGGCCACGAGGCACCGGTCACCCGTACGGTAATCGAAGAGCGTCTGCCCGGTCCGGTGGCCGTTCGTGAACACGGGCGCGCCGTCCACCGCCTCGACGCGGAACGGGCCCTTCTCGGCCAGGGGGACGGTCGGCCGGGCGCCGTCGAACAGGTCGGTCCATTCGCCCGGTCGGCCGCGGGGGGCGTCGGGATCAACCTGCTCCAGGCCGCGCGTCAGGGCCTTATAGATATCGGACTTCCTGCGCATCGTGAACCGGTACCGCCGGCCGGCCGGCTCGTCAATCGTGCAGAGCGCCCGGGCGGCCGCCGACACCGTGTCGGCGTCCGGAACGTGCAGCAGGTCCGCCAGGAACGGCACGGCCAGCGGCACGCCCAGGGCCAGCAGGTCATCGACCGTGCGGCGGCGCGCCTCGGGGTCCGCCGTCGGCACGGCCGACGCCAGGCGATGGACCCGCTCGAACGCCTCGGCCGACGGGGCGTCGCACCAGAAGTACTCCTTCTCGGCCCGCGGCTCGACCCGCGCCGTCATCTGGCACGTGTACACCCACCCGAGGGGCGACCCGCTGTCGCCGTCGCCGTGGCCCAGCGACAG
>JADHXV010000210.1 GCA_016782785.1 Planctomycetota bacterium | reverse complement strand
CATGGCCGGCGTCCCCGCCGACAAGATCATCGTCTGGGACCGCGAGGACGAGCACCTGACGAAGAGCGGCTACACGCCCGGCAAGAAGGACGGCGTCCTCTACACCGGCGTCAACGGCGACTGGGAGGACGAGCCGACCAATATCCATGACTGCAAGGGCCGGCTGGCCAAGATCCTCACGCAGAAGATCACGGCCCTGGTGAACGTGCCGATCCTGAAGTCGCACGTCCGGTCCGGCATCACCTTCGCGATGAAGAACCATTACGGCTCGTTCCATAACCCGTCCGACGCGCACGGCGGCGGGCCGAAGGCGGTCCACGGCGGCACGTGCGACCCGTACATCGCCGAACTGACGGCCCTGGACGTCATCCGCAAGAAGGAACGCCTGTTCGTCTGCGACGCCCTCCGGCCGGTTGCCAACAAGGGCCCCATGGCCCAACCGCAGTTCACCTACACCGAGAACGCCATCATGGCCGGCCTCGACCCCGTGGCCCTGGACACGGTGGGCCTGAAGATGCTCGACGCCCAGCGCAAGAAGATGGGCCTGGAGTCGCTCGAAGAGACCGGCAGCGCCCGGTGCGTCTTCACGGCCGCCAAGAAGGGCCTCGGCGTGGCCGACATGAGCAAGATCGAGATCGTCGAGGCGTGACGGCATAGGCATTAGGCAACAACGGCAACGCGAACAACGACGACGGTGACAACGGCAAAGCACATTTAGCCGTCGGGCTTGCCCGGCGCGTGTTTTTGGGCGTCGCGCGACACGAGCCCAGGCACGCCGCACCGAAACGTGAGCGCAAGGAGACCGAATCCCCATGGCACCGAAAACCGTCAAGGACCTGAAGACCGTCACCACGAACGCCCGGCCGATGGTCGAGGCCGCCCTGGAAGCCGGCGGCGGATGCCTCCGCCTCGCCCCCAACTGGGTGCCCCGGTCGTTCCTGCATCCGGGCAAGCGCCTCAAACTCCATCCCGACGACCTGTACGCCTACGGCCTGAACCGCGGCGGCATCGACGAACGCTGGTTCGGCTCGACCACCGAGGCCGCCAACGAGGGCCGCGTGCCCGACGAGGGCCTCTCGTACGTCGTCTTCGAGAAGCGGCGCGTGCTTCTGCGCGACGCCGTGGCCGAACTGGGCGCCGACATCGTCGGCAAGGCTATCTGGAAAAAGTACAAGCGGTGGCCCGTCTATTCGAAATTCTTCGATAACATGGGGCCCATCCCGCACCACATGCACCAGAGCCAGAAGCAGGCCCAGAAGGTGAAGCAGGACGGCAAGCCCGAGTCGTACTACTTCCCGCCGCAGCACAACAACGTGGGCAACAACTTCCCGTACACGTTCTTCGGCCTGTGCCCGGGCACCACGAAGGCCCAGGTCCGCAAGTGCCTGGCGGACTGGAACAAGGGCGACAACGGCATCCTGGACCTGGCGCCCGCGTACCGGCTGAAGGTGGGCACCGGCTGGTTCGTCCCGCCGTGCGTCCTGCACGCCCCGGGGTCGCTCTGCACCTACGAGCCCCAGTGGGGCAGCGACGTCTTCGGCATGTACCAGAGCCTGGTCGAGGGCCGCGAGGTGCCGTGGTCGCTCCTCGTCAAGGACGTGCCGCCGGCGAAGCACAAGGACCTCGATTACCTCGTCGACCAGCTCGACTGGGAACAGAACACCGACCCGGACTTCAAGGCCAACCACTACCTCGAGCCCATCCCCGTGGCCGACACCGCCAAGGCGGGGTACCTGGACGAGTGGATCTGCTACGGCCGCATCGAGGGATGGCAATGCGTGACGGCCAAGAAACTGACCGTCCAGCCGGGCGCCAAGATCACGGTGCCCGACAAGGGGGCGTACTGCCTCATCAACGTGGAGGGCGAGGGCCGCATCAACGCCCTGCGCCTGGAGTGCCCGAAACTCATCGGCTTCCACGACCTGACGCAGGACGAGGTCTTCGTGACCGAAACGGCCGCCAAGGCCGGCGTCGTCTACGAAAACACCTCGGCCTCCGAGCCGCTCGTCATCCTGCGGTACTTCGGGCCCGAGGTCAACCCCGACGCCCCCGACGTCGGCGACGCGAACAAGTAACGGCAGGCAACGGGCAACAGGCAACAGGCAACAGGCAACAACGGCAAACAACCATATTTAGCCGCCCCGCTTATGGGGCGCGTGTTGTGTGCGCCGCCCGACGCGCATGAGTCCAGCACGAAAGGATCCGATGCCCATGAGCGATCATCCCAACACCTACCCGAAACTGCACAACGCGGCCTGGCCCGGCGTGGTCGGCAAGGGCGACGGCGGCGAACCGCCCATCGACCTCGACACGATGCTCGACCTGACGGCCGCCGCCGAGGTCGACGGCGTCCGCTTCGACGGCGTGGACCTTTTCCTCTTTGCGCCGCACGTCGACATCGACGCCTCCGACGACGACCTGAAGGCCCTGGCCGACAAGGTCCGGTCGCGCGGCCTCGTGATCGGCTCGGTCGTGGCGCCCGTCTGGCCGCCCACCGGCGGCGGCAGCGCCATGGGCAGCGAAGCCGACCGCAAGAAATGGCTCGGCCAACTGGAGAAGGGCCTGCGGATCGCCAAGCGCCTGCGCGAACTGGGCGTCCGGCCCTACGGCATCGTCCGCATCGACTCGGCCTGCGACCCCGGCACGTGGTCCAAGGACCCCAAGGGCAGCCAGAATCGCATCGCCGAGACGTTCCGCCAGGGGTGCTCCATCGCCGACGACTACGGCGAACGCCTCGCCGCCGAGGGCGAAATCTGCTGGGGCGGCATGCACTCATGGAAACAAATGCTTAGCCTTCTCGAAATGGTCGGCCGGCCCGAGACGCTCGGTTTCCAGGCCGACATGGCCCACACGCTCCTGTACCTCCTCGGCACCAACGCCCCCGAAGACGCCATCCTGGAGAAGGGCGCCGACCTGGCGGACCCCGAGACCATCGACCGGGGCCTCGAGACCCTGACGGCGGCGCTGCGGCCGTGGACCATCGACTTCCACGTGGCCCAGAACGACGCGTCGGTGCATGGCTCCGGCTCGCACGACAAGACCGGCCGGCACTGCCTGCCGAACGATCCGAACGGCAAACTCGATATCCCGCGCCACGCGGGCTTCTGGCTCCGCGACGCCGACGGCGAACTGACGCGGGCGTTCCGCCACGTCTGCTGGGACGGCTGCATGTTCCCGAACGAGGTGATGATGCGCCCCGAGACGTGGAACGAAATCCTGGGCGTCATGCTCGCCGTCCGCGATGCCCATGGATGGGTGGAATAAATCAGGCAACGGGCAACAGGCGTTACTGAGCCAGGCAAACGTGATGTCCGCGTTTGTCATTCTGAGGAGGCCGTACGGCCGACGAAGAATCTCGCCTTTATGCCGTTCGAGCGGCGAGATTCTTCGGCCCCGTAAGCGGGGCCTCAGAATGACATCATGGGCAAAGGCGAACCCCCAGCACGAGGAGCACACACAATGGCCAAGAAACTGAACGTCGGAATCATCGGGTACGGGTTCATGGGGCGGACGCATTCGAACGCCTACAACCGGGTCACGGACTTCTTCGACGTGCCGTTCGACCCGGTGCTGAAGGTGGCGTGCGGCCTGGTGGAAGACGAGGTCAAGGCCTTCGCGGCCAACTGGGGCTTCGAGTCGTGGACGACCGACTGGCACAAGGTCATCGACGACAAGAGCATCGACATCGTCGACATCTGCGTGCCGAACAACGTGCACGCCGAGATCGCCATCGCCGCCGCCAAGGCCGGCAAGATGATCATCTGCGAGAAGCCGCTTGCCATGAACGCCAAGCAGGCCCGCACGATGGTCGAGGCCGTCGAGAAGGCCGGCGTGGCGAACCTGGTCTCGTTCAACTATCGCCGCGTGCCGGCCGTCACGCTGGCCAAACGCCTCATCGACGAGGGCCGCCTGGGCCGCATCTTCCATTACCGGGCCAACTTCCTCCAGGACTGGACCATCTCGGCCGACGTGCCGCAGGGAGGCATGGCCACCTGGCGGCTCGATGTCAAGGCCGCCGGCAGCGGCGTCACGGGCGACCTGCTGGCCCACTGCATCGACACGGCCATGTGGCAGAACGGGCGCATCACCGCCGTCAACGCCATGACCGAAACGTTCATCAAAGAGCGCAAGCACGCTGAGACCGGCAAGGTCGAGAAGGTCGGCATCGACGACGCCTGCACCTTCTTCTGCCGCTTCGAGAACGGGTCGCTCGGCAACTTCGAGTCCACCCGTTACGCCCGCGGCCACAAGGCCCTGTACACGTTCGAGATCAACGGCGAGCACGCCAGCATCTTCTGGGACTTGCACGACACGCAGTGGCTCATGTATTTCGACCATCGCGACGAGGGCAGGATGCGCGGCTGGCGCAAAATCCACGTCACCGACCACGGCGGCGACCATCCGTACATGGACCACTACTGGGTGCCCGGCCTGACGGTGGGCTACGCCGAGACGTTCGTCAACCAGTTGGCCGACTTCCTGACGGCCGCCGCGAAGGGCGAGCCGTGCTCGCCCACGTTCCGCGAGGCGCTCGAGACGCAGAAGGTGTGCGACGCGGTGCTCGAGTCGGCGAAGTCCGGCACGTGGGTCGAGGTGCCGGAGGAGTAGAAGTGCGTTCAGCGCGGCGGGTCTCCGTACCCGCCGCGCATCATCGCGCCTTGGCGCGGCCCCTGCGGGTGGCGCGGGATGAAGAACGAACGGCGAGATTCTTCGCTCGCTTCCCTCGCTCAGAATGACATCCTGTCTGTGTCGGCGGCATCCGCGTGACGAAAAACCGCCCGGCGGCCTGGGAAGGCCGCCGGGCGTTGGTTTCTGCGGGTCAGGCCGAGGTTGGCGTTACTTCTCGCTTTCCTCCATCCACCCGCCCTGGAGGAGTTTGCCGGTCTTTTTGTCCCACTGCACCGTCCGGACCGACATGCGGTGATTGCCGTGGCAGTCCGTACAGCGCTTGTCTTTTTCGGCGGGCGTCAGGACGTGCAGGCAGAACAGGGCGTTGTCGACGACCTTGGTCTCGTCGTGGCAGACGCGGCAGGCCGGGTCGATCTCGTCCTTGGGATACATGATTTCGGGCGGCGTGATGTTGTTCTCGTCGTCGCAGTGCTCGTCGCTGGGCCCGTGGCACTTCTCGCAGCCGACGTCGTGCCTGGCGTGTGTGACGCAGAGTTCCTCGTCCTCGAAGTTGCCGTGGCAGACCAGGCAGCGGGTGTTGTCGGCGATTTTGCCCGAGGCGGTGTCGTCGGTGGCTTTGGCGTCGCCTTCGCCGAGACCGAGCAGGGCGGCCGCCTCGCCGCCGTCCAGGGTCAGCGGCCCGTCGCCTGCCTTCTTCTTGGCGGCGGGCTCGACGCCCAGCAGGGCGGCGGCCTCGTTGCTGTCAAGGCGCAGCGGCTCGGCGTCGCCGGCCGAGGCCGGACGCGACTCCGTCGGTTGCGCGACGGACGGATTGTCGTGGTCCTCGGTGGCGGAGGTCTGGCAGCCCACGAGCGCGGCCGCCGCCAATGCCACTCCGATCCATCTCATCTGCA
>JADHXV010000209.1 GCA_016782785.1 Planctomycetota bacterium | reverse complement strand
CCGGTTCGACGCCCTGATGGCCAGCGTCCAGGGCCGCCTCTCGGTCCACCCGGCCCGCTCGTACGCCACGGGCTTCTCGGCGGGCGCCCGCTGGGCCGTCGCCATGGCCCGCCTGTTCCCGGACCGGTTCAGCGGCGTCATCCCGGTGGGCGGCTTCTTCCCGCCCACGCGCAGCGAGCATCCGAAGAATATTTATGTCTACGCCATTGCCGGCAAGGACGACCCGAACCTGCGCGAACTGAACATGGCCAGGGACATGCTCACCGAGCAGGGCGTGCCGTTCGCGCTGGAGACGTTCGACGGCGGGCACGACATCGCCCCCGGCCGGCTCCTCGCCGAGGCCGTCCGCTGGCTCACCCGCCAGTACTTCGTCCATCACGACGACCCCTCGCCCGAAGGCCGGCAGGAACGCCTCGCCGCCGCCCGCGAGATGGCCAAGGAAATCCAGGACCTCACGGCCACCGCCGACGAGCGGTCCGAGGCGTACGAGGCGGCCCGGGAGTTCCGCGAGACCTTCGGCGACACCTCGCACGCGCCCCTGAAGGCCCTTCTGGAGAAGAACGGCGAGATCATTGCCATGCTCGAAAAGGACCCGAGCGTGGCCGGCATGGCGGCCTACACCGCGCCCGACCCCGAACGAGTCGTCGCCGACTTCCTGAAGGCCCTCGACGCGCTCCCGGCCGACGAGGCCGCCCGGTCCGCCGCCCGCGGCGCCGTCGAGGCCGCCCGCAGCGATCCCGGCCGAAGTTACGACGCCCTCGTCGACGGTCTCTGCCGCCTGTACCCCGTGTTCGCGGCCGCGCTGGCCGCCCTCCAGAACGAGGACACGGTGTCGGCCCTCGGGGTCCTCGAGAAGATGGCCGAGTCGCCCGACCCGTACCTGGCGGCCCACGCCGTCTACTTCATGGGCCGGGCCCATATCATGGACGAGAAGTACGAAGACGCCATGCCGCTCCTGGCCAGGACGGCCGGCGAGTGGAACGACCGCACCCTCTACTCCGGCGACAGCCTCTTCCTGGTGGGCATCTGCCAGGGCCGGCTGCTCCACCGCAAGGCGGCGCTGCGGATCCTGATCGACTTCCTCACGCACTACCCCGAGGCGCCCGAGCGGATGCTCGTCGGCGCCGACCACGTGGCCCGCACCATCGAGGCCATCCAGGCCGGCTCCCTGGGCGACGTCCAGGAACGCATGGACGATTCGCGCCGGCGACTCAAACTCGAACGCTCCGGCGAGCCCACCCAGGTCCGCCAGGACCGCATCATCGCCATGCTCGACAAACTCATCGAGGAGGCCGAGCAGCGCGAGCAGGGCGGTGGCGGCGGCGGCGGTGGCGGTGGCGGTGGACAGGGCGGCGCCGGCGGGGCGCCCAGCGGCAACCAGCAGCCCGGCTCGCCCGCCAACAGTTCCTCCGCCCCGGCCGGACAGTCCCGCATCGGCGCCCTCGACCGGGCCCATCGCGGCAACCCGGAGGACACCTGGGGCGCCGCACGCAAACGCGAACGCGAACGCATCCTCAACGTCCTCAAGGACAAGTTCCCCGAACGCTACCGCGACCTCATCGAACAGTACTACAAGAGCCTTCAGGAAGGCGAACCGTAATCGTGACTTCGTCGCAGGCACATTCGGCGCTGCCAGGGCGCTGTGTCGCCGTCGCCGTGGCGCTCGTCGCGGCGGTCGCCGCCGCGGCCCCGGCCAACGACCGCCTGGTTCTGCTGGACGGCCGGACCCTCCAGGCCACCGTCGTCTCCATCGACACCCAGGGCCGCGTCCGCATGGCCGACGGCTCGCTGGCCGTCGACCTCGAAGGCCTGCGGCGCATCGAACGTCCCGTCCAGCCGAAAGACGATGCGGGCCGGGCGCCGTGCGACGTCTTCCTCCTGGCCGGCGGCTGGCTCCTGGCCCGTGACGTGGCGTTCGACGGTGAGACGTTCACCGTCGACTGGGCCTACGGCACGGGCCTGCGGGTGCCGCTGGCGGCCGTGTCGGCGGTCCGCCTGAGCCGCGCGGCCGAGGATGAGGCCGGCGAGCCGGCCGAGTTTCTCGCCGCCCGCGTGGCCACCGACACGCGCCGCGATCAACTCTTCGCCGTGGTCGACGGCCGCATCCAGGTCGTTCACGGGGCCCTTCAGCGCATCGACCCTGCCGAGGTCGGCTTCATCTGGGACGACGCCCAGCGCCGCGTCGCCCGGTCGAAGGTGTACGGCGTGGTCCTGGCCCGGACCGCCGCGACGCCGGACGTCGGAGGCCGGTGCCTGGTGCGGCTCCAGGACGGCTCGTCGTTCTGGATGGCCGTGGCCGGCATGGCCGACGGCCGCCTGACCGGCACCGTGGCCGACGGCGTCGAGGTGGCGGTGCCCTGGGATTCGGTCGTCAGCCTCGAGGTCCGAAGCCCCCGCATGGTGTTCCTGTCGGACCTCGAGCCGGTCGAGGTCCGGCAGCAGCCGCTCGTCACCTTTGCCGGGCGTTGGCAGCGCGACCGGAACGTGGTCGGCGGGGGGCTGCAGGTGGGCGACCGCGCGTTCGGCAAAGGCCTGGGCGTCCACAGCCGGTGCCGCCTGACTTACGATCTGGGCGGCCGGTACGACGTCTTCGCGGCCACGATCGGCGTGGACGCCAGCACCGGCGGCCGCGGCGACTGCGTCTTCGAGGTCCACGCCGACGGCAAGGAACTGTTCTCGAAACGCATGACCGGCAAGGATGAGCCGCACGACGTACGCCTGCCCGTCAAGGGGGCGAACCGGCTGACCCTGGCCGTTGAGTGGGGCGAGGACCTCGACCTGGCCGACCGGGCCGACTGGTGCGACGCCCGGGTCCTGAAGGAAGAACCGAAATAGCCGCGAGGCGCGGGCGGCGCTGGTGTGGCCCGGCCGCGTGTGGCCCGGCCGGCTTGTCCGGCCGGGGAGATCGGCCGCGTGTGCCCCGGCCCTGTGTGGCCCGGCCCGTACGGGCCGGGGGCCCCGGGAAACGGAGGGACTTGCCGCGCGGAATACGGAACCTGCGATGAGAATCCAGCCATATCTTGTGCTTGCGACGCTGCTGCCGGCCCTCGTTGCGGCCGGCGCCCGCGCCGAGGGCATCGCGCCCGACGAACTCGCCCGCGTCAAGCAAGCCGAGGCCGACCGCATCGCCGCCGTCCGGAAGGTCTACGGCGCCGTCGTCGCCATGTACGGCCGGGCGACGGGCCAGGGCGGCGGGTCCGGCGTCCTCATCCATCCCGACGGCTTCGCCCTGACGAACTTCCACGTCGTCCGCGCCGCCGGGCAGAGCGGCAAGGGGGGCCTCGCGGACGGCCAACTGTACGACTGGGACCTCGTCGGCATGGACCCCGGCGGCGACCTCGCCGTCGTCCGACTCAAGGGGCAGGACGCCTTCCCCGCGGCCCCGCTGGGCGACAGCGAGACCGTCCGCGTGGGCGACTGGGCCATGGCCATGGGCAACCCCTTCGTCCTGGCCGAGGACCAGACCCCCACCGTCACGCTGGGCATCGTGAGCGGCGTCCGGCGATTCCAGGGCGGCCAGGGCGGCGGCCGGATGCTCGTCTACGGCAATTGCATTCAGGTCGATTCGTCCATCAATCCCGGCAACTCGGGCGGGCCGCTCTTCGACATCCGCGGACGCCTCATCGGCATCAACGGCCGGGGCTCGTTCGAGGAACGCGGACGCGTCAACGTGGGCGTCGGCTACGCCATCAGCATCGAGCAGGCCAAGAACTTTCTGCCCGACCTCCTGGCCGGCAAGGTCTGCGAGCACGCCACCCTCGACGCCACCTTCTTCGACGGCGACAAGGGTGTCGTCTGCGACGCCGTCAACACCGAGTCGCCCGTCGGCAAATTGGGCCTGCGACCGGGCGACCTTCTCCTGGCGTTCGACTCGAAGCCCATCACGTCGGCCAACCAGTTTCTGAACCTCGTGACGACGTGCCCCGCCGGCTGGCCCGTCGCGGTCCGCTTCCGCCATGGCGACCAGGAGGTGGCCGGCTGGCTTCGCCTGACGCGGCTGCCCTACGGCCAGATGCCGCAGCAGGGGCCGCCCGTCCAGCCGCGCATCATCCCGCCCGAGGGGCCCGAGAAAAAGAAGGACGCCAAGGACGAGCCCTCCCCCGGCGAGGATCCCGCCGAGGAAGCGCCCCAAGAAACGCCCGAGGATGAGGCCGAGCCTGCCGAGAAGCCCGATCCCGATACGCCCGACGAGCCGAAGGAGGGCGACGAGGACGCGCCCGACGCCCCCGACAAGAAGCCCGGGCCCGTCCGTGTCGCCCGGCCCGCCCAGCCGCAGGCCAAGCCCGGCGAAATCATGGACGCCAAACGCAACCGCGAGATCTGCGGCTGGCTGCTCGAGCAGTACGTGGCGATGCTGGGCGGCCGAGACGCCGTCGACCGCCGGGCCGAGCGGCTCGAGAAGGCGGCCTCGTTCTGCGACGATGCGGCCCTCGGCGCCGCGATGGCCGTCCTTCACAAAGAGAAACCTCTCGATACGTTCAAGGACATCGAACTCGAGGGCGGCGACCGGGCCGGCGGACGCCGCGCGTTCCGCCTGCGCGTCCGCCTGGAGGACGGGCCCGCGTGCCTCTTCTGGTTCAGCGTCCTGGACGACCGCGACGCGTTCGAGATACGGCTCCTGAAGGCCGCCCGCGACTCCGAGGCCAAGGGCGCCGACCGCGCCTGGACCTTCGGCGACTACCGGCCGGTGGGGGGCCTGGTGGCCCCGCACCGCGTCCGGCGGGTCAGCGGCCTCGCCGAGACGGTCGAGGAGGAGTTCACCGTCGCCCCGCCCGAGGTTCTTGCCGAGGCGCCCGGCCCGGCACCCGGCGGCCCGGCCCTCAGCGGGCCGGCCCTCAGCGGCACGGTGCGGCAGGCAACAAGCAGGTGACCATGCGACCCACGCTTTTCATCCTGGCTCTCGCGCTGACGGCAACGCCGGCCCTGGCGGCCGACGCGCCGGACGTGGCCGAGCCGTTCCTGAAGGCCATCGCCTACGCCCAGAAGCGGTGCGTCAAGGTGTACGGCGGCGGGGCCGGCCGCGAGCACGGCTACGCCACCGGCCTGGTGGTCTCGCCCGACGGCCTCATTCTGACGGCCCAGGGCATCTATCTTTCCGAGGAGCGGGTGCGGGTGGTCCTTCCGGACGGCTCGCGCCACACGGCCGAGGTCCTCCGCCGCAGCGAGCCGCTCCAGGCGGCGCTCTTGAAGATCGACGCCGCCACCCCCGACCACTTCACGCTGGCGGCCGAAAGCCCCGTCGACCAGGGCGACTGGGTCCTGGCCGTCAGCAATGCCTTCAACGTGGCCGGGCCCGAGGAACCGCTCTCGGTCAACCTGGGCATCGTGTCGCTCGTGGCCGACCTCGAGGCCCGCCACCGCACCCAGGACGTGCCGTACGAGGGCGAAATCCTCCTCATCGACGCCATCACCAGCAACCCGGGCGCCCCCGGCGGGGCCCTCGTGACGGCCGACGGGCGGCTGGCCGGCATGCTCGGCAAACTCTTCCAGAGCACCAGCACCAACACCCGCATCAACTACGCCGTGCCGGCGCCGCT
>JADHXV010000208.1 GCA_016782785.1 Planctomycetota bacterium | reverse complement strand
CACCGCGCCCCTTTCTGTGTGGCCCGGCCCTTACGGGCCGGGAGACCCAGCATATATCTTCTTCCCGGCCCGTACGGGCCGGGCCACACGCACGGCCGGCGGGGCCTCAGCAGATCTCGGGCGTGATGCCCGCAAGTCTGCAGAAGTCGATCAACTCGTCCTTGTAGTCGCCGTAGAACCAGATCTGGTGGAACCCCGGCCACGTGAGCACGTTCGCGGTGTCGTCGAACTCGACCATGACGGAGACGACGCACCCGCCGGCGGGCGGCACATGGACGTTCTCCACCACCCGCCCCGCCGCGATGAGCATCTTCGACGGCTTGCCCGGCAGGATGTCGGCGCTCGTCACGGTCTGGCCCACGCGCCACGTCGGCACCGGCACGGCGTCGCGGTTGCCGTGATGGTGCTGAAGGTGGAACGGCTCGGGCGGCTGGTCGAACCCGTCCAGCCGGGTCGCGCACGTGCAGTGGGCGCCGATGACGGCCTTGCGGGCGGTCTCGGGCACCGGGTCCTGCTGGAACCCCGGCCGGTCGAACAGGTACTGGACCGCCATGTGGGTGGCGATGGCGCCCGGGTCGGCCTCGCACGCCGCCGGCACGCCCTCGTCGTTCATCCGCGACCAGGCGATGCACGGCAGGCTGACCTTGCTCTTGCCGAGCGCGCCCAGGCAGTCCATCGAGATGGCGTCGCCGCCCTCGCGCTCCAGAATTTTGCGGGCCACCACGTACGACTTGACGCCGTTGACGACGTCGTCGCGCGTGGCACCGGCGATGCGCGTGGCCTGGCGGATGTACGCGTCGGCGATGGCCCGGATCTCGGCGTCGGTCTCGGTCTTCTGGTACTCGGCCAGGAAGTCGGCGGCGGGGACGTAGCGGAGCGTGGCGCCGAGGTCGGCCAGCGGCACGTCCTTGCGGTCCTTGCCCCTGAGGACGATGCATCGGGCCGCACGCATCTTGGCGCGGGCATAAATCATCTTCATGCCGTAGACGAGTTGCGTGGTGTCGTCGGTGGCGTAGATGATCGAGTTGGGCTTCTCGGCCACCTGGACCGTGTTCGTGGTGAACGACGTGCCCAGCGGCGAGTAGACGACCGTGGGCAGCCCCGAGTCGATCGCCTTCGCCGCCGTCGGCCAGGCGTGTTCCTGCCGGTCGAGCAGGACGACCAGCAGGCCGTCGGGCCGGGCCTCTTGGGCCTCGGCGACCCAGGCGTCGGCCTCCCCCTTGGAGTAAATCGGCTCGGGCCGAAGGTCCAGCTTCATGCCGAGCCGGCCGGCGTGGTCCTGGATGAGCCCGGCGTACGTGGCGCGGGCGGCCTCGCCGTCGTAAACGGCGCCGGGCCACCGCATGCCGTACGGGCCCTTGCGGCGGACGAACGCGGCGCGCAGCGTCGGCGCGACCGTCGACGCCGGGCCGCACGGCTTCAGCGGCGCGAGGGTGGCGGCCGGCGTGCGGTCTGCGGTGCCGGCGGTGCCCGCGCAGCCCGCCACGACGGCCGAACCGAGCATGCACGCCCCCGTCCCCAGAAACGCCCGGCGCGACAGGCCGTGACCGTGACAGTGGGCAGGACAACGCGATTTACGCATGCAGGTCTCCTTTCAACAGCCAAGGTACGCGGGGCAGGATGGCTTGTCAACGCTCATCGCGACGGGCACGGATACGGCGTGGGCGAGCGTGCGTCCAGCCGAATGCGCCGCCGGCGGCCTGGGCGACCCCGGCGGGCCCACCTGGTCGGCCGACGGGCGCGTGGCCGTTCTCGTCGCCGCCATCGAGGGCGCCGACCGCCGATGGGTCCGGCAGGTGTGGCGGATCGACTGCGCCGCCGGCGACCTCACGCCCGTCTGCCGGGCCGAGCCCATCCGCACCGTCGCCGGCCGGTGGGTCGGCGACATCGCGCCCGACGGCTCGCACGTCGCCTACGTGGCCGAGGACCAGGACCAGCCGCGCCTCGTCCTGGCCGCGTGCGCGGACCGCACATTGACGAAAATCCACAACGAGCGGGCGATTGACGCCCTGCGATTCTCGCCGGACGGCAAACGCCTGGCGTACGTCTCGACCGCGACGCGCGAGGTGGTGGTGCTCGACCTGGCCCAGAGCACCGGCGTCCGCCTCGGCCGGCCGGACCTGCTGGGCAGCCGCCCGCCGATCCTCCTCCGCTGGACGGACGATGGCCGCAGCCTGATGCTGCTGACGGCCGACGGGACGCTCTGCACGGTCACGCCCGACACGCTCGCCGCCTGCCGCATCTGGCCGGACACGTGGGAAGGCGTGGCCGAGCCGACGGAGTTCTCGATGACCCGCGTGCCGCTGGAGGACGAGCGGCTGCTTCCCGCCACCGACGCGTTCGAGACGGTGCCGCCGGCGGCCGCCGACCTGGAACCGTCGCTGAAGGAACTGCCCGTGCAGGTGGTGGTCGAACAGTGACCTGTCCCGGGGATTGACGCCGGCTCACGTCTCCCGCCCGTGCCGGTCCTGCTCTGCGCTCGGCTGGCCGCAACGGCAAGGTACGGTGGGGGAGTCCCCGGGGCGGGCAGCCACGGAATGCGGTTGATTTCGGCCATTGACCGGCTATAATCCCGAGCCTGCGTCGGCCGCATCCTGCCTGTGCACGGCCGGCTTGAGATCGGGGCGTAGCTCAGTTTGGAAGAGCGCTGCGTTCGGGACGCAGAGGCCGCTGGTTCAAATCCAGTCGCCCCGACCAGATGCTTCGAGGGCTTCGGTGCACGCCGAGGCCCTTTCTTCTTTGGCACCGCCTGGGCGGGAAATGCCCTCCGACAAGGCCGGATCGGCCCTTCGGATTGGCGTTGCACGGCGTGCGCAGCCGCGTCATGATAGAAGCGCAAGGCCCGCGGCGCCGTGGCCGAAGGCGCGGTGTGCTGCGGGCGGCCGGCCTGGCTCGACTCGGGGTGCTCAGCCCTCAGGCCGCGCCGGCGCGATGAAGGAATCGCAGCCATGGACACGCCACAGGCTTCGCCCGCCCGGGCCGCGGCCGACGGTCTCCTTCGCGGCGAGGCCGTCTACATCCACGCCTTCGACCTGGCGTACGACATGCGGCGCGAGCCCGTGCCGAGCCTCCTGGGCCGGCCCATGGAGGAGTACGCGACGGGCCCGGTGCGGCGTGGCCCGAAGAACCTGCTGTGCTATCGGCCGCAGACGGTCCACTTGCCGCCGGAGCGGCGCGAGACGTCGCGCGGCCCGATGGAAATCCGTCGAAGCGTGAAACTGTTCCGCGTGGGCGCGCTCAGCATCCAGGTCCGCCTGCCGTTCGAGGTCGAGCGCCTCGAGGACCTGGTCGGGTACCATCACCTGGACCTGGGAGGCGGGCGGGTGGAACAGGACGCGCGCGACCTGGCCGAGCGGGCCCGCCGGGAACTCGCCCCGTACTGCGTCCGGCCGGTCGAGACGCTCGGCGAGGGCGAGGCGTACACGGTCTTCTGCCTGGACGCCCTGCCGGCCGAGGCCGGCGGTCCGCCGCGGCAGGCCGAGGACTGGTTGCTGGCGAACCGGCAGCGGGTCGCGGGGCTCCTGGCGCACGAGCCCGACGCCCAGCGGCTGTCGGTCCAGGCCACAGCCGGGACCACGGCCCGGTACCTCAGTTACTACCAGAACGATCTCGTGGTCGTCGACTGGGACGCCGCCCTCATCGCCGGCGAACGGGAAAGCCTGGACGACATCCTGCACATCATGGAACTGGCCAACGTGCAACTGGTGGAACTGGCGGCGTACGACCGGCTGCTCGACGCCGCCCTGGAGGTGTCGTACCGCGACGTGGCCCGGCGGACGATCCGAGCCCAGCGGGGCGTCCAGAGGAACCTGCGCGAAATCCGCGTCGACCTGACCCGCCTCAGCGACGAACTCCTCAACATCACGAAGTTCTTCGGCGACTGGCACCTGGCGAAGATTTACGGCAACCTCTCCTCCCGGTTCCACCTGGCCGACTGGCACCGCACCATCGACGAAAAACTCCGGACCCTGGCCGACCTCTACGAACTGCTCCAGCATGACCGCACCAACGCGTGGATGGTCGTCCTGGAGGCCACGATCGTCCTCTTGTTCATCGTGGACGTGGTCATCCTGCTGCTGGGCCTCTGAGGCCGCGCGCCCGCCCCTTGCGCGCGAGAGGCCCGCCGGGCGTCACGGCGGCGTGATCTCGCCCGTCGGGTCCCACAGGTCTTCCCACGTCTGGCCGTCTTTCCACAGGAAGACCTGGCCCTTGATGAGGCGGCAGTTCCTGTCGATGCCGGCGATGGCCTGCATCTCCTCGTCCGGGAGCGGCTCGGTGACGGTGCACCGCAGGTTCGACAGATACTCATTGCGATAAACCGAGAACGGGATGGGCACCTGGCCGCGCTGGACCGCCCATTTCACGCACACGACCGCCGGGTGGACGCCCAGCCGCTCGGCGATGCGCACGATGACCGGGTCCTGGATGTCGACCGTGTCGGCCTCCGTCTTGTCGCGGTCGGGCCGCGTGGGCGAACCGATGGGGCAGAACCCGATCGGCACGATGCCGTGGTCCGCCACGAACCCGAACAGCCCGGGCTGCTGGAAGTGCGGGTGCAGTTCCATCTCGTTGCAGGCCGGCCGGATGCGGGCGTCGCGGAGCACCAGCCGCAGTTTCGGGATCGTCATGTTGCTGGTGCCGATGTGCCGCACCAGCCCCATGTCCACCAGTTTCTCCATCTGCCGCCACGTCTTCATGTAATGTTCATGGATATACGGCTTGGCACCGGGGGCACGCGACGCGACGTCGCACCCGGGCGCGTGGTAATTCGGGAACGGCCAATGGACGAGGTACAGGTCCAGGTACTCGAGGCCCAGGTCCGCAAGAGACTTCTCGCACGCGGGGACGACGTCCGCCTCGGCGTGCTTGTCGTTCCAGAGTTTCGAGGTGATCCACATCTCCTCGCGCCGGATGAGGCCGGATTCGAGGATCGTGCGGAACGACTCGCCGATCAGGCGCTCGTTGCCGTACACCGCAGCGCAGTCGATGTGCCGATACCCGACGCTCGCCGCGCCGAGCACGGCCTTGGCGATGTCCTCGCCGGAGAAGCGGTCGGAGCCGAACGTGCCCAGGCCGACGGCGGGAATCCGGGCCCCCGTGTGCAGCGTGCGTTTCGGAACCCGGGTGGGGTCCACGCCGTCGTCGGCCAGGGTGAACGGGGCGGGTGCGCTCTCTGCCATGACGGACCTCGTCTCTCGGGCTTGTCGCAAGGGATGGCCGCCCGTGACCTCCGCGGCCGCCGCGGCTCGTATTCTAAACGGAAGGGACGTGCGGGCAAGCGCGAAACGGTCCGGTCCAGGAGCGCCCGCGCCTCAAACGAAAAGACGGGCGACCCGCACGGGCCGCGCATGGCCGAAATCGCCCTTTTCCGCGCGACCCGCACGGGCCGCGCGGAATGCCTTGACGCGTTGCAGGACGACTCCGCCCTGCCCTACTCGCCGGAGGCCAGCGCGCCGCCGGGGCCCGACAGCCGGCTGATGAACACCACCACGCTGCCCGGCAGGGGCTGGTCGCCGAGCATCGGCCGGGCCTCGGCCCGGAAGGTCCGCCAGGCCTCGCCGCCGGTGCGGCGGCAC
>JADHXV010000207.1 GCA_016782785.1 Planctomycetota bacterium | reverse complement strand
GTCGTCGCCATGTACCACGACCAGGGGCTGATCGCCGTCAAGACGATCGCGTTCGAGGAATCGGTGAACGTGACGCTGGGCCTGCCCGTCGTCCGGACCAGCGTGGACCACGGCACGGCATACGACATCGCCGGTCGCGACCAGGCCGATCCGCGAAGCATGCAGGCCGCCATCCGCCTGGCCGCCGAGATGATTACGCGAGAACGCCCGCGCAAGTAGCCGGGTGGCATGGCCACCCATCTGTTTCTCGAGCGGTTTGTGTGGCCCGGCTGGCTCGTCCAGCCGGGAGAACGGCCGACGACGTGCCGCCGACCGCGCGCAGGACGCGGCGCGCCGGCCCCCCGGCCGGGCAAGCCGGCCGGGCCACGCAATTATGGCAGATGGCATCCGTGGATAGTTGAACACGTGCGGAGACCCGCCGCGCCACACGCGCCCGCTACACAGCATCCCGGTTTCCCGAATGAGGCACACGCCCACCAAGACCGAGATCCGCAACATGCTGGCCGACGCCGGCCTGCGCCCGGACACCGCGCGGGGCCAGCACTTCCTCATCGACGGCAACCTGATGCGGGTGCTCGTGGCCGAGGCCGACCTGCACCCGGATGACACGGTCCTGGAGGTCGGCGCCGGCGTGGGCAACCTGACCGGCCTGCTGGCGGCCGAGGCCGGCCGCGTCATCGCCGTCGAGGCCGACCCGAATTTGGCCGAGATCGCCCGCGACCGCCTGGCCGACGCCCAGAACCTCGACCTCCTCGTCGTCGACGCCCTGGCCGACAAGCACCACGTGGCGCCGGCGGTGCTCGACGCTGTCCGCCGAAGCCACGAGGCCCTCGGCGGTCCCGTCAAACTGGTCGCCAACCTGCCGTATCAGGCGGCGACGCCGCTGGTCGTGGACCTGGTCCTCGACGCAGCGCCGCCCGAGCGGCTCGTCTTCACGGTTCAGGAGGAGGTGGGCGAGCGCCTGGCGGGCGAGCCGGGCACCCGCGCGTACGGCCCGGTGAGCGTGCTGGTCCAGGCGGTGGCCGAGGTGGAGATCCTGCGGTCCCTGCCGCCGACCGTCTTCTGGCCCCGGCCGAAGGTCCGAAGCGCGATGGTTGCCGTGCGGCCGAGCCGGAGGCGCCGCGCGCGCGTCGCCGACCTGGCGATGCTGCGGCACGTCGTGGCGAGCCTCTTCGGCCACCGGCGCAAGCGCGCCGCGCGGAGCCTGGCCCTGGCCGACCCGTCGGGTGGGACCGCCGAGGAATGGGCGGCGACCCTCGAGGCCGCGGGCCTCGATCCCGCAGCGCGGGGCGAGGCGTACGCCGTCGAGGGCATCATCCGCCTGGCGAACCGCTTGGCGAAGGTGTGACAAGGGGGCCTGAGCGCCGCGCGCGGCCGCGCGAACGCCTCACGCGGCGGCGTCGGGCATCAGGTTGGGCCGCTGCTCGCGGAACCACGCCAGCGTCTCCCGCAGCGCCTCCTCCGTCCCACTCTCCGGCTCGTAGCCAAGCACGCGGCGGGCCTTGTCGATGCGGTACGTCAGCGGCGTGGCCATGAACTTGAGCCGCATCTTGTTCACCAGCGGCGGTTCCGCGCTGCGGCGGAGGGCATACAGGCCTTCGAAGACCGGGCACACCAGCCGCACCAGCCACGTCGGCACGTGCGCGGTCGGCATCGGGTATCCGGTTTCCTCGCAGAGGATCTCAAGGAGGCGCCGGCGGGTGATCTCGTCGCCGTTGGTCACCAGGAAGACCTCGCCGGCGGCATCGGGATGTGTGGCCGCCAGGTAGAGCGCCTCAACCAGGTTCCCAACGTAGACGAGCGACATGGGGCTGAGGCCCGAACCGATGAACCGGAATTGGCCGGCCTTGAGGTTCTCGAGCACCCTGGGCAGAAGCTGGCGGTCGCGCGGGCCATAAATGTACGGCGGCCGGAGGATGGCGGCCTCCAGGCCCCGCTCGCGCATCAGCCGCTGGACCACCTCCTCGGCCCCGATCTTGGTCTCGTTGTAGTTGTCGCCGGTGTGAATGAGGGGAGCCGACTCGTCCA
This sequence comes from Planctomycetota bacterium, assembly GCA_016782785.1. Classification (GTDB taxonomy): domain Bacteria; phylum Planctomycetota; class Phycisphaerae; order FEN-1346; family FEN-1346; genus BS750m-G62. The sequence continues at coordinate 3,586 of JADHXV010000207.1, read as the reverse complement.
GGTTCCGCTGCGGGTGCATGCCGAAGACAACCATCGAACTCAGGTAGACGAACCTCCGAAGCCGGCCGCAGGCGATCGCCGCCTCCGCCAGGTGCCGGGTGCCCTCCACATTCACGCGGATCATGTCCCCAAGCGGGGCCCAATCCGACACCATCGCCGCACAGTGGAACACGTAGTCGGCATCGTCCAGGTGGGGCGTGAGGGCGCCGGCCGGGTCGCCGATGTCGCCCTGGACCAAGTCCACGCCCCACTCGCGCAGAAGGGCCGTATCGCTGGTCGGCCGGATCAGGGCCCGCACCCGCCAGCCCTCGTCGAGCAGCCGGCGAGCCAGGTGGCTTCCGACCATTCCGGTTGCGCCCGTCAGAAAGGCAAGCGGCGAGTCGTCGGTCGGCATGGCGGTCCCTCACTGGAGGCACCGCGTATTGTAGGCCGCCGCGCCGGCCGGTCAACGACAAAGCCCCCCCGCCCATGGCGCACCCCGGCGGACAGTCCCGGCGGGCGGGTGTGGGGGGTCGGGGCCGAAATCGCTTGCATCCCGTCCACCGTCGCGACAAGATGCCTGTGCCATAGGGTTGTCCCGGTCGGGTGGTTTGGTGACAGCAGGATGTCATAGGCTTCCGGATTTGTCGGGGGGACCAACGCATGGCTGCCCGACGGGCCATCACGCTGACGGAAATGCTCGCCACGGTCGGCGGCTTGGCGTGTCTGTTCGCCGCCCTGGTGCCGGCGCTGCTCGGCGCCAAGGACGCCGCCGACCGGGCTGCTTGTGCCGGCAACCTCGCCCACATCGGCCGAGCCTTGGCCGTCTATGCCTCCGAATACGGCGGGGACCTTCCCGACTGCGGGGCCGCCTCACCGCTTGGCGGGGCCGTGCCGGCGGACGGAAAGCACGTCGCCAGCCGCACGACCGCCCCGGGCACGTGCGCCTGGCCGGACGTGCGGGCGGTCGGTAACCAGGCCAACCTCTGGCTCCTCGTCCGCGGCGGCTACGCCCAGGCGGGCGTGTTCGTCTGCCCGGCCACGGCCGACCGGCCCAGCCTGAACTCCTCCGACGCCCTCGGCGCGATGGGGTTCCTGGCGATGGACCCCGCCACCGGCCGGCCCGTGCCGCACGAGGCCAGGTTTCTCCAGAAGATAGCCGCAGGGCGATGCTCGTACTCGTATCAGAACCAGTTCGCCCACCCGGCGACCGACCCGCAGGAGGCCCGGCCCGGCGCGCCGACGACCAACGGGGCGTACCATCCGTCGGACCTGGCCGTCGTCGCCGACCGAAACCCCTACACGCGCACCGACCTGGTCCGACAGCCGACGGTCTCGCCCGACACCCACCCCGACGCCAACAGCCTGAACCATCACGGCGCCGGCCAGAACGTGCTGTACCTCAGCGGCGAGGTCCACTGGCACTCGACGCCGTGGTGCGGCGCGCTGCGGGCCGACGGCGTGTACGACCACATCTACCGGCCGGACGCGGGCCGGCCCGACGATCCGCACAACCTCCCTCGGGCCCCCGCCGACTCGTTCCTGGTGCCATGAGGCGGCCCGGCCACCACCCCCGCCGACGACGCCCGACGCGGGGCGTCACGCTTCTGGAACTGCTCGTGGCGATAGCCATCCTGGCGGTGCTGGCGGCAATGATCGTCCCGGTCATCTTCCGCGCCCTCGGCACGGCCGAGGGCGTGCGATGCCAGAACCGCCTCCGGATGATCTGGACGGGGTACCGGCAGTACCTGTTGGACTCGGGCGGCGTGTGGCCGCCCATCCTGACGGCCGAGCGGCCCGACGACCTGCTCGCACGCATCCAAAAGGAGACCGGCCTGGAACCCGCGCCGCCGCGGCCCGGGACGAACTGGGGCCAGCCGGGACCGCACTGGTCGGTCGTCCTGTACCCGTACGTCTGCGCGATGGAAGTATACACCTGCCCGCTGGACCCGAAGCGGGACCTCCGCGGCGTCGAGGTGGCCGGCGAGCAGCGCAAACACGGATCGGCATTCCTCGATGCACCGCCCGAAAGTTACGCGCTGAACGTCATCCTGTTCCGCACCGCGGACGACCTGCGCCGGCAGGCCGGCTGCACGTGGGGCACGCACGGCGACGCGCCGGACTTTAACGGCCTCCAGGCGTGCACGACCGAGGCGGAACAGCGCCGCCAGTTCCCCCAGTGGCCGCGGGTCATCCTCTTCTTCTGCGGGGCCGCCGGCCAGACGGTCGGCAGCCAGTTCAACGTGCCGTTTCGTACGAGCGGCCTGGTGGAACGATGGGAATGGCATCCGCGCCCGGCGTCGGAGGCGTTCGCCGATGAGCCGGGCATCGGCTCGAACTACCTCTTCGCCGACGGCCGGGTGGAGTTCCGCGACGCGCTGCCCTCGCTTGCCGAGTGGGGCTACGACATCGGCCCGCCGCCCGAGCCGGACCCGGACCCGAACGGCGCGGCAGGCGACGCTCCGGGGGACGCTCCTTGACGCCGGCGGCAGGGCCGTCTACGATTGCCGCCCTGCCCGGTCCTCACGATGGCGCCAGGCGAGACGCCCGCTGCGATGTGTGCCGCGAGGCCGGGCCGAACCGTTCATACGGACGAACCGATGGCGCGGAAAGAACACGGCCGGGTCCCCAAACGCATCCTCCGCGGGAAGATGCCGCGCCCGGAGTTCACGCTGGCCGGTCGAACCTACCGCCTGGAGAAGACGCTGAAGCAGGACTTCTTCGCCGCCACGGGGCGATACGTGGGCCCGGTCGGCGAGCGGGTCGTCCTCAAGCACTATCACATGGAGCCGTGGATGGGCTGCCCGCTGGAATGGGCCGGCCGGCTGATGGCCGACCGCGAGGTCCGGCACTACCGGCTGCTCCAGGACACGGGCGGGGTGCCTCGGCTGCTTGGCCGCGTGGGCCGAAGCGCGTTCGTCCACGCCTGGGTCGAGGGCGAGGACCTGCTGGACCGCCGCGAGCCGCCGCCGGACGATTTCTTCGACCGCCTGGAGGCGCTCGTCGCGGCGATGCACCGCCGCGATATGGCTTACATCGACATGAATAAGCCTGACAACGTCCTGGTGGCCGAGGACGGCCGGCCGGTGCTCATCGATTTCCAGATTTCATGGGCCCCGCGGCTGAAGGGCGGCGCGCTAGGGGGAGCGAGGCGTCGGCTCCTGGCGCTCTTCCAGCAGGCCGACCGGTACCACGTGCGGAAACTCAAGCGGCAGTATCGGCCCGACCTGATGACCCCCGAGGAACGGGCAGCCAGCAAGGAGCCGCCCTGGTTCCTGCGCCTGCACCGCATCGTCGGCGCGCCGCTGCGGGACCTCCGCCGCAAGCTCCTGGAGTGGGTGGGGGCGCGGTGAGCCGCCGGCGGCGCCGCGGGCATGCCTTGCCTCTGGCTGGCGCGACTGCCGGGGCATCCCGGCTCATGCCCGGCTCCCCGCCAACCGCCGTCACGTCGCGGGAAACCGGAACGTGGCGGCAATGGGGCCGGCCCCGGGCAGCGACACGCGCGGCATGGCATGAACCGCCGCCCTGCTCCTAAGCGCCAGCACGCTGGCTGCGTTGAGCAATTCCTCGTCCTCCGGCTGGCGAGCGGCGTGCGGGTCGACGCGAC
>JADHXV010000206.1 GCA_016782785.1 Planctomycetota bacterium | reverse complement strand
GCCCCGGCCGTGACGACGATGCTGTTCTCGCCGGCGGCATCGATGAAGATGAGGGCCACGCCGCTGGGGCAGTCGGGCACGGTGGCGAGGGCGTCGACGGCGACGCCGGCGTCGCCGAGTTCCTGCCGCAGCCGACGGCCGAAGGCGTCGTCGCCGACGCGGCCGAGGAAGGTCGTCTCGGCCCCGAGGCGGGCGCAGGCGACGGCCTGGTTGGCGCCTTTGCCGCCGGGGATGGTCCGGAGGTCTTCGCCGCGGACGTTCTCGCCCGCCGCGGGCATGTGGTCCACGCGGACCACGAGGTCCATGTTGACGCTGCCGACGACGAGGATTCGCATGACGAAGAGTCTAAAGTCGAAAGTCCAAAGTCGAAAGTCAAAAGTCCAAAGTCCAAAGTCGAACGTCGCACTGCGGATCGAACGTCCCCGCGTGCTTCCGCACGCGGCTCGGGGGTGGGAGGCTCGGGCGCGCGGCTCGGGGGAGGGGATTTGTCTTGCCCGTGCGGGCCGGGGGGCCTAAGATTCGCGTCCCGGCGCGTCGTGTTCCGGGCCGGGGGGCGGACTGGCCCCGGAATTGACCGAGGGGACGGTTCGCGCCGGGGCCCCCTTTCGCCGGCGCCTCGCACGGTGGCGATCCCGATGGTAGGCAAACCCGAAAAAGACCTCCAACAGGCCCACCGCCGGCGCAAGAACCGCGAATCGTTCCTCGAAACGCTCGAGTCGATTGTGGTGGCGTTCGTCCTGGCGTTCATCTTCCGGGCGTTCGTGGTCGAGGCGTTCGTGATTCCGACCGGGTCGATGGGCCCGACGCTGTACGGCCAGCACGCCGAGTTCGCGTGCAGCGACTGCGGATACGAGTTCGCCGTGGGGACCGACGGCTCGGTGGAATCGCACCCCGTGTGCCCGAATTGCGGGCGCCGGCAGGACGTGGGGTCGGACGTGCCCGTGTATAGCGGCGACCGGATCCTGGTCCTGAAGTTCCTGTACGACTTCGAGGAACCCCGCCGCTGGGACGTCATCGTCTTCCGCAATCCCAACGAGCCGGAGGAAAACTACATCAAGCGCCTCATCGCCCTGCCGGGCGAGGCGCTGGAACTGGTCCGCGGCGACGTGACCATCAACGGCCACGTCGCGCACAAGACCGACCGGGCCCAGGAGGCGCTGTGGATGCTCGTCCACGACACGAGCAAACCGCCCACGCGGAAGGAGTGGCAGCCTGTCTGGATCGCCAACCCGTCCTGGGAGCCGATGGACCACGGGTTTGCCCTGGCCCGCGCCCCGCCGGCCGGCAAGACCGCCTGGCTGGCGTACCGGCACCACAACGCCCAGGGCGAACCGGACAACATCCGCGACTACTACGCCTATAACAGCGCGGCCGGCGGCTGGCGGCTCGGCACCAGCGTCTGCACCGACCTGGGCCTGAAGACCACGGTGACCGCCGAGACGCCCGAGACCGTCCTGGTGGTCGAGATGCGGGCCTGGAAGGACCGGTTCCGCTTCATCCTGCCCGCCGAGGGCGGCAAGGAGAAGGCCCGCATCGTCCTCAACGGCAAGGTCGTCGCCGAGGCCGATGGCGGCGTGCTGCCGGTCGGCCGGGCCGTCCGCGTCCAGGTGGCCAACGTCGACCACACCCTCGTGATGCGGGTGGACGGTGACCGCGTCACCACGCGGCACCAGCAGCCGGTGACACTCAAGGGCGACGTGACGTACCTGCCGACGGCCGTCACCGAAGAGGAACGGCAGTCGTACGAGACGTATCCGGCCCCGGGGATCGCGGCGCCGATGGCGTACGAACTCCGTGTGGGCCTCTCGGGCGGCACCGGCCGGCTGGCGTACCTTCGGCTGGACCGCGACGTCTACTACATCAACGAGACGATCCGCGGCCCGATGGGGACTGAGCCGGGCCACGGCACCGAGGGCAACCCGTTCCAATTGCAGGCGGGCGAGTACTTCGTCTGCGGCGACAACAGCCCGAAATCGTTCGACGGCCGGCTCTGGCCGCTCGACCGGCCCGTCGTGCCGCGGCGAAACCTCGTGGGCAAGGCGTTCTTCGTGTACTGGCCCGCCGCCGGCAGCCGGCTGCACATCCCCCTGGCGCCCGACCCGACGGGGTGGAGGTTGGTGCACTGACGGCAGGCGGATTTCGGATTGAAGACAACAACAGCAAGGGCAACGGCAAACGACATTTAGCCGCCCGTACGGGCGCGTGCTGCGCATTGAGCATCGGACATGGGGTGCCCCGTGGAACTCCTCAACGTCACAGGCCTGACGAAGAGCTACAGCGGCCGCAAGGTCGTCGACGACGTCTCGTTCAGCGTCAACGAGGCCGAGATCGTCGGCCTGCTGGGCAAGAACGGGGCCGGCAAGACCACCAGTTTCAAGATGACCATGGGCATGATCTCCGCCGAGGCCGGCCGCGTCATCTTCGAGGGCCGCGACATCAGCCGCATGCCCATGTTCCAGCGGGCCCGCCTGGGCCTGGGGTACCTGTCCCAGGAACCCAGTATCTTCCAGCGGCTGACGGTCCGCGACAACCTGCTGGCGATCCTGGAGATGATGCACCTGGCCCGGACCGAGCGGGAGGCCATCGCGGCCGAACTGCTGCGCGACTTCGGCCTGACGCACCTCTCGGACCAGCACGCCCGCACCCTGTCGGGCGGCGAACGCCGGCGCCTCGAAATCGCCCGGGCCCTCGTCACCCGACCCAGCCTCATGCTCCTGGACGAGCCGTTCACCGGCGTCGACCCCATCGCCATCTTCGACATCCAGGGCTTCATCCGCAACCTCAAGAGCCGCGGCATCGGCGTCCTCGTGACCGACCACAACGTCCACGCCACGCTCGGCATCGTGGACCGGGCCTACATCATCAACGAGGGCAAGGTGTTCCGCCACGGCACGAGCGAGGAACTCGTCAACGACCCCGAGGTCAAACGCGTGTACCTGGGGGCGACGTTCCGGGGCGACGAGTTCAGCGGCGCCCGGCCCGCGTAAGGCGGCGTCCGCGCCCGCCGAACTCCCGCGTGGTGGCCTTCCCAGGCCACCACGTCCGACACCGCATCGAGAACCGCGGCGGCCTCGGAAGGCCGCCGCGCGGTAACGGGACGCGTGACGCCCATGGCCCGCAAGACACCCACCATCGTCGCCGTCGCCCTCAACCCCTCGTGGGACCGCACCATCGAGGTGCCGGACCTGGAAATCGGCCGGCACGTTCGCGGCCGGCTGCTCTCGGTCCACGCCGCCGGCAAGGCCGTCAACGTGGCCCGGCTGCTGGCGTCGCTGGGCACGCCGGCCATCCTGACGGGCTTCGTGGGCGACGGCGACCGCGACCGCTTTGCCGCCAGTTTCGCCAAGACCGGCGTCCGCGTTGAGATGTTCGAGGTCGCCGACGCCGTCACCCGCGAGAACGTCACCCTGGTCGACCCGGCCCGCAGCGTCGACACGCACATCCGCGACGCCGGGTTCCCGCTTTCCGGCGACGACCTGGAGCGGCTCCGCAAGAAACTGCACATCCTGGCCGCCAAGGGCGCCTACGTCCTCTTCACGGGCAGCCTGGCGCCCGGCATGGACGCCGAGGCGTTCGCCGATCTGCTGCGGGTGTGCTCCGAAAAGGGCGCCCGCGTGGCCGTGGATACGAGCGGCCCGGGCCTCGAGGCCGTCGGCCGCGTGGCCGACCTCTGGCTCGTCAAGCCGAACCGGGCGGAACTGGCCGAGATCGCCGGCCGGCCCGTCGACAGCGACGACGCCGTCCGCGCGGCCGCCCAAGCCCTCCGCGACTCGGTCGACGAGGTCGTCGTCACCCTGGGGGCCGACGGGGCCATGCTCTTCGCCCGGGCCGGCGCCTGGCGGGCCCGGTCGCACCTCGACCCCGAAGCCGTCATCAACACCGTGGGCGCGGGTGACGCCTTTCTGGCCGGCTACGTTCATCGCCACGCCGCCGGCGCGAAGCCCGACGAGTGCCTCCGGCACGGCGTGGCGTGCGGCACCGCGGCCACGCTCCAACTCGCCGCCGGACGCATCAATCCCCACGACGTGACGACGGTCCTGGAGAAGGTGGAGGTCACCCCGCTGGCGTGACTACGCGCGCGGTTCGCGCCGCGACGCACGATGTAGGCCGCGGCGTGCCGCGGCTCACGCCCGCCATGTAGACCGCGGCGTGCCGCGGCCCCCGCCTGCCCCAGCACCACGCGTACGTCGTCGGCGCGGTCGGGCGGCCTCAGCGCGCCAGCCCCGGAAACACCGTCACGGCCGCCTGGAAGCAGAACTTGACGCCGATGGCGATGATGAAGATCTGCATCACCCGCCCGAACGCCAGGGCCACCACCTGGCCCATCAGGCGATACACCACGTGGGCATAGTTCAATATCAGGATCACGAACACGAACGCCGTCAGGCACGCCGCCACCGCGAACAGCCGGCCGTGCTGGTTTGCCAGCAGCATCACGTTGACGATGCTGCCGGGGCCCACCAAGAGCGGCGAGGCGATGGGCGAAATGGCCAGCCGCACTGCCAGGCGGCGCTGCGTGTCGGCGTCTGCCGCCGCCGCGGAAGCCGGCTTGGGTTCCTGCAAGATCCCCCGCATGCCGATGACCACGAGCAGCAGCCCGCCGCCGAACGCGAACTGCTCCATCGTCACGTGGAAGACGTCGTGCATCAGCACCTGGCCGGCCAGGGCCATGAGGGAGATGATCACCAGCGCCGCCACCCCCGCCAGGCGGAACAGGCGCCGGCGTTCCGCCTTCGGCATGTCTTCGGTCAGCGCCACGAAGACCGGGAGCCCGCCGATGGGGTTGACGATGGCGAAGATGCTGATCGCCGCTTCCGAGAAGATGCGCAGTTGCTCAATGCTTGTCATGCACCCTCGCCAGCTGGCGCGCCAAGCGTCAGAAGAGGCTTAGCTCCCTTTGCGGTTGAGCAACTGTGCCTTTCAATACGGCAAAGAGGCGGTCTGCCGGCGCTTTGGCCAACTCCTTGGGCTCCATCTTATGCAGTCCCCCGCCATACACCCGGCCCTCGTCGGTCAGCGCCTCCGCGGGGATGCGTTGCAGCGCTTGCCAGATGCGTTCAGCGAGTTCCGGGTCATGCGCGAGCGCCTTGCGCAAGGCGGCTCTTGGGTACAAGAGCAGATACACGTTAGCAGCGATTGCTCTTGAGTCGTTCAAGATGAACCTGAAAGGGCTGCCACGTTTCCCTCGCCGCCCCATGTATGTGCAAAGGAAGCGGGTGGGAGGACGTCGCTCTTGGGCGTACCAAGGAGTCCGGTGTCGGCAGATGTACCCCTTGTGCACTCCCTCCGTCATACCGCATTCGAGGTATCTCCACAAGGCGGGGAAGTCTTTCCTAACTTCCTCTTCCGGCAAGTCGCAGGAGAGAAGGTACAACGGCTGGTCAAGGACTGGATCGCCTCGTGCGTCAGCATGGACCCGGTCTCGTGGCAGGTGGCGCGGGCTCGGCAGGATAGGCGTAAGAAACTCTCTGGGGACACCGGTTGCCCTCGCCTTTTCGGCCGAAAGAATGAAGAAACCGTTCGCGCCGGTGACCAGACCACGCTTAATGGTAAACAGGTCCGACAGCGTTGAACCGGCAGGCGCTGCGGCGACTTTCCCCTTGGCAAGGGGGAACTTGCTCCATTTCCGCTCCTGTCGCAGTGTATCCGCCGGA
>JADHXV010000205.1 GCA_016782785.1 Planctomycetota bacterium | reverse complement strand
CGTCGGACGCGATGACCGCCCCCGCCACCGCCCGGGCGAACGGGCACATGCCCATGACGGGGGCGCCGGAGGCGTCGGCGGCCGCGGGCGGGGGCACCAGGCGCACCGGCTCCGCGCCGTGGGCCGCCAGGACCTCCGGCGGGACGAAGGGCGAGTTGTAGGCGATACGCATCATAGGAACGCGTGCCGCGGCACGCCGCGGCCTACATGGTTTTCCGGGCGACGAACAGGCCCTGGGCGATCTTGCCGGCGTGGGCCAGGCCCTGCATGAACTGCATCTCGCCCGCCAGCGACCCCATCAGCGCCTGGTCGAAGCCGATGATCTTCAGCGCGTCGTACGTCAACTGCATGTCGAGCATGCCCAGGTACAGGTCCACGTGCGGGCCGAACCGGCCGGTGTCGTCGGCCCGCACGACCTCGCAGCCGCTCTTCTCGAGCAGGCCGCGGTAGCCGGCGATGTCCTGGACGCTCGGGAACTTCATGAACGCCAGGAACCGCTCGGCCTCGGCGTCCGAGAGGCCGGCGGGCCCCTCGACCCAGTCCGTAAAGGCGATGGTGCCGCCCGGCCGGACGAGGCGGGCGGCCTCGGCGACGAGTTTCGGTTTGTCGACGACGTAGCACCAGGCGTCCTCGCCCCAGACGAAATCGGCCGACGCGTCAGAGAGGCCCGAGTCGGTCACGTCGGCCAGGACGAACTCGGCCCGGTCGCCGAACCCCTCATCCTTGCACCGCTGCCGGCCGCGCTCGACCACCGTCTTGGTGGCGTCGACGCCGGTCATGCGGCCGACGTCGCGGAACCGGAGCAGGAACCGCATGCCGGCCCCGTTGCAGCAGCAGAGGTCGATGCCCGTCGAGCCGGGGGCGATGCCGGCCTTCTCGGCGAGGTCCATTGACGACTTCAGGCCGCCGATGTGGATCTGCTCGCCCATCGCCAGTTCCCACAGGTCGCCTTCGGGCCCGTCGTACACGGCCTGGACGTCGGCCAGGGTGATAGCGGCGTTACGTTTCACGGGGCGCCTCCTTTTGTGGCGGGTGCGGTGCTGTGGATCGTTTCGAACAGGGCCTCGACGCGGACCGCGATGCGGGCCGAATCGGACGGCGAATAATCAGTTTCGATGCGTAGATACGGCAACTTCAGGTCCTCGTCGGCCAGGCGGCGGACGTGGTCCACCTCCACGTCGTACGTCAGGCACGCCTGCCAGATGAGTTCGATGACGCAGTCGGCCCGGTACTGGCGGGCCAGGTCGCGCAGACTGTCCAGGCGTCGCGTGTTGGGCGTCATGACCGAGCAGGGCAGGTGGAAGTACTTCTCGGCCAGGGCGCGGAGCGGGTCGTCGGCCGTCTCGTCCACGTCCTCCAGGATGGGCTTCAGGCCCGAGCAGTTCTCCATGGCGACGACCAGGCCGCCGGACGCCTCGATGAGGTCGAGCACGCGCTCGGCGCCGTGGACCACGGGCACGCCCGTCAGAAGGACGCGGACGCGGCGGGTTCCGTCCGTGAGCGGCGGGCGGCGGGCGAGTTCCTCCAGGGCGGCCTCGTAGGCGGCCAGGTCGCACGGGATGCCCGAGATGTTGCTTTTGGCGTCGAGGAGTTCGCGGCCGGTCATGACGGGCGGGTCGCGCTCGAGGACCTCGGCCAGGCGGCGGCGGAGCGACCGTTCGCGGTTCATCAGCCGGATGGCGTCGCGCAGGCGGTCGTCGGTGATTTCAGTGCCGAAGCGGCGCTGGAGGTCGGCCTTCAGGCCGGCGAGTTCCGCCAGCCAGTGGTCGAACGCCGTGGGGTCATCGGGTTTCTGCGGCAGTTCCAGGACGTGCATGGGCCGTGTGCGGCCCATGAGTTCGTACATCTTCTTTTTGCCGTCGCAGGTGGTCTCGGCGACGATGAGGTCGGCCATTTCGAGGAACGGGTTTGTCCCCTCGGTGTGATAGCCATAGGTGGACTTGATGAGCGGGCAGAGGTTGGCGGGCAGGTCGCGTTCGGCGGCGGGGATGGTGTCGGCCGACCCGCCGCACAGGCAGACGGGCACGGCGCCGGCGGCCAGGATGAGTTCGCGCGGCGTAAACTCGCACAGGATGCCGACGATGGGCCGACCCTCGGCCTTGGCGGCCTGGGCGTACTCCAGGCAGTTCGGAATCATCTGCTGGAACCGAGCCAGCGGCCCGCCGTCGCCCGCGGCCTTGGCGGCGGCGGCGCCGCACGGTGACGGCGTCGAGTCGCAGGGCGAGGGTTTCGGCGCGCAGGGCGAGGGCTTCGGCGCGCAGGGCGAGGGCGTCCCTTGGCAGGCGGCCTTGGCCGATTCGGCCCCGCGGGCGCCGGCGGCCTTCTTGGCCGGAGGCTTTCCGCCGCAGGGTTCGTCCTTGCTGGAGCGGCTCGGACGGTTGCAGGTATCGCTCATGGCTAATCTCCCGGGTCCGACCGTCCGGGCGGGGCGCTCCCCCAGCACCCCGCCGGTGCAGCGGTCAGGAAGTAGTGTCGCATGACAATCCGTTGACGTGTTCGGCGAAGGTCCGGCGGACCGCGAGCAGCGTGTCCACGAAAACCCGGTCCAGGCGGTCGCGCGGCCGGGCGAGCGGCACCGGCAGGTCCGCCACGGTCCGGCTGAAGGTCATGACGATGAGCCGGTCCGCCAGGTAGACCGCCTCCTCCACGTTATGCGTCACGAAGAGGATGGTCTGGCCGTCGGCCTGCCAGAGGCGGACCAGTTCGTCCTGGAGGCGGTGTCGGGTGGGCTCGTCGACGGCGGCGAACGGCTCGTCCATCAGGAGGATCCGTGGGCCCGGGCAGAGCGCCCGCGCGAGGGCCACCCGCTGCCGCATGCCGCCCGAGAGTTCGTGCGGCAGGCTGCGTTCGACCGCGGGCGGCAGGTGGACGCGGCGGATGGCCTCGCGGGCGCGGGTCCGGCGCTCGGTCCGGCCCACCTTCTGGATTTCCAGCCCCAGGGCCACGTTGTCGATGACCCGCCGCCACGGCAAGAGCGAGCCCTCCTGGCTCACCAGGCCGATGCCCGGCGGCGGGGCGGTGACGGTCCGCCCGTCGATCGCGACGCGCCCGTCGGTGGTCGGCTCCAGGCCCGCCGCCAGACGAAGGAGCGTCGTCTTGCCGCAGCCCGACGGCCCGACGACGCACGTCAACCCGCCGGCCTCGCACACCAGGTCCATGTCGCGCAGGGCCCACACCTCGCCGCGGGCCGGTGTGTGGTACCGCTTGCTGGTGCGCTGGAACCGGATGACGCCGGCGTCGGCGGCCATGCTACCGCTCCTTGGGCTGCCATCGGCTGACGCGGACGGCGGCCAGGTGCAGCAGGCCGTCCAGCGCGAGTCCGATGGCCCCGATGACAATGATGCTGGCGAAGGCGTACTCGTACGAGGCCTGCGCGTGGGCGGTGGCAATCATGTATCCCAGGCCACCGCGGGTGCCGGGGAAGATCTCGGCCGCGATGATGACGCGCCAGGCGATGCCGCCGCCCACGCGGAGGCCCGTCACGATGGCCGGCGCGGCGCCGGGCAGGATGATCTTCGCGAGGACCTGCCGTCGGCCGGCCCCCAGGACGCGGGCCGACTCGATGTGGGCTTCCCGCACGCCGCGGGCCCCTGCGGCCGCGTTCAGCGCAATCGGAAAGAACGCCCCCAGCCAGATGACCGCCACGATGGCGAACCGGACCCGGTCCAGGAGGCCGTACCGCCAGGCCTCGTCGCCGAAGAGGGCCGTGGCCGGGCTCGACAGGCCGAACACGATGATCGCCACCGGAATCCACGCGATGGGGCTGATGACCATGGCGGCCGCCATCGTCGGCTGGAGCACGTCCATGGCGGTCCGCGACCGGCCGACCAGCAGGCCGATAGGCACGGCCGTCGCCGCCGCCAAGGCGAACCCGGCCAGCACGCGCAGGATGCTTACGAGGGCGCCGCTGGCGAGGCTCGTGGCGTCGAGCGTGGGCGGCGCCCGGAACGGGTGCGCCAGCACCTCGACCACCGCCGGAATCGACGGCACGACCACGCTGCCGACCGATGCCACGTGCCACACGATCAGGATCGCGATCGGCGGCACGGCGCCGAGCGCCAGCCGAACCAGGAATCGCTTCACGGTCATGGCGGGGCCAGGAGTCCCTTCTCACGCAGTTCCGCGGCGGCCTGGCGGACCAGGCGAAGGTCGCACACGTCCGCCACGAAGGCCTCCGGCGAGGCCGACGCGTATTTGCCCGTGAACAACTCAATATCCTTGGACATCTCGGCCCAGGTTTTCATGCCGGCCATCCAGGAGTCGGTCGGCTCGGCCACGTAGGTGACGGTCGGCACGGAGGCCTGCTCCACCGCCGGCTCGTACTTCGTCCAACGGCTGGCGCAGTCGATGGCCAGGGCCTGGTCGGTGTGTATGAGCTGCGTGGCCAGGAGGATGACCTTCAAGAGGCCCTTCAGTACGTCCGGGTGGGCCGTGATGGTCTCCTCCGTGGCGGCGACGCAGCAGCACGGGTGGTCCACCCACTTGCCCTTGGGCGGCAGGTCGCGCAGGTGGGCGATGGTCTTGCCGAGGCCCTTGTGCTCGGCCACGGCGACGGCCGGCTGGTTCATCACGAAGCCGTCCAGGGCCCCGCTCTCCAGCAGCGGGATGGGGCTGGCTTCGGACCCGAAGTTGACCAGGATGACGCCGGTCTGCGTGTCGGCCTGGTCATAGCCGTAGGGGACGGCCTCGGCCACCAGGGCCCTCTCGAAGACGAGTTTGGCGACGGCCGTGGGGGCCTTGTAGCCGATCTTGAGGGGCTTGCCGCCTGCCTTGGCCGCCTGGACGAAGGCGGGCCAGTCGACCAGGGGCGAGTCCTTCTGCATGACGAGCATGTCGCCGTCGGTCTGGAGCGGCGCGAGAATCTTGAACGGCTGGCCGCCGTCGGCGAACTTGGCCACCGCCGGCACGCCGCCCAGGCCGATGGCGATCTCGCCCCGGCTCATGGCGGCGGGCATCTGCGAACCCCCGCCCACCTTCAGAAACACGAGCCGCGCCAGCCGCTTCCCGCCGTCCACCAGGTCGTAGACCTCCTGCGGCTTGACCTCGTCCAGGTAGATGCCGTAATCGGCCTTGAAGCGTTGGCCCTGGAGGGCGGCCACGTAGAGGGCCAGGTGATGGTCGTGGCCGACGTGGCCGAGATTGAGCGTCGGGACGTCGGCCCCTCCGGCGTCGGGCGCGGGTTCACTGCCGCAGCCGGCGACGATGGCCGCGGCCGCCATCAGCGCGATTGCCGCCGCACCCCAACGTTGCTGACGAGTCATGGCTTGTGGCTCCTTGGCCCGGAATCAGAAACTGTACATTAAATTGGATGAACGCCCAGTCGGCGTCGTTGCGGCCCTGGGGCGTGTCGGCCACGACCGACCCGCCCCAGAAGTGCGCATAGCCGGCGAACAACTCGAGGTTCTTCGTCACTTTCCACTTGGCCAGCAGGTCCACCTCCTGGCCCAGGTACGTGCCGGACCCGCCCACGCGGCCGTTGCGCTCGGGCAGGCCGTTGCAGAAGTACCAGGCGTCGGCGTCGGAGGCGAGCGTCAGGTAATGGTAGTTGCACTCGAGCGCGACGGCCTTGGCCGGCTTGACCTGGAAGATGGCCTGGTAGTCCATCAGGTTCATCCAGGCGACGAGGTTCATGCGGCCGTAGAAGGTGTCGATGGCGCCGAAGACGCCGTCGAACGTCTGGTGCTTGTTGTCGGCGGGGTCG
>JADHXV010000204.1 GCA_016782785.1 Planctomycetota bacterium | reverse complement strand
AGGAACAGGGGAAGCAGGCCCAGGGCCCCGTACAGACTCTGGCTGCCCACCCGCTCGACGTACGCCGCGAAGCCCCATCGGGCCAGGCCCCACAGGGGGACGGCCAGCAGGGCGCCCTCCAGCGCCTGCCGCCACGGGACCCGCGTGTTCGGCATCAGCGTGTACAGCGAGGCCAGAAAGAGGATGCCGACCACGAACGGGGCCACCCAGCCGACGGGCCCGAGCGTCCACGAGAGGACCGGCAGGTTGCGGACCGACTCAACGAGTCCGCCGCCGGCCCGGACGGCGACCACGATAACAAGCGGCCCGAGTGTGACGACCGACCAATAGAGAAGGATGCGGCGGGCCAGGCCGCGGGCGCGGGAGGCCTCGAAGATGCGGTTCAGGCACCGCTCCACCGTTGTCAGCAGCGTCAGGGCCGACCAGACCAGCAGAACGACGCCCAGCGGGGCCACGCGGCCGACCGTCAGTTGGCCCTCGACGTGCTCGACGAGTTGCTCGATCTTCTCGGCCACGGTGATGCGTTGCGGGACGGTGTAAGGCGGCGTGCCGGGCATGTCGGCGTCGGGGTCGGGCGGCTCGGGGAGTTCGGAGGGCGGCTCGGCGTCGGGCGGCGGCTCGTCGGTGGAGCCCATGTAGGTGATCTGCGTCAGGCCGCTGCGGTCGAGAAAATCGCGGAGCCAGTGCTTGGAATCTTCGACCACGCCGAGCGACTTCAGGGCCAGGAACGCCACGATGATCGTCGGCACCAGGGCGAAGATGGTGCGGAACGACAGGGCGCTCGACATGGCCATGACGTTGTTCTCGTGCAGCCGCCGCACGCAGAACCGCCACAGCGTAATCTGGCTGCGGGCGAACCGGGCCCAACTGCCCAGTTCCGTCAGGGGAGCAGTCAGCAGGTTGCCGATGCGCCGACGAAGTTCGTCGAGCGTCTTCATGCTCTTCCCCCGTGGCCTGCTTAGAACGGCGGTTCGGCACCGTCGTCGGCGTCGTCGGGCGGGGCGGCGGGGCCGGCCACGGTGTACTGTTCCATCGGGTAGCCGGCCGCGGCCTCGCGCGGCGACCAGGTGCGGAAGCGGGTGAACTCGCGCTGCCACGTCAGGCGGAGCATGTCGGTGGGGCCGTTGCGCTGCTTGGCGATGATGAGTTCGGCCGTGCCGGCGTGCTGGGTGTGTTCCGCGCTGCCCGGGGTGTGGCGCATGGACTCGCGGTGCAGCAGGAGGACGACGTCGGCGTCCTGCTCAATGGCGCCGGACTCGCGCAGGTCGGAGAGGCGCGGGCGCTTGTGCTCTTCGCTTTCGCGGCGGAGTTGGGCGACGGCCAGGACGGGCACGCCCAGTTCGCGCGCCAGGGCCTTGAGGCCGCGGCTGATGTTGGAGACCTCCACCTGCCGGCTCTCGGCCCCCGGGCTGGTCATCAGTTGGAGGTAATCGACGATGATGAGTTCGATGTTCCGGCGGGCCAGCAGGCGGCGGGCCTTGGCCCGCAGGTCGATGATGCGCAGGGCGGCCGAATCGTCGATGTAAAGGGGGGCGTCTTTCAGGACGCTGTTGACGACGTCGTCCAGGATAAACCGGGCCTTTTCGGTGCTCACCTTGCCCTTGCGCAGCGCCTGGCCGTCCACCTCGGCCCGCGACGAGATGAGCCGCAGCGCCAGTTCCTCTTTGCTCATTTCCAGGCTGAAGAAGGC
Source organism: Planctomycetota bacterium (assembly GCA_016782785.1). Classification (GTDB taxonomy): domain Bacteria; phylum Planctomycetota; class Phycisphaerae; order FEN-1346; family FEN-1346; genus BS750m-G62. The sequence goes on along the minus strand of JADHXV010000204.1, from coordinate 4,021 downwards.
GACGCCGCGGTTCAGGTTGACGGCGATGTGCTCGGCAATGTTGAGGGCCAGGGCGCTCTTTCCGACGCTGGGTCGGGCGGCCAGGACGATGAACTCGCCCGCCTGGAGGCCGCGCGTCTTGTCGTCGAGGTCCATGAAGCCGGTCGGCAGGCCGGTGATCCCGCTGCCGCCGACGAGTTCGATCTTCTGCATGACCTCCGTCAGGATGCTGCGGAGGTCGGCGGCCTGGCCGACGATCTTGCGCTCTACGACCTCGAAGATGCGCTGCTCGCAGCGGTCCAGGACGGTGTCGATGGGGTCGCCGGGGGTGTGGGCGTCGCGGATGATCTCGGCGGCGGCGTTGATGAGGCCCCGAAGCAGCGCCTTCTCCTTGACGACCCGGGCGTAGTACTCGGCGTTGGCGATGGTGGGGGTCGAGTCGGCCAGCGTGACGAGGTAGTCTTCGCCGCCCACGGCCTCGAGGTGGCCGGCCTGCGCGAGGGCCTCTTTCATCGTCACCAGGTCGACGGGCTGGCTGGCGTCGTAGAGGTCCACCAGCGTGGCGAAGAGGGTGCGGTGCTCGGCGCGGTAGAAGGCGTCGTCGGCGAGGTATTGGACACAGAGGCCGATGGCCTCGGGGCTGAGCATCATGGCGCCCAGGACGGCCATCTCGGCCTCGAGGCTGTGCGGCGGCACCTTGTCGATCAGCGGGTCGTCGGGCATGCGTGGGCCTTCGTGGCGTCGTGCGGCGAAATGCCGGCGCGTGCGACTCTACCGCCGCGGGCCGGGCAGGTCAAGCGGATACGGCGCGCCGCGCCGCGAACGTAGTGTGCTCGGCTTCGCAATGTTGTCATCCCGAGCGAGCGCAGCGAAAGATTGTCATTTCGAGCGAGGCCCGTACGGGCCGAGTCGAGAAATCTCGCCGTTCGAACAGCGAGATTTCTCCGCTCGCCGCGACGCGGCTGCGCCGCCTCGCGGCTCGGTCGAAATGACAGGGCGCGCGGGGCTCGGGCGCGCTCGGCACCCGCCGCGGGTACGTTTGAGTGGCGCGCTCGTATTGCGCTGCGGATCAAGCGTACCCCCGACCTTACGGTCGGGGCTCGGGCGCCGCGCACAACCAGCGCGCCCATTACTCCGGCGTCCACCACGCGTCGAGCAGGCCCCGGAGGTGGGCGACCTTCTCGGCGTTCTCGGCAGCCAGGTTGCACTTCTCGAACGGGTCGTCGTCCAGGTTGTAGAGTTCGGGGTCGCCGTAGAACTCGGGGTCGGTCTTGGCGGGGAGGATGAGTTTCCACGCCCCCTCGCGGACCCATCGGGCGCGGAGGTTGGCGGCCGGGCGCTCCATGTCGTTGGCCGTGTGGATGAACCCTTCGCCGAAGACGGCCTTGCGGGCGGCCCGTTTCGGGGCGTCGAGCAGGTTGATGCCCTGCATGTCGGCCGTGGGACGGACGCCGCAGGCCGCCAGGATGGTCGGGACGAGGTCGATTTCCTCGATGAGATCCATGGACTTGCCCGGCTTGATGCGGCCGGGCCAGTTCAGGATGACGGGCGTCCGGACGCCGCCGTCGTAAACGTGCTGTTTGCCCTTGCGCTGCGGCCAGGCGCGTTTGCCGGGCAGCATCTGGCCGTAGGTCTTCTCGGCCAGGTAGCCTTCGGTCCAGCCGTTGTCGGTGATGTAGACGATGAGTGTGTTGTCGCGGACGCCCTTCTTTTCGAGGGTGGCGACCAGTTCGCCGCAGGTTTCGTCGAACCAGTCGCACATGGCGTAGTACTTGGCGACGCGTTCGGGCCGGCCCTCGGCGGTGTACTTGTCGAGAAGGCGTTGGGGCGGATTGTGGGGCTCGTGCGGCAAGAAGGGGGCGTACCAGATGAAGAACGGGTCGCGCTTGGCGGCGCAGTCGTCGACGAAGCGGGTGATGGGCTCCATGCCCTGCCGGCCGATGACCAGGCCGGCTTCGCCGTGGCGGCCCTTGACGGTCATGCCCTCGGTGAATCCGCCGGTGGAGTAGTGGTGTTCCCAGTACTTGCCCGTCTGGAGGCTGCGGTAGCCGAGCGGGGCGAGCAGGCGGGGGACGGTCGGCAGGTCCTTCATATATTGGTAGTCGCGCGAGGCCCGTTCGGCGGCGGTGCCGGGCGGGTCGTTGGAGCAGATCTTGTGCTGGTGCGGGTACAGGCCCGTCAGGAGCGTGGCGAGGCTTGGCCGGCACAGCGGGGCCGCCACGTACGCCTGCGGAAAGAGGACGCCCGTGGCTGCCAGGCGGTCGAGGTGCGGCGTCTGGATGGCCGGGTGGCCCATGAAGCCGAAATCGGTCCAGCCCTGGTCGTCGCCGATGATGAGGACGACGTTGGGCCGGTCACCCGCCGCGGGCGTCTCGGCGGCCGAGAGGGCGCGGGGCAGGGTCCCCAGGGTCCCCGCGGCACAGGCCGACGCCACGCCGGCCTGGAGGAAGCCGCGCCGGCTCAGGCGGTAGCGAAGGTCGACAAGGTCGGTGGACATGCGTGGGCCTCCTTGGGCGATACGTTGTTCGAGCCGGCTGCGGAAGCAGCCGGTCACGTTCGATGCGCGCGGCACGTGCCGCGTGGGGGTAACGTGACCCGCCGCTTCCGCGGCGGGCTCGAACGCGCCGCTCGCGCGCCACAGCGCGACGGTTACGCCGGCACGACCCAGACGTCGACCTCGGCGTTGATGTCCGGGGCCAGGTGAATGGGCACGCGGAACTTGTCGAGCGTCCGGATCGGCTGGGCCAGGGCCACCTGCGCCGGGTCGACGTGGAACCCCTCGTCCTTGAGGGCCTGGGCGATGTGCGTCTCGGTGACCGAGCCGAACAGGTGCCCGAGTTCGTTGGCCTTGGCCTTGATGGTGACGCTGACGCCCTGGAGCCGCGACGCGACGCCCTTGAGGGTCTCAATGCGTTCCTTCTCGCGGCGCTTGCGTTCGCGCCGTTCCGCCTCGATGCGTTTGAGGTTGGCATCGGTGGGGTCGACGGCGATGTTCTGGGGCAGCAGGTAGTTGCGGGCGTAACCGGGGCGGACGTCGACGACGTCGCCGATGACGCCCAGGGCGGGCACATCCTGTCGGAGCAAAACCTTCATCGGGTCCTCTCCCGTCTGTGGCGGCGAGCGGGGCCGGTCGTCCGGCACGCGGGCCGCAGGTTCGGCGTCAACTGACGTACGGCATAAGGGACAGGAACCGGGCGCGTTTCAGGGCCCGGGCGGCCTGCCTCTGATGCTTGGCGCAGTTGCCGGAGCGTTTGCGGCTCAGCATCTTGCCGCGCGTCGTCGTCAGTTTCTGGAGCGTGTTGGTGTCCTTGTAATCGATATAGGTGATGTTCTCCCGGCAGAACCGGCACTTGGCGCGGTCGCGGAATCGCATCATGCGACGCTTCTTCTTGATCACGGTTGTCTCCTGTCTGTGTGCGGGCGGCGACCCCGGTTCCGTTAGAAGGGGATCGTATCGTCCTCGACGTCCTGATTGTAATCGTATTCAGGGGCCTGCTGTTCCTGCTCACCGGTGGTTTCCTGGCGCTGGGCGTCGCGCGAGGGTGCGCCGGCGTCGCGCGAGGGTGCGCCGGCGTCGCCTCGGCCACCGCCGCCACCGCCGCCGCCACCACCACCGCCGCCGCCGCCACCGCCACCACCACCGCCGCTGCCGAGGAACTGGAAGTTCTCGACGGTGACCTCGAGTTTCGAGCGTTTCTTGCCGTCGGGCCCGTCCCACTGGCTGTAGGTCAGGCGGCCTTCGATGAAGATGGGCTTGCCCTTGGTGAAGTACTTCTGGATGATCTCGGCTTGGCGGGCCCAGGCGGTGCAGTTGACGAAGGTGGCCTCCTCGCGCTTCTGGCCGTCTTTGCCGGTCCATTGGCGGTTGGTGGCGATGCCGAAGTCGCAGACGGCGGACTGGGAGGGCGTGTACCGCAGTTGCGGGTCGCGCGTGAGGTTGCCGATGAGGATGACGCGGTTGAAGTTGGCCATGAGTGGCCTCCCTACAGACGTCGGGTTCAGGTGGCGGACGGCTCGGCCGGTACGGGGCCGGCTTGGCCGG
>JADHXV010000203.1 GCA_016782785.1 Planctomycetota bacterium | reverse complement strand
GGCCCCCACCGTGACGGGTTCCGAGGGCCGGACAGCCGTGTCCGGCCAGTCCATGACGGGGGTGGCGGGCGCGTCGGGCGGCTTTACGGCGGGCGTCGCCGGGGCGGTAGGGGCCGGGACCGTCCCGGGACCGGCCGTGGTGCCGGCCGGCTCATCGGGCTGGGCCAGGTGCAGCACGCCGACGGCGATGAGCACGGCGAACACCAGGGCGGTGACGCCGGCGACGACGGCCAGAGGGACGAGAATCTGCGGCCGGTCGGCCACCCAGTCGACGATGGCGGGCGGGGCCGAGGCCAGGCGTCCGCCAAGCGTCCGGACGTGCCGGCGGGCCAGCCGGGCCGCTCGCAGGCCCACCCGGCCGCGAGGCATCTCGACGGGCGGGTCGTCCAGATGGGCCAGCGCCTCGTCGAGGTCCTGCTTGGTCTTGCCAAGGATGCGCGCGACGGCGGCCAGGACCTTGCCCTTGGCCACGTCGCCCTCGTAGCGCTGGATGCGCCGGCCCAGGCGCAGCAGCGTCATCGACGGGGCGTCGCGGGCCTGCCGGACGAAGCGCACCTCGCTGAAGAGACGGAGGGCGCCGGCGATTTCCGCCGCCACCAGCAGCGCGATCCCCTGCGGGATGCCCAGGAGTTTCTGCGCCTTCTTGACCGACTCCACGCGCTTCTCGAACGGGCCGACCTGGAGCGTCTGGCCCAGGGCCCCCACGTCGCGGTACGTCCACAGGGCGATCGGCAGGGGAAGTTGATGGACGCCGACCTTCGGCCACCCGGAGGCCCGCGCCATGAGGCGGCGCATCAGGTACGGCATGAGGCGGGTGACCGGGATGCCGCGCTCGCGGCAGGCGGTAAGCCAGGCCTCCAGCGCCGCCGGGGTCCGTTCGCCCGTGCCGACGTGCTGCCGGGCGAGTTCCTCCGCCTGGGTCCGCCAGCGGCCCATGAGACTGTTATCGTAGGCGATCCTCTTCTCGGGGTTGGTGAGGGTGGAAACGGCCTGGCCGATTTCGGCCAGCAGCCCCAGGGCCTGCTTGCGGTAGATGCCGATCTGGTAGGCCCGGACCTTGCGTTTGACGGTGCGTCCGGCCTGGAGGATGGCCTTTTCGTCGGACTCCAGTTCGGGCACGCCCAGCAGGCCGTAGTACGACGGCTCGGGGTTGTCGATGCCGAGCCAATCGCGCAGCATCTCCTCCCGGGGAAGTTCGCCCTGCGCGGCCCGATTTCGGCTGGCGTGTAAGTTCACTGGTCTCGCTTCGGAAAGCATGCTACCATCAGCCCCCGTATGATATACGGTGGGGCGGGGTCTGGCAAGCGGCCGACCCGCGGCCGAGGGCCGTCTACACGGTCCGCCTGGCCGAATCGCCGGCCAGCCGGCCATTTGCCGGTCCGCCGGGCCGTCCACCCGGCACTATTAGTACGGTTCACATGACCGAACGCGCATGGCGGAAAACACGATTGGCCGACGCCCTGGCCCGGGACGACCTGCGCCAGCGGGCCCGGCAGGCCCTGGCGGCGGGTCCGCTGTGCGACGCCTGCCTGGGCCGGCTGTTCGCGAAGGTCGACACGGGCCTCGCCAACACCGACCGCGGCCGGCTGGTCCGCGAGGCCGTCGCGGCGAGCCCGTCCGCCCAGGCCTGCCCATCTGCCGAGGCCTCCCTATCCGCCCCGGCCTGCCACGTGTGCCACAATCTCTTTGACACCCTCGACCCGTGGGCGGTTCGCGCTGAAGCGGCGCTCGGGTCGCTCGAGAGCGAGACGTTCGCGGTGGCGTCGCACGCCGACCCGCGCATCGTCCGCCGCGAGCAGGCCCTGTGGGACGATGTGGGCGGCGACCTGGCCGAGCCGTACAAACAGCACTTCAACCGCAGCCTGGGCACGCGCCTGTGGCAGGCCACCGGCCGGGAGCCGGACCTCGCCCGGCCCGAGGTCATCGTCCTGGTCGATCACCGGACGGGGGGCGTGACCCTGCGGATCGAGCCGCTCTTCCTCGCGGGCCGGTATCGCAAACTCGTCCGCGGCCTGCCGCAGTGCCGCTGGAAGGCGTGGCCCACGAGCATCCAGGACATCGTCGGCGAGCCGGTGCGGCGGGCCGCCGACGGCGACGACACGCGATTCCACGGCTGCGGCCGCGAGGACACCGACGTGCGGTGCCTGGGCCAGAGGCCGTTCATCCTGGAGGTCCGCCGGCCGAAGCGGCGGCGCCTGGACTGGGCGGCCCTGGCGGCCGAGATCAACGCCACCGGCCAGGTGGAGGTGGACGGCCTCGCGCCCTCGGCGCGGGCCGACGTGGCTCGCCTCAAGGGCCTCCAGCCCGACAAGTCGTACCGCGCGGTGGTGGAACTGGCGGAAGACGTGGACGACGCGGCGCTCGGGCGCCTGGCGGACCTGGTGGGCGTCGTCCGTCAGCGGACGCCGATGCGGGTGCTCAAGCGCCGGCCGAACCGCCTGCGACGCCGCCGCGTGCGGAACCTTGAGTGGAAACGCCTGGGGCCGCGGCTGGTGGAACTCACGGTCCGGGCCCAGGCTGGAACGTACATCAAGGAACTCGTCAGCAGCGACGGCGGCCGGACGCGGCCCAGCGTGGCCGAGGTGCTCGGCACGCCGGCCAAGTGCGTGGAATTGGACGTGACGGCGATCCACGTCGCCGAATGATAAATGTCAAATGCTAAATGATGAATATGGCCTTCGGCCAGTGCGTTGTCATTCCGACCGAGGGCCCGAAGGGCCCGAGCGGAGGAATCTCGCTGTTCGAATGATAAATGCCGAATCACGCTGCGCGTAGGCCGAAGGCCTTCTTTGTCATTTGTCATGTATCATTTATCATTCGCACGGCGACCGTTCTCGGCCCTGTCTGGCCGGGAACTTCGCTGCCGCCGGAGCGTCCAAGAGCGCAAGAGGCCGATTCATAACCCCCTCTCCCTTGATGGGAGAGGGCCGGGGTGAGGGTGAAACACCCGCGAATCCCCCTCACCCTGCCCTCTCCCACCGGGGGAGAGGGAAATGAAACAGCCCGGAAGCGCCCGCGCGGGCGGCAACTATCGGAAAGGCGGCGGCCATGTTCTCGCTTCGAGGGATGTCGGCATCGTGGACGCGCGTCGCCGTGTCGGCGGTCGCGCTGGCGGTTTTGGCGTGCGCTGCGGCCGGCGCGGCCGAGCCGGAGTCGGGGCGACTCGCACTGACCACGCAAAGGGCCGTTGTGTTCAAGGACGGGTACGCCCTGCTCGTCAAGAAGGCGGCGGGCGTGGCCGACGCCTCAGGCCGCGTGTTCACCCTGGAGGTGCCGGACGCCGCGGTCCTCGGCAGTTTCTGGGCCGTCAGCCAGGACCAGGCCATCCTGGCCATGCGGGCCGAATACACCGACGATTGGAAGCGAGTCGATACGCCGCTCGGTGCCGCCACCGACACGCTCGATAACCTGCTCAAGCAGATCACCGGCAAGGCGGCCACGCTGACGACCGCCGGCGGCGAAACCGTGCGCGGCAAGGTGCTCGGCCAGGTTGTCGTCGACAGCCGGCCGTTCCTCCTGATCGAGCCCGCGGGCGGCCCCGCCGGCACAGGGGCCAAGCCGGTCTCGATCGCCCTGGCGGACATCGTGGCGGTCCGGAGCCCCGACCTGGCCGAGGCGGCCAAGCCGAACCCGGCGTTCGCGCGAGCCAAGCGGCTCAGTTTCGACCTCGGGGCCAAGGCGGCCGGCAAGGCGGCCGACCTGACGCTCATGTACTTCGCCCCCGGCATCCGCTGGATTCCCACGTACCGTGTCAGCGGCGAGTTGAAAGATACGGCGGCGATGGCGCTCCAGGCCGAGATCCTGAACCAGAACGAAGACCTCGCGGGCGTGGCCCTGGACCTCGTGGTCGGCGTGCCGCACTTCCGATTCCGCGACGTCGTCTCGCCGCTGGTGCTGGAGGCCGCGCTGCGGAACACGCTGGCCCAGGCGGCCCCGCAACTGATGGGGCAGATGTCCAACGCCCTGTTCACACAGCGGTCCGGCGAGTGGCGACGCGAGGGACCCGCCGTGGAAGTCGCGGCCCCCGCCGATATCCAGTTGCCGCCCGAACTGGGCGCGGCCGGCGAGCAGGACCTCTACGTCTACACCGTCCCGGACTTCTCGCTGCGGGCCGGCGGCCGGGCGACCGTCCCCCTGTGGCAGGCCGAGGCGCCCCTGCTCCACCTCTATACGCTGGACCTGAACGTCGTCCGCAGCGCCCGTCACGGCAACATGGTCCAGGGCGAGAGCGAGGATGCACGGTATCCGGCGGGGTCGCCGCTGCGGCTGCTCAAGACACAGGTCTGGCATCAACTGGAGTTGACGAACCAGTCCAAGGTGCCGTGGACGACCGGCGCGGCCATCATCCTCCGCGACCATCTGCCGATGGGACAGGACCTGCTGACCTACGCCCCGCCCGGCGGCACCAGCCTGCTGCCGATGACCGTGGCGGTGAACCTCCGCGGCACGCTGGTCGAGGAGGAGATCGAACGCACGCCGAACGCCCTGAAATGGGGCAGCAATTCGTACTCGCTCATCCGAAAGAAGGGGACGATCACCCTGACGAGTTTCCGCGACGCCGACTCCGACGTCCGCGTCAGCGTCTCGCTGCCGGGCAAGGCCGAGGCCGCCTCGGGCGACGGGCACATCCGGATGGACGACTTCCATCCGGGCGACTGGCAAGAGGGCGGATTCTGGCAGAACAACCACAGCGAACTGGTGTGGGAACTGACCCTGAAGCCGGGCCAGACCGTCGAGATGACCTACACCGTCTCGTTCTGCGTGCCGTAGGACCGCGCGAGAAGAGTGACGCTCTACGCCCGTGGGGCGTGGCCTCACTGGGAGAACAGCGAGATTCTTCGTCGCCCTTCGGGCTCCTCAGAATGACAACGCGCGCCCCGCGCGCCACCCCCCGAGGCCAAAGGCCTTATTTGGCATTTATCATTTATCATTTATCATTCGCACGCCGTACGGTCTTCCCTCCTCGAAGCCCGTGACCTCGGTCACACCCGCTGCGCGGAGCATCGCCTCGGCCTCGGCGAAGCCGTGGGCGACGTCGGACGGGCGATGGGCGTCGGACCCGACGACGATCCGCCCTCCTCCCAGGGCCACGTACCGGGCCACGATGTCCGCGTCGGCCGCCAGGCCCAGCCCGCGGTCCAGGATGTGGTGCGTGTTCACCTCCAGCGCCACCCCGCCCACGATGCACCGCGCCAGGATTTGGTCCACGCGGTCCCAGTACCACGCGTCGCGGCAGGCCGCCACGAGGTCGGGCAACTGCTTGAACACGTAGTCGACGTGGCCCAGCACGTGGCACCAGCCGGAGGCGGCCAGGGCCTCGACCTCGTCAAAGTAGTCGGCCAGCAGGTCGCGCAGGTTGAAGTCGTCGGGCGTGCCCTCGGCCAGGCGGTAGATCGCCTGCCCCGCGGCCGTGTGGACCGACCCGATGAGGAAGTCGAAGTCCATGCCGGCCAGCACGTCGCCCACCTCTTCGCCGAACGCGCGGCGAAAGTCGAACTCCACGCCCTTGCGGATGACCAGCCGGCCGGCGAAGGCGGCGCGGGCCTCGGCCAGCGACTCGGTGTACGCCGCGCCGTCCAGGAAGCCGTAGTGCGGGTCGGCACGGTCGAAGTCGATGTGCTCGGCGAAGCCGATGTCGCGCAGGCCGCAGGCGACGGCGGCCTCGGCCATCTCCATGATGGACCCGTGCCCGTCGGCGCTGTGCGTCGAGTGCAGGTGGTAGTCGGTGGTGATCATGGGGCGAATGTATTCTGCGCGGTGGGTCTC
>JADHXV010000202.1 GCA_016782785.1 Planctomycetota bacterium | reverse complement strand
GCCAAAAGCCCTTGACAAGCGGCCCGCCGTTCGGAAGGATACGTCGCCCCGAGGGGCAAACTGCAACCGCATATGCGGCACCCGAAGGAGATACCCGTGGCCAAGACTCTCGAAGGCAACGCCTGCATCGGGCAAAGCGGCGGGCCGACCGCCGTCATCAACCAGAGCCTGGTCGGGGCCGTCGAAGAGGCCCGCAAGCACGCGCCCATCAAGAAGATCCTGGGGGCCGTCCATGGCACCGCGGGCATGATGGCCGAGACCTTCCTCGACCTGACGCGCACCAGCCAGAAGAAACTGGACGCCGTGGCCGAGAGCCCCTCGGCCGCGCTCGGCTCGTGCCGCCATAAGCCCGACGAGGACGACTGCGCCGCCATCCTCGACGTCCTCCAGAAGCACAACGTGCGGTACTACTTCTACATCGGCGGCGACGACTCGGCCCAATCGACCGACATCCTCGCCGGCATGGCCCGCCGCGAAGGCTACGAGATGCGGTGCCTCCACATCCCCAAGACGATCGACAACAACCTGATGGAGAGCGACCACGCGCCGGGGTTCGGCAGCGCCGCCCGGTTCGTCGCGAGCGCCCTGCGCGGCGACGACCTCGATAACCGCAGCATCCCCGGCATCAAGGTGGATATCATCATGGGCCGCGACGCCGGCTGGCTGGCGGCCTCCTCCGTGCTGGCGCGCCAGGCCGAGGGCGACGGGCCCCACCTCATCTACTTGCCCGAGGCGCCGTTTACCGTCGAGGCGTTCCTCGCGGACGTGAAGCGCGTCGTGGCCGAGCATGGCCGGGCCGTCATCGCCGCCAGCGAGGGCATCCGCGACGAGTCGGGCAAACTGTGGGCCAAGCGCCTGGCCGAGGAGTCGAAGGCCGACGTCGCGGGCGACGCCTTCGGCCACTTCCAACTCTCCGGCACAGGCGCCCTGGCCGACTACCTGACGATGTGCATCAAGGAGGGCGTGAAAGGCATCGGCCGCGTGCGCGGCGACACGTTCGGATATCTCCAGCGCTCGTTCCCCGGGTTCGCAAGCCGGGTCGACCAGCGCGAGGCCCGCGAGGTCGGCCGAGCGGCCGTCCGCTACGCCTGCCAGGGCAAGGACGGCTCGGTGGCCATCAAGCGGAAAAAGACGAAGAAGTACGCCTCGTACACGGACTTGGTGGCCCTCGAGCGCGTGGCCGGCAAGAACCGCGAGGTGCCCAAGACGTATATCGCCAGGGGCGGCAACGACATCCGGCCGTCGTTCGTCGACTACTGCCTGCCACTCGTGGGCGGTTTGCCGCCGACGACGTCGCTGGTGTGAGTTTCCAGAAGCCCGCTGAAGCGGGCTCTAATCTGATGCGACGGCGCCTTTCAATACCCAGGGCCAAAGGCCCTGGGCTATGGAACGGCCAAGGCGGCTGAAGCCGCCTGAATACCGCCACGGACGCCAACTCTGCGCAGCGCACTCCACGGGAGGCCACTTCAGCGGCCTTCGTCGTGCCGTGATAGCCCAGGGCCTTTGGCCCTGGGTGTCCGCGACGCCTCCCACCATTTTCAGGAGCCCGCTTCAGCGGGCTTATCGTCTTGGACGGGTTCGGTCCGTTCAAGCCGCTCGTGTGTTCGGCGCTCCGCGTGCAGCCTCCGCTGATCGCACACGTAACCCAGCACCCAGGGCAGGTCTTTCGTGCCGAAACTCACCACACCGTATCCGCCCTGCCAGTGCAGCAGTTTCCGGTTCACGATGACGTGATTGATATAGTGCGAACTCTCGCCCTTCAGCCGGCCGACCCATTCGCTGATCGGCACCTCCGGTGAGATGCTCACCACGACGTGCACGTGGTCGCCCGTCCCCCCGCTGCCGCGCCAGAACACGCCCGGTTCGGCATCTACCCGTTCGCGGAAATGGCGATGCAGGTGGTCCTCGATGGCGTCCCGGAGAATAGGCTCGTCGTCCTTGACGTGCCACGTGATATGGAGGTTGATCTCGCTGTAGGCGCGGCGGGACACGATTCCCCCCCCTCCGTCCTGTCAGACAAAGCCCGCTGAAGCGGGCTCCCCAGGGTACCGGACCGCTCTCGCCACCCAGGGCCAAAGGCCCTGGGCTATAACGACAACACAAAGGCGGCTGAAGCCGCCTCATCCTACAACACCGCCTGCCCGCGCGCCAGCATCTCGCGCGGCCGTAAGCCCCCAACTGCGCCCTGCACGACGCCCACGCTGCTCCCGCCCACGGCCCTGCATCCATCCTCCCACTCAAATCACGCCCTTGGTGCTCGGGGCACCGGTGATGCGGGGGTTGCGGGCCACGGCCTGGCGGACGGCCAGCGCCAGGCCCTTGAAGATCGCCTCGGCGATGTGGTGATCGTTCGTGCCGTACGGCACGCGGACGTGCAGCGTGACCTTGGCATGGTTGACGAAGCCGGCCAGGAACTCCTCCACGAGTTCCGTCTCGAACTCGCCGACGCGCTCGCCGGGAAACGCGACCCGGTACCCCAAGACCGCGCGGCCGGAGATATCAAGCGCCACCTCGGCCAGGGCCTCGTCCATCGGCACGGCCGCCCAGGCGAACCGCTGAATGCCCGCCTTGTCGCCCAGGGCCTTGTCGAGCGCCTGGCCAAGACAGATTCCGATATCTTCGACCGTGTGGTGCAGGTCCACCTCGGTGTCGCCCGCGGCGCGAACCTCCAGGTCCACCAGGGCGTGCCGCGCAAAGAGGTCCAGCATGTGGTTCAGGAAGCCGACGGGCGTGTCGAACATGGCCTTGCCGGTGCCGTCGAGGTCCAGGCGGACCTCGATCTGCGTCTCCTTGGTGCCGCGCGTGACCTCGGCGCGGCGGGCGGCGGGCGGTTGGTCAGGGCTCACGGCGTCTCCTTCCCCATGAGATCGGCGATGGCCGCCAGGAGCGCGTCGTTCTCCTCCGGCGTGCCGATGGTGATGCGCACCTTGTCTTCGAGGCGCGGCTGGTTCCAATATCGGATGAGGATGCCGCGCGACTTCAGGCGCGTGTACAAGCCGGCGGCGTCGCCTCCCGGCACGGCGGCCAGCACGAAGTTCGCCTCGGACAGCGTCACGCCGAACCCGAGGGCCGAGAGCGCGTCGGCCATCCGGGTCCGCTCCACGCGAATCCTCTCGACGTTCTCCCTCATCCAGTGCTGGTCTTCGAGGGCGGCGGAGGCCACCTCGATGCTGACCGCGTCGCAGTTGTACGAGTCCTTGCACTTCGCCAAACCCGCGATCAGGTCCGGCGCGCCGACCGCGTAGCCGAACCTCAGGCCCGCCAAACTGTAGGACTTTGACAGCGTCCTCAGGACCACCACGTTCTCGCGATCCTTAACGGCCGGGATGACCGAGGCCGGGCCGAAGTCGGCGTACGCCTCATCGACCACCACGACGCCGGCGAAGCGGTCGGCCAGGTCCAGCACCTTCTCGACCGGCGTCCAGACGCCCGTCGGCGCGTTCGGATTGCACAGGAGCAGGAGCCGGGCATCGACCTCCGCCAAGGCGTCGAGGGGCGCGGCAAAGTCGATCTCGGTCGGCACCTCGACGGCCCGGGCGCCCTGGATCTCGGCCAGCACGGCGTACAGCGAGTACGTCGGCGTGGGCCAGGCGACGCGGTCGCCCTCGCCGACGAACGCCCGCATCGCGAGCGTCAGCAGTTCGTCGGACCCGTTGCCGCAGAGCACCTGCTCGGGCGGCACGCGCCAGAGGCGCGCGGCGGCGCGGCGGGCCTTGCCGGCCATCGGGTCGGGGTACTTCCGCAGGATCGACCAGTCGGTCTGGCGGAGCACCTGGAGGACCCGCGGCGAAGGCGGATACGGCGTCTCGTTCGTGTTCAGTTTGATGACCTGCTCGCCCTCGGCGGGCTGCTCGCCGGGCGTGTAGGCGGCCATGGCATCGATATGCTTGCGCAGGTAAGACATTGGTGCGCCTTCATGACAACAGCACGCGCCGGCCAAGGCCGGCGCCCAACGGTGTTGCGCGGCGGGTACGGAGACCCGCCGCGCGAGACCCCGGCGGCTAAGCGTGTTGCGATCCGCCGAGGCGTTTGCGGACACTCCGGGCGTGGGCCGTCAGGCCCTCGGTCTCGGCCATGCGGCAGATGTCCGTGGCGTCGGCCTCCAGGGCCGCCGCGTCGTACTCCGTGACGCTCATCGACCGGAGGAAATCGTTGGCCGTCAGGCCGCTCGCCCACCGGGCCGTCCCGCCGGTCGGCAGCGTGTGACTGGGCCCGGCCACGTAGTCGCCCACAGCGACGGGCGTGTGCCGGCCCAGGAAGACGGCCCCCGCGCAGCGGATCTCGTGCAGCACGGCCTCCGGGTCGGCCGTCTGGATCTCCAGGTGCTCGGGCGCGATGAGATTGGTGACGCGGGCGGCCTCGTCGATGTCGGCCACGACGACGATGGCCGAGTAGCGCTCAAGCGCTTCGCGCGTGGCCGTGGCCCGCTCGAGCGTGGCCACCTGGGCCTGGAGTTCCGTCGCCACCGCCTCGGCAAGGGCCTCGTCGGGCGTCACGAGGATGGCCGAGCCGGGGTCGTGCTCGGCCTGGCTCAGCATGTCGGCGGCGACGAGGGCGGCCTCCGCCGAGGCGTCGGCCAGGACGACCACCTCGCTCGGGCCGGCCAGACCCTCGATATCGACCCGCCCGAAGACCATCTTCTTGGCCGCCTGCACGTACGCGTTGCCGGGGCCGACGATCTTCTCGACCGGCCGGACCGTCTCGGTGCCGTAGGCCAGCGCGGCGACGGCCTGCACGCCGCCCATCCGGTACACCTCCTCGACACCGACGACCCGGCAGACGGCCAGGACGGCGGGATAGACGTCGCCGTCGGCCGTGGGCGGGCACGCGACGGCCACCTCGGGCACGCCCGCCGAAAGGGCCGGCACAGCGGTCATCAGCACCGTGGAGGGATAAAACGCCCTGCCACCCGGCACGTACACGCCGACGCGGGCCAGCGGCCGATACAGGAGCCGAAGCCGCCGGCCGTTGCGCTCGAGCGGGTCGGGCGGCCGGGCCAGGATCTGCCGCTGAAACGTTCGGACGGCCTCGCGGATGCGCGTGACGGTCTCGATGAACGCCGGGTCGGCGGCGGCGTAGGCGGCCTCGATGGCTTCGGCAGGCACGCGCAGCGCGTCCGGACGGACCCGCGCGCCGTCGAACAGGGCGGTGTACTCGCAGACGGCGGCGTCGCCGCGGGACCGCACGTCGTCCAGGATGCGGCGGACCTGGGCCTGAATATCGCCGGCCTCGCCGCCCGAGACGATACCCTGCTCCGCGTCGAGTTCGGCGCGGAGGGCCTCCAGCGCGCGGCGGCCCTCGGCGGTCCGGTAATCGATGCGGCGAATCAAGGCAGTGCTCCTGGCGAGGCTTTGGTGCGGCGATTATAGCCCCGCGCCGCGAAGGCATGCAAACGGAAAGGGATGGGCCGTGGCTAAACGCCGCTTGGCGCTTCAGGGATGCCTGCTGCGCGGCGGGTACGGAGACCCGCCGCGCGCGAACCGAAAGGTGCCAGGCACCGGTGGCCGCTCACACCGGCTCGCCGGTGGAGAAGTCGTAATGCCACGGCCAGGTGACGGGTTCCCAGGCGAGGAGTTCCTCGGGCCGAAAGAAGAGGCCGATCTCCTTCTCGGCAGCCTCGGGCGAGTCGCTGCCGTGGACCAGGTTGAAACGCTTCGACATGCCGAAGTCGCCGCGGACGGTGCCCGGCTCGGCGTCCGGGCCGAACGTGGCCCCCATCATCTTGCGGACCACCGCCACGGCGTTCATGCCTTCCAGGACAAGGAAC
>JADHXV010000017.1 GCA_016782785.1 Planctomycetota bacterium | reverse complement strand
CGTCTCCGGACGGTAGCCTGAAGGCGCGTGTGCGAGGCGGCGGCGCGGGCCGGACGCCGGTGCCGCACGCCGCACCTGGAACCCCAATGCGACAGGACGAACCCATGTCCCTACACCACCCCTCCGTTGAGCCCCACGCCACCGCACCTCGCCGCGCCCGACCGCGCGGTGCGCCGTCGTCGGTCACGCGGCGGCAGTGGCTGAGGCGCGCGGCGGCGGCCGGCGCCGTCGCGGCCGCGGCCCCGTGGATCGTGCCCGGGTCGGCCCTTGGGCTGAGCGGGTCGGTGCCGGCCAGCGAGCGGATCGTGGCGGGCGGCATCGGCATCCGCCGGCGCGGCGGCAACGACCTCCGGTGGATGCTCCCCGAAAAGGACGTCCAGTTCGTGGCCATCTGCGACGCCCAGAAAGAGTCGCGCGAGACCGTCAAACGCGTCGTCGACAACCACTATGGCAGCGGCGACTGCGCCATGTACGCCGACCTGGGCGAGTTCCTGGCCGAACGCACCGACATCGACGTCGTCCTCATCGCCACCGGCGACCGCTGGCACGCCCTGGCCTCGATCCTGGCCATGCGGGCCGGCAAGGACATCTACACCGAGAAGCCCTCCTGCATGACCATCGCCGAGGGCCGGGCCGTCGTCGAGACCGCCCGCCGCTACGGCCGCGTGTACCAGACCGGCACGCAGCGCCTGAGCATCGCCGACTTCGTCTTCTGCTACGAGATGGTCCGCCTGGGCCGGCTGGGCAAGGTGCACACGGCCCGGGCCCACATCGCGCCGTGGGATGCCGCCGTCATGGAGACGAAGTGGCTCCCCGCCGAGCCCGAGCCGCCCAGGGACCAGGTCAACTGGGACCTCTGGCTGGGCCCGTGCCCCTGGCGGCCGTACAACAAGACGTACGTGGGCGGCGGATGGCGCGGCCAGTTCGACTTCCACACCAGTTGCATCGGCGAGTGGGGCGCCCACACGTTCGCCCAGGCCCAGCACGGCCTGGGCCTGACGCACACCGCGCCCGTCGCGTATCACTATGTCGATAACGACAGCGGCGACGGCATGGTCACCGAGTTCGCCACCGGCGCCAAGATGATCCTGGAACGCGACCTCAAGAAGAAGATCTTCCACGGGTCCTGCGGTATGCGGTTCGAGGGGCCCGAAGGATGGGTGGCCGCCGGCGACGGTTACGCCAAGCCCGACGTCTCGCACCCGTCGCTGCTGGCCGACTACAAGAAGATTGTCGATGACTACGTGGCCCGCACCGGCAACGCCCTGAACCACATGCGGAACTTGCTCGACTGCGTCAAGTCGCGCCGGCAGACGGTCGCCAACCCCGAGGTGATGCACCGCTCGATGACCGCCGTCCACGCCGCCAACATCTGCATGTGGCTGAAGCGGGACCTGCGGTACGACCCCGTCAAGGAGGAGTTCGTCGGCGACGCCGAGGCCAACCGCCTGAGGTCCCGCGCCATGCGCGAGCCGTGGATCATCTGAGCCGGTTCCCGCGCGGCGGCCTTCCCAGGCCGCCGCGCGACAGCCACGTGCCACGGCGGGACTTGGCCCGCCGTGATCCTGGGCCCACGGCCGGACAAGGCCGGCCGTGGCACGTGACGCGACGTAGATGAAGGTGTCCGGCCCGTAAGGGGCGCCCAGCCGGCCATCGAACGAACGATAGGGCGAAGCCGAGGAACCTGCGCTATGCCACGAACCCGAAGCGTTTTCGCCGTGCTGTGTGTCCTTGCCGCGGCTGCTCCGCTGGCGGCCCAGGAGTTTCCGCCCGCCACGAAGGAGGCGGAGGCCAAACTCATCGCCGTCCTGAAGGACACTTCCGCCACGCGCGAGGCCAAGTCTCGCGCCTGCCGGCAACTGGCCGTCATCGCCACCAAGGACGCCGTCCCCGTGCTGGCCGGTCTCTTGCGTGACGAGGACCTGTCGCACATGGCCCGCTACGCCCTCGAGCCGATCCCCGACCCGTCGGTCGACCAGGCTCTGCGCGACGCGCTCGGCAAGGTCAAGGGCCGGCTGCTGGTGGGCGTCATCGGCAGCCTGGGTGTCCGTCGCACCGCCGCTGCCGTGCCGGCGTTGGCCCAGAGGCTGGGCGACCTGGACGCCGACGTGGCCCAGGCCGCCGCCCGCGCCCTCGGCAGCATCGGCACCCCTGAGGCCGCCAAGGCCCTGGTGGATGCCCTGGCAGGCGTGTCCAAGGCCAACCAACTCTCCGTCTGCGAGGGCCTGTGCCGCGCGGCCGAACGCCTGGTCGAGACGGGGAAGGGCGGCGAGGCCGTCGCCGTCTACGACCGTCTCCGGTCCCTCGAGAAGGCCCCGCACCAGGTCCGGACGGCGGCGGTGCGCGGGGCGATCCTCGCTCGCGGTGCGGACGGCCTGGCGCTCTTGCGGGAGTACATGGGCTCCGCCGACTACCACCTGTTTGCCGCTGCCTGCCGCACGACGTCCGAGATGCCCGACCCCGAGGTCACGCAGGCGCTGGCGGCCGTGGTCGGCAAGGCCCCGGCTGACAATCAGATTCTGGCGATGCAGGCCCTGGGGCGGCGCGGCGACGCGTCGGCGCTGCCGGCGCTACTGAAGGCTGCCTTGGCCGGCGATATACCCGTCCGCGTGGCGGCCATCCGGACGCTGGCTGAGATCGGCGACCCCGCCGCCGCGGGTGACTTGGTCGCGCTGATGGACGACGACGACCGCGCCATCGCGGCCGCCGCGCAGGAAAGCCTCGCGGCGCTCCCTGGCGAGAAGGTCGATGCCGTCGTCCTGGATATGCTCGGCGCCGCTGACGCCGGCCGGCGCGTCGCCGCCATCGAACTTATCGGCCGGCGGCGGATGACCGCGGCCGTGCCGCAACTCCGGCAGGCCGCCGACGCCGACGACGCCAAGGTTCGCGCCGCCGCCATGAAACAGTTGGGCGAACTGGCCGGGGCCGACCAACTGCCCGCCATGCTCGACCTGCTCATGGCCGCCAAGGATGCCCAGGCCGTCCAGGCGGCCGAGGCCGCTGTCGGCACCGTCTGCGCCAAGGTCGAGCCGCTCGAATCGGCGGCCGACGCCGTGGCGGCCCGCCTGGCCAAGGCGGGCGTTGCTCAGAAGACCGCGCTGCTGCGCGTGCTGGCCGGCCTCGGCGGCGAGAAGGCCCTGATGGCCGTCCGCGACGCCATCGCCGACTCGAACACCGAGGTTCACGAAACGGCCGTCCGCGCCCTCTCGGGATGGAAGACGCCCGACGCCCTCCCGGCCCTCCTGGACCTGGCCAAGACCACCGAGAACGCCCGCGACCGGACACTGGCCCTCCGCGGCTACCTGGGTTGGGCCACAAGGGCCAAGGGCGGCGTGCCGGGACCCCAGCGCCTGGAGATGTGCCGGACTGCGGCGGGGCTGGTCCGGACGGCCGGCGAGAAGAAACTCCTGCTGGCGGCCCTGGGGCAGGTCAACTCGCCCGTCTCTGTCGACTTGGCCGTGGCGTACCTGGACGACGAGGATATCCGCAGCGAGGCGTGCGCGGCCGCCGTGTCGGTCGCCGAGGCGCTGCTGAAGGTGGGCGGCAAGGGCCAGGTTGCCGCCAAGTTGGTCGAACCGCTTGAAAAGGTCGCCAAGGTCGCCCCCGAAGGCGACCTTGCCCGGCGGGCCAAGGCAGCCCTGGCGCGCGCCCGGCAACTGGCCGGCCAGAAGTAGCACCGAAGCGGACCACGGGCCGGCGTCGAACGAAGGAGGTAGGCTGTGTCAAGCCGCGTCGTGATGGGTGTGCTGGCCGGACTGCTGGCATCGACGACCCTGGTGGTCGTCGCCGCTGAAGAGGCCGCCGACGAGGCCGCCGACGAGGCCGCCGACGAGACGCCCGGCGAGACCCGCTTCGAGATCCCCCCCCTGGTCACCAACCCGGAGAACCTGATCAGCACCGGCGCCCCGGAGTACCGGTATATCACCGCCACGCGGGGCCAGGAGGTGCTGTTCCGCTACGCCCTCCGGGGTGCCAGGTACAAGCCGTACGTCCAGCAGTTTGCCACGCCCTCGGGCTTCAACGTGCTGAGCGACGCGCCGCCCGACCACCCGCACCATCACGGCCTGATGTTCGCGGTGGGCGTCGACGACGTGGACTTCTGGGCCGAGAAGGAGACCCCCGGCCGGCAGGTCGTCCGGACGGTCAAGGAGGACGTGTACGAGAACACCGGTCGCCTCTCGATCACCCACGTCCTGGACTGGTTCTCGGGCGACAACCGGACGTTCCTGGCCCGCGAGAACCGCGTCGTCATCCTGGGGGCCGACCTTGTTCCGAACGCCCGCGTCCTGGTCTGGCAGACGCAACTGGCGCCCCCCGCCGGACGCGATAGCATCAAGCTCTGGGGCCACCACTACTTTGGCCTTGGCATGCGCCTGGCCGAGGCCATGGACAGGAATGGCACGTTCCTGGCCGAAGGCGGCAGCGAAGGGCAGGTCATCCGCGACGACGAACGCCTCCGGCCCGGCAAGTGGTGCGCCTACGTCGCTCCCGCGGGCGGCAAGCACGTGACCGTCGCCATGTTCGACCATCCGCTGAACGAGCGGCGGGCCCTCTGGTTCACCATGGCCAAGCCGTTTGCGTACCTGGCCGCCTCCCTCAACCTGCATCAGAAGCCCATGACGGTGAAGCAGGGCGAGACGCTTTCGCTCATCTACGGCGTGGCGGCGTGGGACGGCCAACAGTCGGCTGAGACGATTCAGGAGACGTACGACGGCTGGTTGAAGGCCGTCGTCGTCGACCCCAACATCTAGCCCCGCGGCGCGCAGGGTGATTTCGCTGTAACGCAAGGTCATAAGGAGCCCCGCCATGCCCCATGAACGCAACCGCCTGCGGTCCGACGCCGCGACCACTCGCCGGCGCTTCCTGAAGACCGGGGCCGCGGCGTCGGCCGCCGTCCTGGCGGCCTCGGTCTCGGCCCCCGCCGTCGGCGCCGCCGGAGCCGCCGGCGCCAACGAGCGCCTCGGCGTCGGGTTCATCGGCTGCGGAGGCCGGTCCGGCTCGCACATGAATGTCATCCGGCACCTGCGCGACCAGCAGAAGGTGCCCGTCACGCACGTGGCCTTCTGCGACGCGTACCGCCCGCGCCGCGAGGCCGCCGCCAAGAAGTTCGGCGGCAAGACCTACGCGGACTACCGCGACCTCCTGGCCGACGCCAGCGTCGACATCGTCTGCATCGCCACGCCCGACCATCACCACGCCCGCCAGACCATCGACGCCGTCCGCGCCGGCAAGGACGTGTACGTCGAGAAGCCCGTCACGCACTGGCGCCAGTTCGACCTCCTGAAACAGATGGCCCACGCCGTGGCCGACAGCGGCCGGGCCGTCCAGGTGGGTACCCAGGGCATGAGCGACCGGGTGTGGCACCAGATGCGCCGGCTGGTGGCCGACGGCCTCATCGGCCGGCCCATCCACGCCGACTGCGGCTACTTCCGCGTGGGCGACTGGGGCGAGCGCGGCATGCGGGTGGATGACCCCAAGGCCCGCCCCGGCAAGGACCTGGACTGGGAGGCGTTCCTCGGCGACGCCCCGAAACGCGACTTCGACGTCAGCCGCTTCTTCTGCTGGCGCCTGTACGCGGATTACGCCGGCGGGCCGTCGACCGACCTCTTCCCGCACTCGCTGACGCCCGTCTGGCACGTCCTGGGGTTCGGCTTTCCGGAGAAGGTGGTGGCCACCGGCGGCATGTTCCGCTACCCGGACCCGCCGCGCGACGTACCCGATACGTTCAACACGCTCATCGACTTCCCCGAGAAGTGTACCGTGGCGGTCCTGGGCACGCAGGGCAACAACGATCCCACGAGCGCCGGCCGCGGGGCAGGGCAGCGGATGCCCACCGTCCGCGGATGGGACGGCTCGCTGACGGTCGAGGGTAAGGAAATCGTCTTCGCCCCCGCCCAGGGTGTGAAGGACAAGCCGCGCCAGCGCATCCCCATCGAGCAGGGCGAGAACCAGGGCGACCACTGGATGAACCTTATCCAGTGCGTCCGCGAGGGCCGGCGCGACCTGTTCTCGCCGATGTCGCTCCAGTACGCCGTCCAGACGGCCCTCATCATGGGCATGTGGAGCCTGCGCGACGGCAAGACGGCTCGCTTCGACGCCAAGAAGGAAGAAATCATTCTCTGATTCCCATGGCTGATTGGGCCGTTTCACTTGCACCATTCGGATAAGGAGCGGCATAACATGCAGAACCCGGCGATTTCCAGGCGAGGCTTCCTGCGCGCAACCGTCGGCGCGGGTGTGGCAGCGGGCGTCGGGCTGACCGCGGCATCGGCCGGCGCGGCGCCTGCCGGGACGGGCGGCGCGGCCGGCCGGCCCAACATCGTCCTCATCATGGCCGACGACCTCGGCTACGAGTGCATCGGGGCCGACGGCGGCACGTCGTACAAGACGCCCGTCCTGGACGCCATGGCCCGCCGGGGCGTCCGGTTCGAGCACGGGTACGCCCAGCCGCTCTGTACGCCCTCGCGCGCCCAGATCATGACAGGCATATACAATGTCCGCAACTACATCCGTTTCGGCATCCTTGACCCCGGCCAGACCACCTTCGCCCACCTCCTGAAGAAGGCCGGCTACGCCACGTGCATCGTCGGCAAGTGGCAACTGGAGGGCGGCTTCGAGGGCCCAGGCCATTTCGGCTTCGACGAGTACTGCCTCTGGCAACTTACGCGCCGGCCCGAGCGGTACGCCAACCCGGGCGTCGAGGTTAACGGCAAGACGGCCGATTACACGAACGGCGAGTACGGCCCCGACGTGGTCAGCGATTACGCCTGCGAGTTCATCCAGCGGCACCGCGCGAAGCCGTTCCTCGTCTACTACCCGATGATCCTGACGCATTCGCCGTTCGTGGCGACGCCCGATTCGGCGGACTGGGGCCCGAAGGGCAAGGGCGTCAAGGGGGCCAAGGGCGGGGGCGGCCACTTTGCCGACATGGTGGCCTATATGGATAAGGTGATCGGCAAGATCCTGGCGAAACTCGACGCCCTCGGCCTCCGCGAAAACACGCTCGTCATCTTCACCGGCGACAACGGCACGGGCAGGGGCATCGACTCGAAGATGGGCGACCGCGACGTCCCCGGCGAAAAGGGGGCCACCACCGACGGCGGCACCCGTGTCCCCCTCATCGTCGATTGGCCCGCCAAGGCCAAGGGCAAGCGGGTGTGCACCGACCTCGTGGACTTCAGCGACGTCCTGCCCACCCTGTGCGAGGCGGCCGGCGCGGCCGTGCCGGCGGACCTGGCGATCGACGGCCGCAGTTTCCTCCCGCAGATCCTCGGCCAGAAGGGCAACCCGCGCGAGTGGATCTACTGCTGGTATTCCCGCGAGGGCAAGAGCGCCCAAGCCAAGGTCTTCGCCCGCAACCAGCGATACAAGTTATACACAAGCGGAGAATTGTACGACGTGCCGAGCGACCCCTTCGAGAAGAAGCCGCTCAAGGCCGACGCCCTCGACCCCGAGGCGAAGCGCGTCCGGCAGATGCTCCAGGGCGCCCTGGACCGGTACAAGGACGCCCGGCCGACACGGCTGGGATAACGAAGTCCAAGGTCGAAGGCACGTAGGCCGCGGCGCGCCGCGGCTGCATGGTGCGTGGCCGCGCGCCTGTCCTACTTGCCCTGCTCCTTGGCCTTGAAGAAGGGGCAGGGCTCCTTCTTCGCCTCCTTGGCCCAGAGGCGGACGTTCGTGACGATTCCCTCATCGTCGAACGTGCCGAAGCCTACCCAGCCCCACCCGAAGTGCGTGTCCTTGGCGGTCATGACGGGTTTCGACATATCCTCGTAGTACACTTCGATGGTGCCGTCGCTACCGCGCCGCACCAGTCGCACGTGCTGCCACACGTCCTTGCCCCAGTCGACGCCCTTGGTGGTCTCGGCGGCAATGGCCGTGCGCGGGGCGTCGTCGACCAGGAAGATGTTGTGGGCGTGCGGGTCGGCCTTGGTGGCGATGTGCGTGTAATAGAAGTGCGACGGGTCCGTGAAGCCGTAGAAGATGCACGCATCGCGATGGCCGTATTCCTTGCCCGTCTGGCGGATGTCGGCCTCGAGGACGAAGTCCTGGACCTTCAGGCCCTTCAGCAGGCCGATCATCAGGGGCGAGCGGACCTTCGGCTTGTAGTCGGCCTTGCCGGTGTAGGCGAGGCCCTTCCTGCCTCCAACCTCGGCCACGGCCCAGCACGACGGGTCGGTGAAGACGAAGTCGGCGATGGCCTTCGCGTCGGCGAAGTCCTGCCGGTAGACGAGTTGGTAGTCGTCGGGGATGCCGGCGGGACGCTCGGGGGCGGTGTCGGCGGCCAGGCAGAGGAGTCCGCCCAGCATCGCGACAGCCGGAAGGAGGATGCGTTTCATGACGTGCCTTTCGTTGGCTTCGGGCGCTGGAGGTGCCGGGCCACGGCGAAGCGCCGCACGCCCGGTACGTTACCGTCGGCGGCGTGCGGGTGCAAGCGTCAACCGGCTCACTTGCCGGCGGCCCATTCGACGGCCCGGCGGGAGAACGCCTCGATGCCGGCCGTCTTCTCGGGGTGCGGGCTGAAGACGATAACGCGGCCCTCGCCGAACCGGCCGCACGCCATCGCCACTGTGCCGGGCATGGCGCCGCCGGGGACGCCCTTGGCCATGTCGCCGCGGTAGACGGCCAGGGTCTCGAAGTCGGGAATGTCCGCTTTCCCGTCGGGCCCGAGCAGCGGCCCGTTCGCGAAGTAGATAGACAGAGTGGCATCTGTATGACCGAATAGCTGCCGACCGGCCTCGGTCAGTTCCACCTCCACCTTCCCTGTGCCGCGCTTCCAGTGCTTCGTGTCGAGCGACGCGGAGTCGAGCACTCCCAGCGACCACGAGTAGTGGCTGGTGGCCAGGTAGGCGCCGGCGCAGACGCCGAAGTACCCGCCGCCGCGGCGGACGAAGTCGCGGACGGCCTCGCGGCCCGCCTCGCCGATAGCGCCGGCCTGCTTGCTCGCCGAGCCGCCGGGAAAGACCACGACGTCGAACTGGCGGAGCACGTCGCTGCGGACCTCGGCCTCGCCGAGGGTGACGATGCCGTCGGCGTCCTCCTTGCCGCCGCTGATGGCGGCAGTGATCTGCGCGCCGGGCCCCGCGCCGGTGCCGGCGTAGATGGCCACGCGGATTAGCCCGCCGTCGCGCCGCGGCGGGAGGAGGGTGTCGGCGTCGCACGCCGCCATGCCGAGTTCCGAAAGCAGGCGGTGGACGACGACCCGGTGCTGGCGGGTGCGAAGGACGAGCGCCTGGTCGGGCCGGGCGGTTTCGACGATCATGGCGCGGACGCCCAGCCGGTCGCCCGCCGACCGGACCAGGCTGCCCTTGACGGCGCTCTTCAGGAGAATGAACTGCCGTTCCTCGTCGGAGATGGTGGCGTTGACGGCCTCGATCATCGCCTGGGCCTGGGGGCGGACGCCCTCGGCGATGGCGGGGATGATGGTGCAGCCGACTTTCTTCGGATCCTTCTTGCGAAAGTTCTCGCTTTCATGCATGTCGATGAGCCAGTCGGGACGGATGCGGCGCACGAGGTCCCAGATGGCCCCGGCGGGCTGGCCGAGCGGCTTCGCGTCGTCGGCCTGCGGGAAGTTGCGGTTCAGGTCGCTGTCCTCGACGTCGGGCAGGCGGCGCTGGCTGGCTTCCAGTCCCGGCACGTTCGCCCGCGGCAGGACCACCAGTTTGCCGCGCGCGATGGGCCAGTGCCGGATCTGCCCGGCGGCCGTGGCCCCGGCGGGCTCGTCGCCGTGAATGCCGGCGGTCACCATGACGGTCGGCCCGGGCTTGCCGGAGTCGATGACGTAGTACGGCGTGGCCCAGCGTGTGCCCTCGGCCAGAATGCCGGCGGGTTTCGCCGATTCCCGCGCGGCGGTCGTCGCAGCCGATGCCGGCGCAGCGGAGGCTGGAGCGGTGGTCGCGGACGCGGCGGGCGCGCCGGATGATGGGGTGGGGCGGGGAACGTCGGCCGACCGCACGGGCGCCGAGGCAAGCAGAACGGCGAGCAGAGCAAGGAGCACGCGTCGCATCATCGGCATGTCATCCTTCAGGACACCGGGAACACCAGATTCTACGGCTGTCGGCGGCGGGTCGTCATCGAAAAAATCAGGCGTGCGACATGCCGCGGTGCACCTTCCGAAATCCGAATCCCGAAACAGGCCTACTCCTCCTGCATCGCCTCCGGGCGCAGCCGGATATGCAGTTCCGCCAATTGGTCGTCGTCCACGGGGCCGGGGGCGCCGGTCATCAGGCACTGGGCCCGCTGCGTCTTCGGGAAGGCCATCGTCTCGCGGATACTGTCGGCCCCGATCATGAGGCGGACGAACCGGTCGAGCCCCAGCGCGATGCCGCCGTGCGGCGGGGCGCCGTACCGGAGCGCCTCCAGCAGGAAGCCGAACTTCTGCCGGGCCTCCTCCTCGCCGATGCCCAGCAGCCGAAACACGCGCTCCTGCACGTCCGGCCGATGGATACGGACGCTGCCGCCGCCCAGTTCCACGCCGTTCAGCACCAGGTCGTACGCCCGGGCCCGCACCGAGCCGGGGTCCGACTCCAGCCGGTCCATGTCCTCCGGGCGCGGGCTCGTGAAAGGATGATGCATCGAGTAGTGTCGCTTCGTCTCTTCGTCCCATTCCAGCAGCGGGAACTCGGTGACCCAGCAGAGGTTCACCTCGTCCTCGGGCACGAGGCCCAGCCGCCGGCCCAGGTGCGCGCGCAGGGCGTCGAGGCTGGCCGCGACGACGGCCGGCCGGTCGGCGACGAAGAGCAGCAGGTCGCCCTCGGCGGCGCCCATCGCCTCGCGAAGGTCGCGCAACTGCCCTTCGTTAAAGAACTTGGCGATGGGGCCGGCCAGGCCCTCGGCCTCGCACTTCAGCCACGCCAGGCCCTTGGCGCCGAACGGGGCGGCGTGGGCAGCCAGGTCGTCGATCTCCTTCCGGCTGAACGCCTTGCCGCCGGGCGCCGCCAGGCCGCGCACCTGGCCGCCCTTCTCGACGGCCTCGCGAAAGATGCGGAACTCGCACGCCTTAGCCACCTCGCTGACGTCCTTCAGGAGCATGCCGAACCGCCGGTCGGGCTTGTCGGTGCCGTAATCGCGCATCGCCTCGGCGTAGGTCAGGCGGGGGAAGGGCGTCGGGACCTCGCGGCCGGCGACCTGGCGGAAGACGGCGGCGACGACGCGCTCCGTGGCCGCCATGACGTCGTCCTCGGCCACAAATGCCATCTCCACATCCAGTTGCGTGAATTCCGGCTGACGGTCGGCCCGCAGGTCCTCGTCGCGCAGGCACTTCGCGATCTGGTAGTACCGGTCGTACCCGGCGATCATCAGGATCTGCTTGAAGAGTTGCGGCGACTGGGGCAGCGCGTAGAACCGGCCGGGGTTGATGCGGCTCGGGACGAGAAAGTCGCGGGCCCCCTCGGGCGTCGACTTCGTCAGAAGCGGCGTCTCGATGTCGATGAACCCCTCGGCCTCCAGCGTCTGCCGCATCACCCGCACGATGGCGGCGCGCGTCAGCAGGTTCCGCTGCATGGCTGGCCGACGCAGGTCAATATAGCGATACCGCAGGCGGACGTTCTCCCCCACCTCGACGTCGTCGGCCACCTCGAACGGCGGCACCTCGCTGTGGGCAAGCAGGGTGGCCTGCGCAACGTGGACCTCGATGGCCCCCGTGGGAATCTTCGGGTTGACCGCCTCGGCGGGCCGGGGGCGGACCTCGCCCTCCAGCGCCAGCACGTCCTCGCCGTGGAGCGTTTCGGCCAGGGCGTGGGCCTCGGCGCTGGTGTCCGGGTTGAAGACGCACTGCGTCCGGCCGAACCGGTCGCGCAGGTCGATGAAGATGACGCCGCCGTGGTCGCGGGCCGAGTCGACCCAGCCGGCCAGGTGGACGGTGGCCCCGGCGTGGTCGGCGGTCAGTTCGCCGCACGTGTGCGTTCGATACGCCGTCTGCATGATGATTCTCCCGAATCTCCGGCCAGCGCCCAGCCCCGCGGGCTCGCGGGCACGGAACACAATCGGCCCCGGGACGGTCATCCCGAGGCCGTCGGCATCGGCGGTGCGCGGGCCCCGGAGGTCAGGAATCGTTGCCCGGAAGCAGGTGGTGGCCGCGCCGCATCGTCGCGAGGTACTATCGGCGCGGCGGCCCCGGGGGTCAAGCAAAAAGTGGACGCCGCCACGCCTGGGATGCACACCAAGAAAGTGGCGGCCACACTGCCTGTCATTTCGACCGAGGGCCCGAAGGGTCCGAGCGGAGAAATCTCGCTGTGAACCTAACATCGAGATTCCTCGGCTCGCTGCGCTCGCTCGGAATGACAACGTGGGCTGCTGCCACTCCTCTGTCGTGGCGTGCCCCCCGCCTGGGAAATGCCTTGAATCGGCCCCGCGGGGTGTATAATCCGTACGCGACGGTCAGAACGGACACGCGCGATGGCCCAACCCGCGACCCAACCCGACGTGTCGCCGCGTCGGCGGCTCGAGATGCCGGTCCTCGACCGGCGCGACGCCGGCAGCGACTACGTCCGCCTGGTCCTGGGTGCCCCGGACGATTGGATCAGCCGGCCGGGGCAGTTCCTGAACGTGCGGTGCGAGTCGGCCCCGCGGTCCGCCGCCGCGTCCGAGCGCCGGCCGCTCGACTACGAGGACGGTGGCGAATGGCCGCAGGCGACCGGGCTCGAACTCGGCCGGCGCCGGTGGCCGGTCGTCCGCCGGCCGCTCAGCATCTCGCGCCTCGACCGCCGCGGCCGGGTGCGCGTCGAGATCCTCGTCCGGCCGGTCGGGTCGGGCACGCAGTGGCTGGCCTCGCGGCCGGTGGGGGCCACGCTCGACGTGGTCGGCCCGCTGGGCAACTGTTTCACGCCGCCGGCCGACGATCGCCTGGCGGTCCTTGTGGGCGGCGGGTGCGGCATGGCGCCGATCTTCGGCCTGGCCGATTACCTGGCCGACCTCGGCCGCGAGGCCGTCTTCGTGGTCGGCGCGCCGGCCGTCGCCCAGGTGCCGATGCGCTTCAAGCGTCCGCCCGAGGCGACCGGCGACGTTGCCCGGCCGTGCCCGACCATCCTCGAGCCGCACGTCCCCGTCCCGACGGTGCTGGCGACCGAGGACGGGGCGGGGGGTTTCCGCGGGACAGCCGTTGCGGCGGCCGAGCGCTGGCTCGACCAGGCGGTGGCCGACCGGCCGGTGGCGTTCTACGGCTGCGGGCCCGAGCCGATGCTGCGGGCCCTGGCCGCCCTGGCCGAACGCCGGCGGGCGCCGTGCCAGGTCTCGCTCGAGCAGTTCATGGGCTGCGGCATCGGGGTGTGCCTGTCGTGTGTCCGCAAGATGCGCGACCCGGGGAGCGAGGTGGGATGGACGTATCGGCTTACGTGCCGCGACGGACCCGTGGCCGACGCGGCCGACATCGTGTGGGAGTAGCGGCGGGCGGCCCTGTCGGGAAAGGCAGCACATGGCTCAAGGCGACATCGACCTGGGCGTCCAGGTCGGCTCCATCGCGATGAAGAACCCGATCGCGACGGCCTCCGGCTGCGGCGGCTATGGCGAGGAGTTGGCCGAGTTCTACGACCTCGGCCGCCTGGGCGCGATCGTGACCAAGTCCATCACCCTCCAGCCGCGCGAGGGCCACCCGCCGCCGCGACTGGTCGAGGTCCGGGCCGGCATGCTCAACGCCATCGGCCTCGCCAATGTCGGTCTGGATCGGTTCCTGGCCGAAAAACTGCCGGCCCTGGCGCGGTTCGACGTGCCGGTCATCGTCAATGTGGCCGGGTCGACGCCGGAGGAGTACGTCGCGGTGTGTGCCGCGCTCGACGCGGCCGACGGCGTGGCGGGCATCGAGTTGAACGTCTCGTGCCCGAACGTCAAGCGCGGCGGGATGGAGTTCGGCGTGGCCCCGGAGCCCCTCGCCGCGCTCGTCGAGGCGGTCCGGGAGAAGGTGACGCGGGCGACGCTCATCGTCAAACTCAGCCCGAACGTGACGGACATCGCGGTGACGGCAAAGGCCGCCGCCGACGCGGGGGCCGACGCGCTCAGCCTCGTCAACACGCTCCGCGGCATGGCGATCGACCCGTGGACCGGCCGCCCGGCCCTGACGAACACGGTGGGCGGCCTGTCGGGCCCGGCCATCAAGCCTGTGGCTATCTACATGATCCGGCGCGTGTGGGAGGAGGTGGCGGGCCCGCGCCACCTGCCCGTCATCGGCTTGGGCGGCGTCCAGTTCGCCGAGGACGTGATCGAGTTCCTCCGCGCGGGTGCCACGGCCGTCTCGGTCGGGACGGCCAACTTTGTCGATCCACAGACGTGTGTCACCCTCGTCGACGGCGTGCGCGAGGGTCTGGCCCGCCTGGGCGTGTCGAGCGCCCGCGACCTGGTCGGCCGCATGCAGCGGGGAGGTGAAACGTGAAGCCGCTTCGCGTCGGACTCATCGGCACGGGCGCCATCATGCGCGACGCCCACGTCGGCGCCTGGACGGCCCTGCGCGACGAGGGCCGCGTGGACCTGGTGGCGGCGTGCGACGTGCGTCGGCCGGCGGCCGAGGCGCTGGCCGACGAACACGGCATCCCGCACGTGTACGACGACGCCGGCCGCATGCTCCGCCGGGCCGGCCTCGACCTCGTGGACATCGCCACGCCGAACGCGGCCCACGCGCCGGCGGCGATGGCGGCCTTCCGGGCTGGCTGCCACGTGTACTGCGAGAAGCCGCTCGCGCCCGCGCCGCGCGAGGTCCGCCGCCTCATCCGCGCCAGGGACCTCGCCGGCAAACGGCTGATGACCGGCCAGCACCTGCGGTTCGAGGGCAAGCACGCGGCCCTGAAACGGTTTGTGGACGGCGGCGTCCTGGGCGAGGTGTACTACGCCCGCGCGAGCGCGCTTCGGCGCCGCGGCGCGCCGGGATGGGGCGCGTTCCTCACGAAACGGCTCTCGGGCGGTGGGCCGCTCATCGACATCGGTGTGCACATCCTCGACCTCACGCTCTGGCTCATGGGGTTCCCGAAACCGGTGACCGTGTCGGGCGTGGCCCCGAGAAAACTGGCCGACCTCAAGGGCATTGTCAACCGTCCCGGCTGGGGCGAGTGGAAGGGCGCCGGCCAGGTGTTCGACGTGGAGGATTTCGCCGTCGGTTTTGTCCGCTTCGAGACCGGAGCGGTGCTGACGCTGGAGGCGTCGTTCCTGCTGAACGTGGTCGAGGAGGAGTCGATCGCGGCGATGATTTGCGGGACGGGCGGCGGCATCGACGTCTCGGCGGGCACGATCGTGACGCAGGAGCACGGCGTCATGCGCGTCAGCCGCCTCGAGAACTATGCCACGCCCAAGCCGCACGCCGCGGCCATCCGGGCGTTTGTCGATGCCATCGAGCGCGGCGGTCCCACGCCCGTCCCGGCCGAGGAAACGCTGGTCGTCATGGCGATCCTGGACGGCATCTACCGGTCGCACGAGCGCGGCGGGCGGGAAGTGCGCGTGAGCGCCGAGCCGCCGCGGCCGGGTCGCCGCAGCAAGAGGCGCCGGTGACGTATCAAAGGAGCGATATGCGACGCTCAATGGCCATCCTGGTGACGGCGATCCTGGCGGCGGCAGGTGTGCCCATGGTCCGCGGCGCCGACGCCGGTGCCGCCCCGGGCGAGACCAGGATGCTCGCCGTCCGGGCCGCCCAGGTTGACGGCGTGAACCGGCTCACGCTGATGGTCCTCGACGCCGGCGCCGGTGACGGTAAGACCGTCCGCGACGTCCTGGGCGCGAACAGCCCGAAGGAGACCGACCTGCGGGTGTTTCTGCGGTCGGCCCGCATGGTGGGGTTTCCGCGGCTATACTCGGACGGGGTGGCGGAGGTCGATGTCGAGGCGCCCGCCGACGTGGTCGTGACGAAGGTGGCCGGGTTGTGCGGCCTGAAGGCCGGGGCTGCCGCCTTCGACGACCTGCGAAGCCGGGCCCTGGACGGGTGCCTGCGCACGAGCGGCACGGGCCGGGCGCCGGCGGGGCTGGGGCCGGAGGTCATTGCCCACCTGGCGTCGGCCCCGCCGGAGGTGCTGCCCGAGATGTTCCCGGCGGGGTGGGAGCGCGTGACGGCCACGGGGCGCGTGATGGCCGTCCGGGCGGCCCGCGTCGACGCCTACCGCCGCATGCGGGAGCGCCTGGAGGCGATCCTCCTTGGCCCTACCGAGACCGTGGGCGACCTCGTGCGCGGGGCGGCGGTGGCGGAGGCGGCGTTCGACGCGTACGTGCGGTCGCTGTCGGTGGCCGGCCCGCCCCGGCTGATGCCGGACCGCATCGCCGAGGTCGAGGTGGCGGCGCCGGTCCGCAGCCTTATCGAGGTATTGAAAGACATTCGTCGGCTGCGCGGCGGGGCGGGGCGGTCGACCGACGAGCAGATCGACCGGGTGAGCGTTCGCATCAAGTCCGACGCGATCACGGTCACCGGCCGCGGCATGCCGCCCGACGACGAGGTCCGCGCTTCGGCCGGCGCCGCCGTCGCAGGCGGCGCGCCGCTGCCCGACTGGGCGACCGACGTGATCGAGGCCCGCGGGACGGCCGCCCTGGCCCTCGACGTGCCCGACCCCGAGCGGGCACGGCTGCTGGCGGCCCGGTCGGCCAAGGCCCGGGCCCTGGCCGAACTCGAAAGGAAGGTCGACGCCATCGACCTGGGCGGCGGCGTGACGGTCCGGCAGCGGGCGGCCAAAGATGCAGCCTTCCGCGGC
Organism: Planctomycetota bacterium; assembly: GCA_016782785.1. Lineage (GTDB taxonomy): Bacteria > Planctomycetota > Phycisphaerae > FEN-1346 > FEN-1346 > BS750m-G62. The sequence continues at coordinate 7,205 of JADHXV010000017.1, read as the reverse complement.
GACCTCGAGACGTTTCTCGAAAGCGCCCGGACGGTGACGTACCGCGGCATCGATGATGGCCAGGCGTGGGAAGTGGTGCTCCGCGTGCCGATGCTGAGGCTGTACGAGTGTTCCCGCCGCGGCGGGTAGGGCGATGGTGCGGCGGGCGTTCACCCTCACCCCGACCGTCTCCCGTGAAGGGGGAGGGAGTGCTGCGGCCGCGGCTCGCCGCGGCCTGCGTCTCACATCACAACCAGCAGGCGGTCCAGGACGAACGCGGCGTCCATGACGATGAACCAGTAAAGCATCCTCGTGATGAAACGGGCGTACTGCTCGGGCCGGCGGGCGGCGCCGGCGGCCGACCACAGGGCCCCCGGCCACAGGGCCGCCAGCAGAAGCCCCGCGAACACGCGGGCCAGCGGGGCGTGGAACCAGCCGACGCCGGTGCCCACCTGGATGGCGATCATGGCGAACCCGGCCACGGCGGCGGCAAAGAACGCGGCCGACCACGGACGCGACGACACCGTGTGTCCCCGCCGGGCCGCAATGCTGTACCCCGTCACGATGACCGTCGCGAAGAAGATCGCCAGGCCGTGACGCGCCCACAGCGGCCCTGTGGGGCCGAACAGGTCCGGCGTAATGGCGTGCGGGACGCCGCTGGCGGCTGCCACGCCGATGCCGAAGTTCAGCAGGCGGCACAGGCCCATCATCACCATCGCGACGGACGCCGGCCCGCGTTTGGCGGCCAGGTTGTAGAGGTTGATGGCGGCGAAGGCGCCGATGGCCAGAACCAGGGCCCCGGCGCTCAGGCTGACGGCACACGCGCCCGCCAGGATCGCCGTCAGCACCAGGAGGACCACGGCCGTGGCCACGCTTACCTCGCCGCGGACCAGCGGGCGGTCGGGGGCCAGCCGGCGGTCACGGCGCACGTCGGCGAGGTCGTTCTCGACCATCCCGAACAGGTACAGGCCCGTGCTGACGCCGGCCAACAGGAGCACGCGATACGGCTCCACACGGTCGAGGTCCGGCAGGCGGGCGACGAAATAGCCGGCCACGGCGTCGGCGACGGCCGTCGTGAACAGCGGGAGCCGCAGGATCCGATAGATGCCGCGTGCGCTCATGGCCAAGATAAGTGTAGCGCGGCCGGGCGGCGGTTTCCAGCCTTTTCACCGCGCCCGGCCGGGAGTATAATCGCCGGTCCATGATTATCACGATTGACGGCACCGTAGGCAGCGGCAAGAGCACGGCGGCGGCGGGCCTGGCCCGCCGGCTGGGGGCCAGGCACCTGGACACCGGGGCGATGTACCGCGCGCTGACCCTCAAGGCTCTCGAAACCGGCGCCGACCTGGAAGACCCGGCCGCCCTCGAAGCCCTGGCCTGCGCCACCACCGTGGAACTGGACAGCGAGCCGGGCCGCCAGCGGGTCCGCCTCGACGGCCGGGACGTTACCGAGGCCATCCGCCAGAACCGCGTCAGCACGCACTCGCACTACCTGGCGCGGACGCCCGGCGTCCGGAACGTGCTCGTCCCGGTCCAGCGGGCGTTCGCCGAGCGGGCCGGCAACGTCGTGGCCGAGGGACGCGACCAGGGGACCGTCGTGTTCCCCGATGCGGACGCGAAGTTCTACCTCGACGCGGAGCCCGAGGAACGGGCCCGGCGGCGGCAACTGGAACTCGAGGCCCGCGGCCAAGCGGCGTCGTACCGGGCGGTCCTGGCGGAGATCGTCGAACGCGACCGGCGCGACTCGACCCGCGAGACCGCTCCCCTGCGGGCGGCCGAGGACGCCATCTATGTCGATACCACCAGCATGAGCGTCCCGGAGATGATCGACGCGCTGGAGCGGGAGGTCCGCCGGTGCGCACAGGAGAAGGCGTGAACGGTCTCCAACGGGCCTGGTACGCGGCGATCCAGCAGGTGGCCCGGATGCTGTTCGTCGTCGTCTTCGGCATCCGGGTGTTCGGGCGGGGGCGCTTGCCGCGGCGCGGCGGCGTCCTGGTCGTGTCGAACCATCAGAGTTTCCTGGATCCGGTCCTGGCGGCCGCGGGGATGCCCCGGCCGTACCACCCGATGGCCCGGGAGTCGCTGTTCCGGTTCGGGCCGTTCGCGTGGCTGATTCGGAGCCTGTATGCGTTTCCGGTTCGGCGGTCGGCGGCCGACATGCGGGCCATCCGCGAGGCGCTGCGGCGGCTGCGGGCGGGGGCGGTGGTCCTGATGTTCCCCGAGGGGACGCGGACGCGCGATGGCTCGATCGGCGCGCTCCAGGCCGGGCCCGTGGTGCTGGCTGCCCGCGCGGGCGTGCCGATTCTGCCGATGGTCATCGACGGCGCCTTCGAGGCCTGGCCGAGAACGTCCCCGCTGCCTTGGCCGCACCGAATCCGCGTGGCCTGCGGTCGGCTGGTCTCGGCCGACGACGTGGCCCGGGGCGACCCGGACGACATCATGGCGGGCATCCGGGGCGAGATGCTCCTGCTCCAAGCGTGGCTGCGGCGGACGCCGGACGCGAGAGCGGCGGCCTGGGAAGGCCGCCACGCGGCGTCGCCCTCGGTGAAAGAACGCGCGATGGAGGAGCGATGAGCGCAGCCGGCGAACCGAAACCCACCATCGAGGTGGCCGAGGGCAGCGGCGTCTGCTTCGGCGTGAAGCGGGCGCTGCGCCTGGCCGAGAAGGCCCTGGAGGCCGGCGAGGCCGTCTACTGCCTCGGGCCGCTCATCCACAACCCGCAGGAGGTGGACCGGCTGGCGGGCAGGGGGTTCCGGGTCATCGAATCGCTGGAGGAAGCGGCGTCGGGCGGGACGCTGCTGGTCCGCAGCCACGGCTTGGCGCCGGCCGTGGTGGCCGAGGCCAAGGCCCTGGGCCTCCACATCATCGACGCCACCTGCCCGCTGGTGCGCCGCGTGCAGACGCTGGCGACCGACCTGGAGGGCGACGGGTACCAGGTGATCGTGGCAGGCGACGCCGCCCACCCCGAGGTCCGGGCGATCCAGGGCCACGCCCCGAAGGCGGTGGTCGTCAGCGCGCCCGAGGCGCTGGAGGGCCTGGCCCTGGCGGGCCGGGTGGCGCTGGTGGCCCAGACGACGTTTTCGCCCGAGGTGTTCCGGCGGATGGCGGCCGAATTGGTCATGCGGGTTGCGGACGAGGTGCGGGTCGTCAAGACGATCTGTGCGGCCACGGTCGAGCGGCAGCGGGCGACGGCATCGCTGGCCGACCGCGTGGACGTCATGTTCGTCATCGGCGGCCGCAACAGCGCCAACACGAACCGCCTGGCGGAACTGTGCGCCGCGTGCGACGTGCCCACGTATCACGTCGAGGTGGCCGACGAGGTCCGGCCCGAGATGGTCGCCGGCCGGCCGCGGGTGGGCGTGGCGGCCGGGGCGTCGACCCCGCAGTGGATCATCGACGCCGTGCGCGAGCGGATTCGGGCCTTGCAATCCGGCCGCGGCCAGGGTAATCTATGACTCTTTGCCGACCGACGTAGGTCGAAAGCCTCGAGGGTCGAGGGCGGCGAGTGGCCCGGTGGTCGGGCCCGAAGCGTCTCGCCGATGCGGATAGAACCGGGTTTTCGGAAACACAACGAACATGCAGAAGCGGCAGATTCAACGCGAATACGGGCTGAACGACACGGACGTCGACCGCGAGGTCCAGGCCGTCCTGGGCCAGATGGACGACCCGGCCCAACTGGAGCAGTTGTACGAGGATTCCATCCAGGCGTTCGAGACGGGCAGCGTGGTCGCCGGCCGGGTGGTCCGGATCATCGGCAACGATGCTGTCATCGACGTCGGGTTCAAGAGCGAGGGCAGCGTCCCGCTGGAGGAGTTCGACGGCAACGCGGTGGTGGTCGGCCAGAAGGTGGACGTCCTCTTGGAGGCCGTGGAGGATGAGAGCGGCCTGGTGCTGCTGTCGAAGCGCAAGGCCGACCGTATCAAGGGCTGGGAACGGATCTTGAACACGTACGCCGAGGGCGACGTGGTCGAGGGCCGCGTCAGCCGCAAGATCAAGGGCGGCCTGCTGGTCGACATCGGCGTGCCGGTCTTCTTGCCGGCCAGCCAGGTCGATATTCGCCGGCCGGCCGACGTCTCGACGTACATCGGCGACCGCATCAAATGCAAGATTCTGAAGATCGACGCCGACCGCCGCAACATCGTGGTCTCGCGCCGCCGGCTCATCGAGGAGGAGCGCGAAGAGGCCAAACGCCAACTCCTCGCGACCATGATCGTGGGCCAGTTGCGCGACGGCGTGGTCAAGAACATCGCCGACTTCGGCGCCTTCGTCGACCTGGGCGGCATCGACGGCCTCCTGCACATCACCGACATGGCCTGGGGACGCGTGGGCCATCCCAGCGAGGCCGTCTCGATTGACCAGAAACTGACCATCAAGATCCTCTCCATCGACCGCGAGAAGGAGAAGGTGGCCCTGGGCCTGAAGCAGAAGACCGCCTCGCCCTGGCACGATATCGAAACCAAGTACCCCATCGGCGAGAAGGTGGCCGGCGAGGTTGTCAACATCACCCCCTACGGCGCCTTCGTCAAACTGGAAGAGGGCATCGAGGGACTCGTCCACGTCAGCGAAATGTCCTGGACCCGCCGCGTCAACCACCCGTCGGAAATCGTCAGCGTGAGCGACGAGGTCAAGGTCGTCGTCCTGGCCATCGACAAGGCCAAGCAGGAAATCAGCCTCGGCATGAAGCAGACCGAGGTCAACCCCTGGACGCTCGTCAAAGAGAAGTATCCGCCCGGCTCGGTGGTCGAGGGTGTGGTTCAGAACCTGGCCAACTACGGCGCGTTTATCGAAATCGAGGAGGGCATCGACGGCCTGCTTCACGTCTCCGACATGTCGTGGACGCAGAAGGTCAACCACCCCTCCGAGGTCCTCAAGAAGGGCCAGAAGCTCACGTGCCAGGTCCTGAGCGTCGACCAGGACAAGAAGCGCGTGGCCCTGGGCATGAAGCAACTCGAAGAGGACCCGTGGGAACGCCGCATCCCCGAAACGTATGTCCCCGGGGCGGTGGTGCGCGGCAAAGTGACGAAGGTCACGAACTTCGGGGTGTTCGTCGAACTCGAGGGTGGTCTGGAAGGCCTGCTGCACGTCTCGGAACTGGCCGACCACAAGGTCGAGAACCCCGAAGAGGTCGTCAAGCTGGGCGAGGAGATCGACGTCAAGGTCCTTCGCGTCGACACCGAGGACCGCAAGATCGGCCTGAGCCTGAAGCGCGTCCAGTGGGCGGCCGAAGAGGGCGAGGAAGAGGCTCCCGCGCCCGAGCCGGCGAGGGCCGAGCCCCGTCTCGGCGGCATCGAGCATGCCGAGGAGGGTGCCGTCGCCGAGGCCGGTGCCGCGACGCTCTTTGGCACGCCGCTGCCGGCCGTGCCGCGCGAGGAAGAGGTCGCCGAGAAGCCGGAGGCCAAGAAGAAGCGCAAAGCAAAGGCCAAGAAGAAAGAGGCTGTCGAAGCAGAGGAAGAGCCCGCTGCGGCAGAGGAAGAGCCCGCTGCGGCAGAGGAAGAGCCCGCTGCGGCAGAGGAAGAGCCCGCTGCGGCAGAGGAAGAGCCCGCTGCGGCAGAGGAAGAGCCTGCCCAGGCAGAAGAGGAATCCACCGAGGCGGCTGAGGCAGAGCCGAAGGACGCCGAAGCAGCCGACGAAGTCTCTCAGGACACGCCCGACGAGCCGGTGGCGTCTGACGACGAGCCGTCGGCCGAGGGCGACAGCGAGGAGGGAGACAAAGCGTAGGCCGTATGGGCAGGCCGCGCGGCAGGGGCGGAATCGCGGGGCGTGTGAACGCCGTCCGAAATTGTGGAAATTGTCTTGCCCCCGCTTTGCGTGCGTCTCTACAATGGATGTGACGGGTCGCATGTCGCAAGGTGCTTCACCGGAGGGGGCATATCAACGCGGTCCGGTTCTGGGTGTGAACCGTGGGGGTCGCTCGGTACGAGGGGTTCAGACCGTTTACCGACCAGCAGAGGGGTCTGCGCATGGACTCGGGCCTGCAGTTGTACCTGCGGGAGATCAACCAGACGCGCCTGCTGACTCCCGATGAGGAAGTGCATCTCGCTCGGCGCATCAAGAAGGGCGACCTGCTTGCCCGGGACGAGATGATCCGGTGCAACCTGCGCCTGGTCGTCTCGATTGCCAAGAATTACACCCGTCGCGGCCTGAGCCTGCTGGACCTGATTGAAGAAGGCAACCTGGGCCTGCTGCGGGCCGTTGAGAAGTTCGACCCCGCCCAGGGCTGCCGGTTTTCGACGTACGCCTCGTGGTGGATCCGGCAGTCGATCAAGCGCAGCCTCATCAACGCCGTCAAGCCCGTCGAAATCCCCGCCTACATGGTCGAGATGATCAACAAGTGGCGGCGCACGGCCACCCAGTTGGAATGCGACCTGAGCCGGCCTCCCGGCCAGGAAGAGATCGCCAAGGCGATGGGAATATCGAAACGCAAGGTGACGGTCATTGCCCGGGCCGCCCGGGCCTTCAGTTCCCCGTACCAGGCCGTCTCCGACGACGCGGACTGGTCGCTTTCAGAGATGGTGGCCGACGAAGGCGCCCGCTCGCCGGCCGACATCCTCCTGGAGAACCGCCGGCACGAGGCCGTCCGCGACATGCTCAACCGGATCGACGCCCGGGCCGCCCAGATCCTGCACCTGCGGTACGGCCTGGACGGCAAAGCCGAGATGACCCTCAAGGAAATCGGGGAAGAGGTGGGCCTGACGCGCGAACGCGTCCGCCAGATTGAACACGAGGCCCTCCGGACCATCGAAGAGGCCGTCCGCACCCAGGAAGAAGGCGTGAGTGCCGCCGTCGTCCAGTGACGGCCCCGCAGCTGCCCGCGCCGCTTGCCCGCCACAGGAGACACCCATGACCCCACCGGCCGGCGCCCTCGACTTGCGTTCCCGCATCCGCAGCGTCCCCGACTTTCCGAAACCCGGCATTATGTTCCGCGACATCACGCCGCTCTTGCTGGACGTGCGGGCGTTCGACGAGGCCGTCCGCCGTATGGCCGAGCCGTATGATGCGGGCGACGTGGACGTGGTCGTGGGGGCCGAGTCGCGCGGCTTCATCTTCGGCGCCCCGATTGCCCTTCGCCTGGGCGCCGGCTTCGTGCCTGTCCGCAAGAAGGGCAAACTGCCCGCCGAAACGGTCAGCGTGACCTACGACCTGGAGTACGGCACCGACACGATGGAAATGCATGTCGATGCGGTGACGCAAGGGTCCCGCGTCCTGATGGTCGACGACCTGCTGGC
>JADHXV010000201.1 GCA_016782785.1 Planctomycetota bacterium | reverse complement strand
GACGTCCAGGGCGGCGTCCAGATCAAGCGCACGTACCCGGACGCCCTGGCCATCCTGGTGCTGCCGCCCCAGGCCGACGCCCTGCGCGAGCGGCTGGCGAAGCGCGGCACCGAGTCGGACGAAGAGGCCGAACGCCGTCTCGACAAGGCGCAGCGCGAAATCGCCACGGCCCGGCAGGCCGGGTGCTACGACCTCGAGGTCATCAACGACCGGCTGGAGCCGGCCATCGAGCGTGTGATAGAATGGGTTGAAGCGCGGAGGAAACAAGTGTGATCGAGGCCCTGAAAAGCGACAAAGTGGTCCAGAAGGTCGGCGGCCGATTCAAACTGGCCGTCCTGGTCCAGAAACGGCTGGTCGACGTGACGTTCGGCGCGCCGCTCCTGGTCGAGCGGGGCGACAGGACCCTCATGGAGGCCGTCGTCCAGGAGGTGCTCGAGGGCAAGATTACCCTCGAGGCCCCGGAGAAGATCGCCCGGGAGACGCTCCGGGGCGAGGTCGAGGACGAGGCCGACGAGCAATAGCCCTGCAACGCTATTCCCCGCGCGGCGGCCTTTCCCAGGCCGACGCGAGAACCGGGCGTCGAGCGTGGTGGCCTGGGAAGGCCACCACGCGGCAAGGGAGCAGCAGGTGGTGCGGCGGCGTCCCCGTCCATGCCGCTCCGCGTCTTTGAGAGGGCAGACATGACAGCCGTCTCCCCCAACCTGGCGACCTTGGACGGCCGGGAGGTGCTGGTCGGCGTCACCGGCGGCATCGCGGCCTACAAGACGGCGTACCTGGTGTCGGCCCTCGTGCAGGCCGGCGCCGAGGTCACGGTGGTCATGACCGAGGCCGCGAAGCGGTTCGTCGGGCCGCTGACGTTCCGCGCCCTGACGGGCCGGCCCGTGTACGACGACCTGTGGTCGGCGCCCGAGGGCGACCGGTCCACGCACATCGCCCTGGCCGACCGGGTCGACGTGGCGGTGGTCGCCCCGGCGACGGCGAACCTGCTCGCCAAGATGGCCCACGGCCTGGCGGACGACCTGCTCTCGACCCTGCTGGTGGCCATCGACGTGCCGGTCATCCTCGCCCCCGCGATGAACGAGCGCATGTGGCGGAACGCGGCCGTCCAGGCCAACGTCGCGGCGCTCCGCGCCCGCGGCGTGCATCTCGTGGGGCCGGAGGAAGGCCGGCTCGCCTGCGGCACCGAAGGCCCCGGCCGCATGGCCGAGCCCGACGCGATCCTGGCTGAGATCGTCAAGGCGCTGGGGGGCGAGCCCTAGGATGGGGGCGGTGGCCGGGGACGATCTTCCTCTAATGACGAATGACGAAATCCCTGGCCGCGTTCTGAGCCGCGACGCGGCTCGGGCAGGCCGAATGACGAGAGAATGACGGAACGGCAATGACGAACCCGGCCGCTCACCCATCTGGCGCCGGAGCAAGTGATTCGTCGTTCGTGCTTCGGTTTTGGATTTGATTCGTCATTCGGGCTTCGTCATTCGTCATTGATTCGTCATTCGGAATTCGTCATTTGGAATTGCCATGCGTTTCCTTATCACCGCCGGCCCGACGCGCGAGTACCTCGACCCCGTCCGGTACTTCTCGAACGCCTCCACGGGGCGGATGGGCGCCGCCTTGGCCGAGGCGGCCAGGGGGGCGGGCCATCACGTCACGCTCGTCCTCGGCCCGGTCGAAGCCGAGTTGCCCCCCGTCGACGAACTCGTCCGCGTCGTAAGCGCCCAGGAGATGTTCAACGCCGTGGCCGCGCGCTTCGGCGAATGCGACGCCTTTCTTGCCGCTGCGGCCGTCGCGGACTACCGTCCTGAGGTCCGTGCTTCGGAGAAGATCAAGAAGGGCGAGGGCGGCCTCACGCTCGACTTCGAGCCCACGCCCGACATCCTCGCCGAGATGGCCCGCCGCCGCCGTCCCGGCCAGGTGCTGGTCGGCTTCTGCCTGGAGTCGGAGGACCTGGCGGCCCGCGCGCGGGAGAAACTCGCCGCCAAGGGCCTGGACCTGGTCGTCGCGAACGGGCCCGCCGCCATCGGCGCGGACCGGCAGGACGCCCTGCTCATCGCCAGCGACGGCGCGTGCGAACGCCTCTCGGGCGTCACGAAGGCGGACCTGGCGCGCCGCATTCTGGCGGCCGTTCAGGAGGTGTCGGCCTGACGGCCGAGAGCGCGCAGCCGGCCGAGAGGGTGCCGGCGGCCGACCGCTACGGTGTCTTGGGTGGCGTCTTCGGCGGCGTCTTCGACGGTTCGGCCAGCGGCTCGGGCTCGGCGGCCTTCTTCTTCGACGTGGCCCGGTCGAGCAGGTTGATTTCGGCGTCCACCACCGACCGCATGGCCAGCAGCATCTCCCGCCCGGCGGTGACGGCGTGGTCGCCCACCGGCTCGAACTCCTTCATCACGTCCTTGACGACCTTCTTGGCGCGATTCACGTAATCGGTCATGAGGTTTCCTTTCGCTTTGGCCTGAGGGAATGCTACGGTATTAAGGATACCGCACGGCGGCCCGCGGCCGCAACCGTCTGGTCTCGCGGATTCCCGCGCGGCGGCTCTCCTGAGCCGCCGCGTGGGAAGTACGGCCCCTTTTTTGGGCCGCGACCCGAAGGGGAGCGCGCTGTGGCGCGGCAGGTCGGGAGACCCGCCGCGCGCGATGGGCCACCGCTCCGCGCGATGGGCCACCGCTCCGCGCGATGGGCCACCGCTCCGCGGGACGGTCGGGCCGGCTCGAATCGTTTCAGGAGGAGGCTTCGGCATGGCCATGTCTGCGATGCGCCTTGTGGCGGGCATCCTGCTTGTGGCGGCGACGGCGGTGACGGCGTACGCCGCCGACCTCGACGTCGCGGCCACCCAGAACACGCGCGCCGTGCCGCGCTGGGACGTGTTCGAGATCACGTTACGCCACGGCCGCCACTACGCGAACCCGTTCTGGGACGTGGCGATCGAGGTGGTCTTCACCGCGCCCTCCGGCCGCAAGGTCACCGTGGGCGGCTTCCACTACGGCAGCGACGAGCCGCCCGAGATCACACTCCGCAAGGACGACCGCGGCCGGGCAAGCGTCTCGTACGCCTTCAAGCGGGCGGACCTCTGGAAGGCCCGGTTCGCGCCGGACGAACTCGGCCGGTGGACCTTCGCCTGGACGTTCACCAACACCGCGGGCGAGACGGCCGCCGGCCGCGGCGAGGTGGCGTGCGTCCAGGGCCGCCGGCCGCTGCACGGCTTCGTCCGCCAGGACCCGGCCAACCCGATGCGGTGGGCGTTCGACGATGGCACGCCGTATTACCCCATCGGCTTTCAGGACGGTATCTTCGACGGCTCGGGCGTGGGGTCGGTGCTGGCGGGGGCGGCCATGGAAGGGCCGTTCCGGCCGGACCGGGCGGACTGGCCCGACCCGCCGCCGGGGCCGATGTTCCGCCGCGGACCCGCTCCCAACCCGCAGAACATGGACGTCCAGTTCCGCTGCTTCGCCGCCTGCGGCTTCAACCTGCTGCGGTTCAGCCAGCAGAACTTCTCGCTCGCCATCTCGAAGGACCTCGACCACGTCGGCGTCATGGAGAGCCGCATGATCGACGAACTGCTCGCGCGGGCCCGGGCGTACGGCTTCCGCAACTTCTACGGCCTGTTCGGATACATGAATGTCCATGTGAAGGACGCGGGCAACGCCGAGGCCATGGCCAAGGTCCGCCGGCACATCAAGTACCACGTGGACCGCTGGGGCGCCCTGGTTGATTTCTGGGAGTTTCTGAACGAGCAGCACGCCGACGCCGCCTGGTTCGCCCAGACAACGCCGTATCTTAAGTCCATCGACCCATACCATCACCCCGTGACGACGAGTTGGGAGCGGCCGGAACTGGACGGCATCGACCTGTCGGCCCCGCACCGGTACGTGGGCCTGGGCGAGGTGGGCGCCGGCCGGCGCTTCGCCGCCGAGTGCCAGCGTTGGAAGAAGGCCGGCAAGCCCGTCATCGTCGGCGAGACCGGCAACCGCATCGACGCCAAGGAGCGGCCGACACTCATCCCCCAGGGCATCGGCGGCGTGTGGGACCCCAAGTCCGCCCTCCGCATGCGACTCCGCAACTGGGCCGCCTTCTTCAACGAGACCGCCGTCGTCTTCTGGAACACCAGTTACGCCCGCGACGGCCACTCCATGAACATGTGGATCGGGCCGAGGGAACGCGAGTACGTCCGGGCCATGCAGGCGTTCGCCGAGGACCTCGGGCCGGGCCTCCGCATGGCGCCCGTGACCGTCTCGTCGCCCGCCGCCGCGGCCGCCTGGGGCCTGGCGTCCGACCGTCGGGCCGGCGTCTACCTGGAGCACCAGAAGGACCACGCCGCGCCCGTGCGCGGCCTGAAGGTGACGCTCGACGTGCCCGCCGACGGCACCGGGTACTGGGTCGCGCCCGAGACGGCGGCCATCCTGGGCACGTTTGCCGCCGCCAAGGGCAGGGCTACGGTCGAGGCGCCGCCGTTCACGGTCGACCTGGCGCTGCTGGTCACGCCCGACGGCCCGCCCGACGTCGACCGCGACGGCCTGCCCAACGACCGCGACCCGGACGACGACAACGACGGCACGCCCGACGCGAAGGACGCCTTCCCGCTGGACCCGTCGGAATGGGAGGACGCCGACGGCGACCTCATCGGCGACCGACTCGACGCCGACATCGATGCCGACGGCGCGGGCGACGACCGCAACCGCAACGGCACCCCCGACCACCTGGAACTCGACATCGACGGCGACGGCGTCCCCCGCTGCCAGGCCGTGCCGTGGGATGCTTTTCCGCTCGACCCGAAGGAGTGGCGCGACACCGACGCCGATGGCATCGGCGATAACGCCGACACCGACGACGACGGCGACGGCTGGTCCGACGCCCAGGAGAAGAAGGCCGGCACCGACCCGCTCGACCGGCTGAGTTTTCCGGCCCAGTGACGGGCGCGTCGCGCGCGCCGTCTTGTGTGGCCCGGCCGGCTTGTGTGGCCCGGCCGGCTTGTCCGGCCGGGGGTGGGGTGGCGCGCCGTTTCGAGCCCGCCGCGGGAGCGGCGGGTCACGTTCTACCGCTGTGGCACGTGCCACGTGCATCGAACATGACCGGCTGCTCCCGCAGCCGGCTCGAATAATCGCGGCTCGAACGGCGCCTCACGCCGCGACGGTCTCGTCGCCGGGGCTGACGTGCTCGCCCAGCCGGGGCAGGTGGGCGCCCAGCACCAGGGCACCCAGGACGCAGATGCCGCCGCCGATCATGACCGTCGTCTGGGCGCCTACGACGTCGGCCATCACGCCGGCCAGCAGGTTCCCGAACGGGATCATCCCCATGAACATCATGGTATAACAGCTCATGACGCGTCCGCGCTTGTCCTCGTGGGCCAAGGTCTGGAGCAGCGTGTTGCTGATCGAGACCTGCAGAATCATGGCGCAGCCGGGCCAGGCGAGCAGCACCATGCTGAGCCAGAGTCGGTCGGAGAAGGCGAAGGCGATCAGGCCGGCCCCGAACGCGACGGCTGCCAGCCGCAGCAACCGGCCCAGGCGGTGGAAACTGCGGCGCGACGCCAGGAACACCGCCCCCACCAGGGCGCCGATGGCCTCGCCCGACTTCAGGTACCCCAGCGTCGTCGGGCCGCCCCCCAGCACCTCCTTGGCGAAGATCGGCAGCAGCCACATGTACGGGATGCCCACCAGGCTCGTCACGGCCAGCATCAGCAGAATCGGCCGAAACGCCGGCGACCCGAACGCGTAGCGCAGGCCTTCGCCGATTTCGTGGAAAACGCGCACCGGCCGCTTGACCTTCGGCCGGGCCGGCACCCGCATGGCCACCAGCGCCGCGATGAC
>JADHXV010000200.1 GCA_016782785.1 Planctomycetota bacterium | reverse complement strand
GCGGCGCATGGCGTCGGCGTCCATCCGCCCCAGGCGGAGGTCCGGGAACTTGCGCAGCAGTTCGTCCTCGACGCGCTGCGTGCCGGTGCCCCAGTAGTTGACCGTCTCGGCCCCGCAGGTCGGGCAGGCGTCGGGCGGGTCCTCCTTGTGGCCGCAGTAGTGGCACTGGAGGTTGCCCGGCTTGGCGTGGTACGTCAGGCCCACGTCGCAGTCGGGGCAGCGGGCCACGTAGCCGCAGCGGACGCAGAAGAGGTGCGTGGAGAAGCCCCGGCGGTTCAGGAACAGGATGGTCTGCTCCTGCTTGCGCCAGGCCTCGGTGATGGCCTTCTCGAGCGCCCGCGAGAGGGCGTGATGGCCCTTGCGTTCGGCCACCTCCTGACGCATGTCGATGATTTGGACGGGCGGCATGGGCCGGCCGCCGATCCGCTTCGTGAGCCGGGCCTCCTGGTAATGGTCCATCGTCCGGACGTTCTGGTACGATTCCAGGCTGGGCGTGGCGGAGCCCAGGACCACGGGGGCGCCCACCAGGTTGGCCCGCATGATGGCCACGTCGCGGGCGTGGTACCGGGGGGCGGTGTCCTGCTTGAACGAGTTCTCGTGTTCCTCGTCGATGACGATAAGGCCCAGATCGCGGACGGGGGCGAAGACGGCGCTGCGGGCGCCGATGACGACATCGGCCCGGCCCTCGGCGATGTCGCGCCACTGGCGGTGCCGCTCCACGTCCGTCAGGTGCGAGTGCAGGACCGCCACGTGCGTGAACCGCTCGCGGAACCGGCGGATGGTCTGCGGCGTCAGGGCGATCTCGGGCACCAGGACGATGGCCTGCCGCCCGCGGTCCACCACGTCCTCGATAGCCCGCAGGTACACCTCGGTCTTGCCCGACCCGGTCACGCCTTCCAGGACGATGACGCCGAACGTCTCGCCGGCCACGAGCGTCTTGACGCGCTGGAGGGCCAGGGCCTGCTCGGCCGTCAGGTGGATGGCCCGGGGCTCGTCCAGTTGGATGAAGAGGTCGCGGGCGAAATCGTCGACCTCGCGGGTCTCGATGCGCACCAGGCCCTTGGCCCGCAGGCTCTTGATGACGGCCGTGGTGCACCCGGCCTGTCGGGCCAGTTCGCGGGGCGCGAGCGGGCCGCCGCCCGCCTCGGCCAGTTGGTCCAGCACCCGCCGCTGCTTCGACAGGATGTGGTCGGCCTCGGTCTCCGGCTTCTCGGTCCGGACGACGAGTTGGACGGTCTTGAAGCCCGCCCGCCGCTTGACGGCCGCCGGCAGGATGGCCTCCAGCACCTGCCCCACCGGGCAGACGTAGTACCGGGCCATCCAGAAGGCCAGGTCCAGGAGGTCTTCGGTCAGCAGCGGCCCTTCGTCGACCGGCTCCGTGACCGCCTTGATGACCTTCGGGTCCAGGTCCGTTTCGGTCAGGCCCCGGACGACCCAGCCGACGGCGGACCGGCTGCCTCGGCCGAACGGCACGCGGACCCGCTGGCCGGTCCAGAGGCGGCCCCGCAGGCCCTCGGGCAGGGCGTAGGTGAAGGTTTTGTCCAAGCCGATCGCCAGGGCCACCGAGACGAAGGGCGTTTCGATGGCCGGGCGGGCGGTTTGGGCCTCGGTTTCGGGCATAGTTAGCGTGGTCATGGCCTAGGAGAAATCGGCAGATTTCTCCGGCGACTTTACGGGTTAATCGGCGCCACGCGCGCGGCGCGTCACCGGCCACGTTGCCGGCGGGCCAGTTCCCGCTCGACCTCGCGCTGGTGGTCCCGCTTCTTGAGGTCCTCGCGCTTATCGAATTCGCGTTTGCCGACGGCGACGGCCAGTTCCACCTTGGCCCAGCCTCGGTGGAAGTAGACCGTCAGCGGCACCAGGGTATGGCCCTTCTCGACGGCCTTGCCGAGGAACCGGCTGATTTCGCGGTGTTTCAGGAGCAGTTTCCGCGGCCGGAGCGGGTCGTGGCCGAAGCGGCCGGCCTGCTCGTACGCCCCGATGTGGGCGCCCATGAGCCAGACCTCGCCGTCGCGGACGCGGGCGAACGCCTCGTCGATGCTGCACTTGCCCTCGCGAAGGGCCTTGACCTCGGACCCTTCCAGGACGAGCCCCGCCTCGATCGTCTCCAGGACGTGATAGTTGCGGCGGGCCTTCTTGTTGCGGATGCGCGGCGTCTGGGAACCCATGGGCCTCATTATAGCACGCCGCCGCGGCGCCACAACCGCGGGGGCGCCGTTCGCGCCCGCCGCGGCGCCACAACCGGGCGGGCGCCGCCGTTCGAGCCGCGACCGTAAGGTCGCGGGTACGTTGGGGTGCCGAGGATTTCGGCGCGCGGCGCCATTCGAGCCGGGTGCGCGCTTGTCATTTCGACCGAGGCCTCGCGCCGCGAGGGCGAGCGGAGAAATCTCGCCGTCAGTAGCCGGCGCAACCGCGAACAGCGAGATCTCCTGCGAGCTCTCGGAGTACAGAACTCGGCTCGGCCCGTACGGGCCTCGCTCGAAATGACAACGCGCGGGTGCCGCGGGCTCGGGCGGGGCTTGCAGCGCGGGTGCGGCGGGCCCGGGCCGCATAAACCCTGAAGCCGAAACCTAAACTCGCCGATACATCCCGTGCTGGTCACCATGCACCCTGGGATACGGCACCCTCGGAAGGGACGGCGAACGGGATGGGAACCCGCCAGGTTCCCCCGCCATCCGGCGGGGGGAGTGCCACCATTATGCCCGGCCGCTCCGCCGGCCTCGCGGGACCGCTGCGGGCTTCTCCGGTGTTACCCTGAGGTGTGCCGATGAAGCGTGAGACTGTGCTATCGAAGATGCGCGACCCGGTCATCCTGCTGACCGTCGCCTTGGCCCTGAACATGGCGGTTTTGTTGTGGATGGGGTGGCACGAGCACTTTTTCCACGACGACGCCGCGACGGCAAGAGAGCAGGACTCGAGGATCGAGCAACGGCGCGCCGTCATGGGCCACCTGGACGAGGTGCTGACCATGTCGGCGCGGATGGCGGCGGCTACCGGGGACCTCCGATGGGAGGAGCGGTACCGCCGATTTCAGCCGCAACTCGATGCCGCGATCCAAGAGGCCCGCCGATGCGAGCGCGACGGGTATCTCGCCACAGCGGTCGCCCATATCGAGTCGGCCAACGCCAAACGCGTCGAAATAGAGAGCCGCGCCTTCAGCCTCATACACCACGGCCGCACCGACGAGGCCGCCGCCTTGCTGTTCAGCGAGGAGTACGAAACGCAGAAGCGGCTTTACGCCCATGGGATGCTGTGGTTCCACCCTCGCCGCATTTTTCTGCGCCTCCTGGAACTTCGCGGCATAATCGTTCACCTGGACGAAGTGCTGACCATGTCGGCGCGGATGGCGGCCGCCACCGGCGACCTGCGATGGGAAGAGCGCTATCGTCAATTTGAGCCGGAACTGGACGCCGCTATCGAGGAGGCGGTGACGCTTGCGCCCGAGGCTCAGAGCGCGGAGGCCGCCGCCACGACCGACGCGGCCAATAGCGAACTCGTTGAGATGGATAACCGCGCCTTCGACCTGGTCCGCCGGGGTCGCACCGACGAGGCCAGGGCGATTCTGTTCAGCGACGAGTACGAAACGCAGAAACAGGTTTACGCCAAGGGGATAGCCGATTTCGGGTCCGGCCTCGCCACGGTGGCCAGGACAAGTCTGGAGTGGGAGTCGCGCCGGGCCTCGTTCTATCTTATCTTGGCGGTCGTTCCCATCCCGTTGGCCCTCGCGGGCTGGCTCGTCGTGCTTCGCGCCATGCGGAAGTGGCGGGCAGCCCTCAGCGAGAGCAATCGCGGCCTCGCCCGGCAGGCCGAAGAACTGGCCCAGTTGAACCGGGCCCTGGACCGGAAGGTGGCCGAGCGGACGGCAGAACTCTCAAACGCCAACGAAGGACTCAAACGCGAGATCGCCGAGCGCAAAAAGGCCGAGGAGCAGGTCCGGGACCTGGCCAAGTTCCCGGCCGAGAATCCCAACCCGGTCCTTCGCGTCGCCCGCGACGGCGCCGTGCTGTACGCCAACGAGGCCGGCGGCAGCCTGCTCGGCGCCATGGGGTCGGCGCCGGACCGGCCCGTCCCGGACGCCTGGCTGGACTGGGCCCGCCAAGCCCTGGCCGCCGGAGAGGTCCAGGAGGTTGAGGTCGCCCACGCCGATAGAACCTACGCCCTGCGGTTCATGCCCGTCCGCGACGCCGGTTACGCGAACGTCTACGGCGAAGACGTCACCGACCGTAAGCGGGCCGAGCAGGCGCTCCGGTCCAAGACGGCTCTTCTGGAAGCCCAAGCCGAGACATCGATGGATGCCATCCTGGCTGTCAACGATCAGGGCGAATCCATTCTGTTCAACGCCCGCTTCGGCGAAATGTGGAGTATCCCACCGGAGGTACTCGACACAAGAGACGATGACCGCATACTTCAGCACGTTCTCGGCCAGTTGAGCGAGCCGGAGGAGTTCGTCCGCAAGGTGCGGTACCTTTACGCTCACAAGGACGAACAGAGCAGGGATGAGATAGCGTTCAAGGATGGCAGGACGATTGATCGATACTCCTCTCCGCTCGTCGATTCCGACGGCACGTGTTTCGGGCGCATCTGGTTCTTCCGCGACATCACCGACCGCAAGCAGGCCGAAGAGGTGATGCGGAAGTCCCGCGAGTTTCTTCAGACGGTGCTCGACGCCAACCCCGACCCGACCATGGTGGTGGACCTCAACTACCGGGTGCTCCTGGCGAACCGCGCCAGCCGGAGGCTCACCCCGGGGAAGGACCCTGTGGCCAACGCCATGTGCTGCCACCAGGTCTCACACCGGCAGGACACGCCGTGCGACTCCCAGACGGACCCCTGCACGCTGAAGGAGGTCGTGGCCAGGAAAGCGCCGGTGACGGTCGACCACGTGCACTACGACGCGCAAGGCCAGGAGCGATTCGTCGAGGTCATCGCCGCGCCGGTTTTCGGCGAGGCGGGCGAGGTCATCCAGGTCGTCGAGTCATCGCGGGACATCACCGACCGCAAGCGTGCCGAGCAGGCCCTGGCCGACGCCAACCGCCGCCTCGAAGAACTTGCCACCACCGATGACCTGACGGGCCTCTGGAACCGCCGGCACTTCCTCGACCTGCTCTGCCGCGAATGCCAACGCACCGCCCGCTCCGGCGCCCCCCTGGCCGTCGCCATGGTCGACATCGACCATTTCAAGGCCGTCAACGACGCGCACGGGCACCCGTTCGGCGACCGCGTGCTGGCCGAGGTGGCCCGGACGATGCGCCAGGCCGCCCGCGCCACCGACCTGGTTGCCCGGTACGGCGGCGAGGAGTTCATGGTGCTGATGCCCGAGGCCGGCGCCGCCGACGCCGTCGGCGCCGCCGAACGCCTCCGCCGGCGCATCGCCGAGCAGCCCGTGGTCGACGGCGACCGTTCCGTCGCCGTCGCCGTCAGCATCGGCGTGGCGTCGCTGGAGGGCGGGGCCGACCCCACGACGCTCTTGCGGCACGTCGACGAGGCTCTTTACGCCGCCAAGCAGGCCGGCCGGAACCGGACCATGGTCTGGACGCCCGACGGGCCTCAACCCGCCTGTTCGACCGGCGCCGCCGCCACGTATGCATGAATCGCCGTAGGCTTGGCCTGACCTTTTTCGGCCGGACCGTCGATAACACGTTCCGGTCAGGGAAGACGCTGCGCCCGCACGGAGGTGTGCCCCGATGCCGCTGCCGTCGGCCGACCCCTCGACAGCCGACCCGCCCGCGAGCGACCGCGTGGGCCCGAGAAGGCTGAACCGGATCGGCGTCAAACTGGTCGTCGCCGTGGCCGCCATCCTGGCGGTCCAGGTAGCGGTCCGCTCGTACGTGGAGTACCAGACCGACGC
>JADHXV010000199.1 GCA_016782785.1 Planctomycetota bacterium | reverse complement strand
TGGGCGGCGGCGTCATCGGGTGCGAGTTCGCCACCGTCTACGGCGAACTGGGCATCCGGACCACCGTCGTCGAGATGTTTGACCGCCTCCTGCCCACCCTCGATCGCGACACCTCCCAGGCCGTCACCGAGAGCCTGAAGGAGCGCGGCGTGGACGTCCGGACGGGCACGAAGATCATCACCATGAAGGCCACGAAGAAGACTGTCTCGGCGGACCTGGAGGGCGGCGAGACCCTCAAGGCCGCCCGGGCCCTCATCGCCGTCGGGCGCGTCGCCAACGTCGAGGACCTTGGCCTGGAGGACGCCGGCGTCGAACTCCAGGGCCGCATCATCCGCGTCGATGATGCGTGCCGCACCAGCGCCGACGGCGTCTACGCGGTGGGCGACTGCGCCGCGGCCCTTCAGTACGCCCACCTGGCCAGCCGCATGGGTGCCATCGCGGCCGACAACGCCACCGGCCACGCCGTCCGCGACCCGCTGGCGGTCGTCCCGCAGGTCGTGTACACCCATCCGGAGATCGCGATGGTCGGTCTGACCGAGGCCGAGGCCCGCGCCACCGGGCGCGACATCCGCGTGGCTCGCTTCCCGCTGGCCTCCACGGGCATGGCCCGGGCGTTCGGCGACACGGCCGGCGAGGTCAAACTGATTGCCGAGAAGGCGCACGGCGAAATCCTGGGGGCGGTGGTTATCGGCCAGCACGCCGCCGACGTCATCGAGGAACTCACCATCGCCATCCGCAACGAACTCACGGTCGAGGAACTTGCCCACACCATCCACCCGCACCCGACGTTCGTCGAAGCCGTCCACGAGGCCGCCGAACTCTGGCTGGGCTTCCCCATTCACACGACCGCGGGGTGAGCCATGGCCGACCTCGTGGTCCTCGACATCGGCCGGGCCGCCTACGGGCCGGTGCTCGACCTCCAGAAGCGGCTGCACGCCCAGGTGCTCGCCGCCGAGGACGAGCGGGCCTTCCTGGTCCTGGTCGAGCACGACCCGCCTGTCATCACCCTGGGCAGGGGGGCCGATGCCGCCAACGTCCTGGCCTCGCGCCGGCGCCTGGAGGAGGAGGGTGTCCAGGTCCACCCGGCCGAGCGCGGCGGCGACGTCACCTACCACGGTCCCGGCCAACTGGTGGTGTACCCGATTTTGCGGCTGGACCTGCACGGCCGCGACGTCCGGCGATACCTGCGGGACCTGGAGGAGGTGCTCATCCGCGTCCTGAGCCGGTTCGGCCTGACCGGCGAACGCGTCGACGGCATGACCGGCGTGTGGGTGGGCGGCGGGAAGGCGGCGGCCATCGGCGTGGCCATCCGCCGATGGGTCACCTGGCACGGCGTGGCGCTGAACGTCAGCACGCATCTCGATCACTTCGACCTCATCGTGCCGTGCGGCATCCGCGGGCGCGGCGTGACGAGCCTTTCGAAGGCGCTCAAGCGCGACGTGGCCGTTGCCGAGGCCAAGCCGCATCTTGTAGAATGTCTGCTTGACGTGTTCGGCTTCGACGCCGCCGTTGAGGGCCCGAGCGACCTATGACCAAGGCATCCGACAGCGCGGCCCCCCGCCGGTCTCCGTTTCCGCCCTGGCTGCGCAAACGCGTTCCGACGGGCGGCGAGGCCCGGCGCGTCCGCGACCTCCTGGCCGAGTTGCGCCTGGAGACCGTGTGCTCCGGGGCCCACTGCCCGAACCTGCCGGAGTGTTTCGCCCGCGGGACGGCCACGTTCATGATCCTGGGCGGCACGTGCACGCGGTCGTGCCGATTCTGCGCCGTGCCGGACGATCCGCCCGGCCCGCTGCGCGACGACGAGCCCGGGGCTGTGGCCGAGGCCGCTGCCCGCCTGGGCCTCAGGCACGTGGTGGTGACGAGCGTCACGCGCGACGACCTGGCCGACGGCGGGGCCGGGCACTTCGCCCGGACCATCCGGGCCATCCGGCAGCGGTTGCCGAAGGCGGTCGTCGAGGTCCTCGTGCCGGATTTCGAGGGGCGCGAAGCCGACGTCGAGACCGTCTGCGCGGCGGGGCCGGACATCTTCAACCATAACGTCGAGACCGTGCCTCGGCTGTACCCGGCGGTCCGCCCGCAGGCCGACTACCGGCGAAGCCTGGACGTGCTGGCCCACGCGCTCCGGTTCGCCGCCGGCCGCGACCGGCCGCGCTTCACCAAGAGCGGCCTCATGGTCGGCCTGGGCGAGACGCACGACGAGGTCCGGGCCGTGCTGGCCGACCTGCGCGGGGCAGGGTGCGGCATCGTGACGATCGGCCAGTACCTGGCCCCGTCGCCGGCGCACGTGCCGGTGGCCCGGTTTGTCGAGCCGGAGGAGTTCGCGGCCTGGGAGGCCGAGGCCCGGGCGATGGGCTTCGCCGCCGTCGCCGCCGGGCCGTTCGTCCGCAGCAGTTACCATGCCGACCGCGTGTACGAGCAGTGCACCGGCGACGTGACTGCATGATGCATGTGCATAACAAGGGAGAAAGCGATGGCGGTGGAAGACGTCAAGTTGCCCGACCTGGGCGAAGACGCCGGCGACATGGCCCGCGTGGCTTTCTGGTACGTGGACCCCGGCGACCAGGTTGAATCGGGCGATGAACTGCTCCAGATGCTGACCGACAAGGCCACCTTCGACGTGCCCAGCCCCGTCGCGGGCAAGGTCGTCGAACTCGTCGCCGACGAGGACCAGGAGGTCCTGGTCGGCGGGGTCCTGTGCCGCATCGATACCGGGGACTGACGTGACCGACACGCTGCTTGGCCGCTTCATCGTGCTCGACGGGCCGGAGGGCGCCGGCAAGACCACCCAGGTCGACCGGCTGGTCCGCCGTCTGCGCAAGGCCGGCCGGCAGGCCACCTCGGTCCGCGACCCCGGGTCCACGCCCGTCTCGGAACGCATCCGCGAAATCCTGCTCGACACCGGCCTGCCCGACATGGACGCCCGGACCGAGGTGTTCCTGTACATGGCCAGCCGGGCCGAGATGGTGGCCCGGATCGTCCGGCCGGCCCTGGAGGTCGGGCTGGTCGTCGTCAGCGACCGGTTCGTCTCGTCCACGGTGGCGTACCAGGGGTACGCGGGCGGCCTGGACCCCGGCCCCATCTGGGACCTCGGGCGGACCGCCTGCGGGGGCCTGTCGCCCCACCTGACGGTGATTCTCGACCTGCCGGTCGAGGCCGGTTTCGGGCGGCTCCGGGGCGAACGCGATCGCATCGAGTCCAAGGACCCGGCGTATCACGAGAAGGTCCGGCAGGGGTTCCTGGCGATGGCGGCCGAGCGGCCGGAGGCGTTCGTCGTGGTCGATGCCGCCCGTCCCGCCGACGCCGTCGCCGAAGACATCTGGGAGGCCGTGCAGCGTGTCCTTTGACGCCATCCAGTACCAGCCGTCAGCCGTCCGGATGCTCCGGGCCGCCGTCGCCCATGACCGGATGCCGCACGCGTACCTGTTCGTGGGTCCGCGCGGCGTGGGGAAGGGCCTGGCGGCGCGGGAACTGGCGAAACTGCTCTTCTGCGCGTCGCCGCGCGGCACCGACGCCGACACCATTGACCCGTGCGACCGGTGCGACCGCTGCCGTCGTGTGGACCGGGGCGTCCATCCCGACCTGTACTGGTTCGGAAAGGAAGAGGACCGCAACGACTTCCGGCTGCCGCTGGTGACGCGCCGGGAAGGACCCGACGGCACGCCGGCGTGGCTCACCGTCACGGTCATCGAGTCGGCGGCGCTGATGCCGATGGAGGCGGCCCGCACGGTCACGGTCGTGGACGACGCGGAGTTGCTGAACCGTTCGGCCGCCAACGCGCTGCTGAAGACGCTGGAGGAGCCCTCGCCGCACGCCGTCCTGGTGCTGCTGTGCGCCGACGCGTCGCGGCTGCCGGGGACGATCCTGTCGCGGTGCCAGTGGGTGCGGTTCCGCCCGCTGCCGGAAGAGTTTGTGGCCGAGAAGGTCCGCCGCGTCCTGGCCGAGCGGGTCGCCGCCGCCGAGGGCGAGGACGAGCCGGCGCCCGTGCCGTCGGCCGCGGAAATCGCCTACGTCTGCCGGTTCGCGGGCGGGAGCATCGAACGGGCGGCCGACCTGGCGGGCAGCGGCCTGTGGGACCTCAAGCGCGCCCTCGTGGCCCGACTGCCGGCGCTCGACGCCGACGCCGCCTTCCACATGGCCCAGGCCGTTCAGGATTGGGGCAAGGCCCTCGGGCGCCGTGAAGGCGTCAAGCAGGACAGCACCGAGGGCAACGCCGTCCGCCGGCGGGCGGCCCGGCTGGCGTTGGCGGCGGTGGCGTCGGCGTTCGGCGACGCGGCCCTGGCGGCGGTCGACCGCGACGGCGGGGCGCGCCTGGTCAACGCCGACCAGCGCGACGTGGTCGAGACGCTGGCCTCCTGGCCGCCCGACGCCTGGGCCCGGGCGGTGGCCCTGCTGGTGGACGGCCAGACGCAGATCCGCCGGTACGTCCATACGGAACTGGCGACTGAGAACGCCCTGCTTCAAGTCAGCCGCCTGAGGCCGTCGGTGTAGGGGGTGACCGCGGGCTTTAGAGTTGCAAACCGCGGGACGGGTGTCTAGGCTAGCGCCCTTCGATATCCCGGCCAATGAAGGCGAAAGGTTACACGGATGGCACTGAAGTTCTTTCGGCGGCATCGTAAGTGGTTTATGATCCTGGTCTTTGCCGCCGTCATCTCGATGGTGTTCTGGCTGGCCTGGCAAAGCATGGCCGACCGAATCGCCGCCTGGTGGGCTGATCGCGGCGACGAAGTGGTCGGCCAGATCGACGGCCGCAACGTTACCGCCCGTGAACTGGGCGAGTTCGCCTTCGGCCTCCGGGCCGCCGGCACCGCCGTCGAAGTCTGGGTCCAGGCGCTCGCCCGCACCGCGACCACCGACGAGGTCGGCGGGCGGATCATCGCCGACACCGTGGCCCAGTCCGCCTGGCGAACACTCTCGCGCACGGTGAAGGACCCCGAACGCATCGACCGCCGGACGTCCATGGTGTGGCTGGCCCTCCTGGACGAGGCCCGCCGCCTCGGCCTCGACACGCCAGAAGGCGAGGTCCACGACCGCCTCCAGCGGCTCCGGTCGCTCGGTTTGAGCGAGGCGCTGCTGTCGCGAACCGTCTCCGAGATCGCCCGCAACCGCCACGACCTGCTCATCCAGGGCCTGCAGGTCGACATGACCCTGGCCTCGTACCTCCAGTACCTGTACGGCTCGTTCGGCGTGCCCGTGGCGCCGGAGATCCGCCAGGAGTTTGCCCGGCAGGATGAGCGCATCAAGGTCCTGCTGGCCGTCTTCAAGGCCGACGACGTGCTGGCCGACGTCGGCACGCCCGCCGAAAACGCCCTGCTGGAGCAGTTCGGCCGGTACAAGGCGCATCTGCCCGGCCAGGGACCCGGCGGGTACGGGTACCGCATCCCGCCGAAGGTGGCCATCGAGTACCTTTTGGCCGACCCGGCCGCCTTCGAGGTCGAGGCCGCCGAGGCCGTCTCCGCCCAGGACGTCAAGGATTACTACGAGGCCAACAAGGACACCGAGTTCGTTCTCGAGCCGCCCGCGCCGCCCGCGCCGGAGAAGGAAGAAGGCGCTGGGGCCGACAAGCCGGCCGCCGAGGCCGACACCAAGGAGGCCGCCGGTGCTTCCAAGGACGCCGAGGGCGAGGCCAAGGATGAGGCCGGCGCCGCCAAGGACGGTCCCGAGGCCGCCATGGGCGAAACCGGCGCCACCGCGGACGAGCCCGCCGCTCGGGCCGAGCCGAAGGCGCCCGAGAAGAAGTATCGCCCTCTCGACGAGGTCCGCGACGACATCCGCCGACGCCTGGTCCGGAAGGCGGCCGAGCAACTTGCCCACGAGCATCTCGCCGGCTCTGTGGCCGACATCACCACCAAGCGCAAGGGC
>JADHXV010000198.1 GCA_016782785.1 Planctomycetota bacterium | reverse complement strand
AGTTGCTCCGGCACCCCTTCCTGCGCCGCCGGCCGCCCAAGTCGACCGGGCGCGAGGAGTTCGGGGCGACGTTCGTCGACCGGCTTCTTGCCCGCGGAGCGGCGCTCGGGCTGGGCGAAGCGGACCTGGTGGCGACGGCCGCCGCCTTCACCGTCGAGGCCATCGCCCGGGCCTGCCGGCGCCTGCCGGGCCGCGTCGACGAGGTGATCCTCTGCGGCGGCGGGGCCCGCAACCCCGCGCTGACCGCCATGCTGCGACAGGCCCTGGCCCCCGCGCCGGTCCGCGTGATGGATGAACTGGGCCTGGGCGCCGACGCCAAGGAGGCGGTGTCCTTCGCCCTCCTGGCCGCCGCAACGATTCGGGGGCGGACCAACAACGTGCCCTCCGCGACGGGGGCCACGCGGCCCGTTGTGCTGGGCAAGATCGTGCCGGGACAATGAAAGACCGATCGAAACTGACGACCGAAAAGCGCAACCCCCGCAGTCGCGGCATCGACCGCCTGGATGCGAAGGGCCTGGTCGAGATCATTAACCGCGAAGACGGCCGGGTGCCGACGGCCGTCGGACGCGAGCGCAAACGCCTTGCCGAGGCGGTCGAGATCATCGTCGACCGGTTTCGGCGCGGCGGCCGCCTGATCTACGTCGGCGCCGGCACCAGCGGCCGGCTGGGCGTCCTGGATGCCTCGGAGTGTCCGCCGACCTTCGGCGTGCCGCCGACGATGGTCCAGGGCATCATCGCGGGCGGCCGGCGGGCGCTGGTCCGCTCGGCGGAGGGGTGCGAGGACGTCGCCGCCGACGGGGCGGACGCCATCGACCGCAAACGCGTCGGCTGCAAGGATGTGGTGGTCGGCCTGGCGGCCTGCGGCCTGACACCGTTCGTGCGCGGCGCCGTCGAACGGGCCCGGCGGCTCGGAGCCGGCACGGTCTTCGTCACCTGTTCGCCCGAGGTGCGCCGCCGCGTGCGGGCCGACGTGGTCATCTGCCCGGTGGTCGGGCCGGAGGTCGTGACGGGCTCGACCCGCATGAAGGCCGGCACCGCCACCAAACTCGTGCTCAATACGCTGACGACCGCCTCGATGATCCGTCTGGGAAAGGTCTACGACAACCTGATGGTCGACCTGAAGGCCACGAACGCCAAACTCGAGGACCGGGCCGAGCGGATCCTGATGACCGTCACGGGCATCACCCGGTCCGCCGCCCGGAAGTTGCTCCAGCGGGCGCACGGCGAGGCCAAGGCGGCCATCGTCATGCACGAGCGGGGCGTCACTTACGCCCAGGCCCGCCGGCTGCTGTCGGAGGCCCAGGGGTTTCTGCGGGAGGTCCTTTCGCCGAGTCGTCCGCGGTGAAGACCGTCAGCCCCGCCTGGGACTTGGCGGACGCCGGGATGAACAGGCTGGCGACGTACCCCACGCCGAAACACGTCGCCAGGCTCACGACCCCATAGAGCAAGCCGTGCACCGGCACCCACGCCGGCCGGTACCGCGCCACGACCATCACGCCAATGCTGACGGCCGCCCCCACCAGGCTTCCCCAGGCGTTGGCCCGCCGCGTGAAGATGCCCAGCACGAAGAGTCCCGCCAGGCCCCCGGTGAACAGGCCCAGGATCATCAGGAAGAATTGGTAGAGGGACCGGATTTCCCACGTGGCCAGCACCAGGGCGATGCCGGTGCCGATGGCGCCGATCACGACCGTCAGTCCTCGGGCCAGCCGAAGAAAGAACCGTTCGCCGGCGCCGGGGCGGAACCGGCGGATGAAATCCGTGGTGACGGCCGCGGCAATCGAGTTCACCCCGCTGTCGACGCTGCTCATCGCCGCCGCGAAGATGCCCGCGATCAGCAGGCCCGAGACGCCCGCCGGCAGTTGCTGCACGATAAAGAGCGGGAAGATCCGGTCGCCGGGCATGTTCTCCGGCAGCAACGTCGGATTCTGCCGGTAGAACACCCACAGGGCCGTGCCCAGGAAGAAGAACAACAGCCCCGTCGGGATGCCGCCCAGGGCGCTGGCCCACAGCGCGCCCTTCGATTGCCGCAGCGTCGGCGTGGACAGGTACCGCTGCACAAGGGCCTGGTCCGTGGTGTAGACCGAGAAATTGTTCACGGCGGCGCCGATGGCAATGACCCACACGGCCGGGGCGGCGTAATCCCAGGTCCACTCGAACATATGGAACTTGTCGTGGGCCATGCCCTCGGCCACGATGCCCGCAAAGCCGCCTTCCACCCGGGCTCCCAGGTAGAACAGGCTGGCCACCGCGCCGCCCATCAGGATGACCACCTGGAGCGCGTCGGTCCAGATGACCGCCTCGATGCCGCCCATTACCGTATAGAGCGTGCTCAATACTCCCATGATCAGGATGCAGGCATACACGTTCAGGCCCGTGGCCGCCGACAGCGCCAGCGACGGCAAATACAGAATGATCGACATCCGCGCGAACTGAAACAGCACCCACTGCGCGCTGGCCAGCAGACGGACCGGCGTGTTGAACCGCTTCTCCAGGTACTCGTATGGCGTGGTGACCTTCAGCCGGCGAAAGAACGGGATGTACACGGCCGCCACCACCGGCACCAGGACGATGGGAGTGATCTGGGCGATCACCATGACCCAGTTGCCCTGAAAGGCGGTGCCCGGGAAGGACATGTACGTAATGGCGCTCAGGGCGGTGCCGAATAGGCTCAGGCCCGCCGCCCACCAGGGAATGCGCTGCCCGCCGAGAAAAAAATCGTCGGTGCTCTTCTCGCGGCGCGAGAAGTACCACCCGATCGCCACCAGGGCCAGCAGGTAGGCGATCAGCACCCCGTAGTCGAGCCGCTCGAAGTGTCCCTCGGTCGCGAGCATCGTCTGTGGCACGGCGCCATCCTTCCCGTCGGGTTCCAGCGGAACATCTTACCGCCAGGCCTCGCGCTGGACGCGGCGGAGGTCGCGCAGGATATCCCGCAGCCGCGACGGTTTGTTCCGCCGCCGCCACACCTGCTTGAATGGCTCCGCCAGGCCCTCCAAGGAATCGCGCAGCAGGCGAACCGCCTCCGCCGAGGGCCGCTCTCCCCGGCGGCACCGGCGAAGGATCTCCGCCCGATGGCAGGCGGCCACGTCCAGCCGCCCGGCAAGGTCGAACTCGGCCAGGCTGTCGATGAGGAACGGGTCGGCCGTGCCCCGCGGCGGCGACCAGTCGAGCGCGGCCAGCCTTCGGGCGTGGCGGACCAGCCGACCGGCGCCGATGCCGTCCAAGGCGCCGCCGGCCGGCCAATCCTTCCGCATCGCCTCGTCCACCGGCGCCGTCAACGCGGGATACAGAACCGTCTGGTTGGCGTACGGCAACCCCAGCGATTCGTGCGCCGACCCGAGCGCCGCCACGGCTTCGGCCAACCGGCCATCGGCGTCGCCCAAGGTCCGCAGGCAAAACAGGCGCGTGAATCCTTTCGGCACCGCGGCCCGACCGTTCCACGCGCAGGCGGCGCCCCAGGCGAATTGGTGCAGGCTGACCGCCAGCGGGTTGCGATGTCCGTTGTCGCCCCAGTCGGTGTTGAGCAGCCCCTCGGCGCCGCGGCGGCGGCCCTCGGCGGCGAAGTGGGCCATGTTCTCCATGCCGGCACGTAACCGGCATCCGTGCGAATTCCAGGCGTTGGTGCCGGGGCAGACCACCAGCGGCAGGCCCGCCTCCACGATCTCCCGGCTGCGCGCGATCCGCGGGCCGCGCGGAGCGTACTCCCAATTGAGCATCACCGTCTCCGGCGGCAACTCGCCCAGCAGGTCCGGGTGCTCCAGCACGATGTCGCTCCAGACGTTCATCCGCTTGCCATGTTTGCGGCAGAGCCGATGGAGGTGGAGCAGGAAGTCCAGGTACACCCGCCCCACGCCGATGCGCCGGGCCCGGCGGCGGCTGCGGCCGCGGCCCAGTTCCCACGGCTCGTCGCCGCCCACGTTGAAGTCCTCGGCCTCGAAGAGCGGCACGAACTCCTCGTACAACTCGGACAGGAGCCGGAGGCTGCGGGGGTCGGACGGGCAAAGCGTCGTGCCGCCCGGCCAGCCGCGATAGCCGGGCAGCTCGCCCAGGTCGCGATAGGCCGGCAACTGAAGAATCTTCTCCATGTGTCCGAAACTGGCCAGGCTGCCCACCAGCCGGACGTGATGCCGCCGGCCATGGTCCTCGAGCGCCAGCAGTTCCCGCGGCGTAAAGGGGCTGTACCCGCGGCCGATGTCCGGATGCCCGCGGAATGCGAAGACGTTCTCCACGTAGAGTTGCAGTTCGTTGATCTTCCAGCGCGCGAGCCGCTCGACCAGGGCCTTGAGCGTCGCCAGCCGGGGCACCTTGCCGCGCGAACAATCGTGCGAGACGCCGCGCCGGCCGAAGTCGGGGTCATCGTCGATCCGGCAGACGGGCAGCGAGCGGCCAAACTCGGCCACCAGGTCGCGGAGCGTCTGGACGGCATAGTACGCGCCGGCCGACGCGGAGGCGGCGATAAGTACGCCGTCCGACGCAACCGTCAACCGATAGGCTTCCGGCCCGGCCGGTGCGGGCTCGCGGCGGATACGGACCGCCGCCGGCCCCGCCACGCTGCACTCCACGCGCGCCGCCACGCCGGTCGACGCCAGATCCATCGACAGTTGGCCAAGAGGCACCAGGTCTTCGGCCCGGTCGCCGGCCAGCACGGCCGGCGTCGCCAGTTCGTATCGCCCCTTGCCCACGACGACCTTCCGCGGGGGGATCAGAAACCTCATGTTGCTCGGCGCCTCCGGTTCAGCATGACCGGTTCGGTTTCGCGGTCCGTGCCCCGGCATGGACAGACTGTATCTTTCGCGCCCGGCCTGTACAACCCCCTTTGCCCATTCTCTCGCGATCGGCCAACGCGGGGTCTCGACCTGTCGGGAGGCTCGATGAAGCGCTCGGTCTGTCGCCGCGAACTTGGGACTTTTCTTGAGCGGCGCCGGGCCGTCCTGATGTATGATCAGGCTCGCAGGTGGCGGCAACTGCCCTGGACGGGGGACGCATGGCAGCAGACTTGGTCATCGGCGTCGAAGGCGGCGCCACGCGGACGACAGGCGTTCTTGTCGAGGGCGGCCTGCAGGTCATCGCCGAGCACGTCGCCGGCCCGTCCAACGTCCACGCCGTCGGGGAGGCCGGTGCGCTGGCCGCCGTGACGGAGGTCGTCAGCGGCCTGAGGCAGGAAGCCGGCGACCGATGGCGGGAGGTCCGGGGATCGGCGTTCTGCATGGCCGGCCTCCGGGCCGAAGCGGACCGCGCCGTGTGGCGGCGGATCGTCACGGAAGCCGGCGCTCCTGGCCCGGTGCACCTGACGCACGACGCCGTGGCCTCTCTGGCCGCCGGCAGCCCTGACGTGACCGGCGTCCTGGTTATCAGCGGCACCGGGTCCATCGTCTATGGGCGCGCCGAGGACGGCCGCGAGCATCGGGTCGGCGGTCGGGGACCCGTTCTGGGAGACGAGGGGAGCGGTTTCGACATCGGGCGCCTGGCCCTGCGTGCGGCGGCGAGCGCGGCCGACAGTCGGGGGCCGGCTACCGCCCTGGGTCACTTGATTCCCGCGAGACTCGGCCTGGCGGGCCTTGATGATCTGATTGCGTGGGTCAGCCCGTTTGCCAAGGACCGCATTGCGAGCGTGGCCCCGATCGTATTCGAGGCGGCGGCGGGCGGCGACGACGTGGCGGAGGGCATCATCCGGACGGCCGCCGGTGAACTGGCCCGCGGCGTCGAAGCGGTCATCGCCCGGCTCTGGCCCGGCCGGGACCGCGAGGGGCCGACGTGTGCCGTCCTTTCCGGCGGTGTCCTGCGGGCCCAGGCGGGCTTTCGGCAGATGCTGACGGCGATGATCGCCGACGTGACGCGCGGCGCCGAGATCGTGCTTCCCGAAATCAGCGGCGCCGTCGGGGCGGCCCGAATCGCGCGGCTGGC
>JADHXV010000197.1 GCA_016782785.1 Planctomycetota bacterium | reverse complement strand
CGTCCGGCTCCTGGATGACGAGGGCCGCCAGATCCGCGGGGCCGAGGCCTACGCCGGACGCGACCGCACCGGCGCCATCACCGTGGCGGGCGGCACCGACGCCGCCTACGAACTCGTCTTCGACCTGCCGGGCGGCATCGAACTGAAGAACCTCGGCTCCATCCGCGTCCAGTGGCCGTACCAGGCGGGCGAAACGGAGGACACCGTCACCACCAAGTTCCTCCGCATCGAGGACGTCTATTACTACACGCCGGCCTACTACCCCTACCCCCCGTACTATTATCACGACCCATGGTATTATGATTATTGGTACGGACCTCGGCCGCGGCACCGCTTCGGCACGGGGTTCCATCACCACTGGTGAGCGCGCAGGCCGCGGCGCGCCGGGGTTCGAGCCGCGCCGCCGTTCGAGCCGCGCCGCCGTTCGAGCCGGGTGCGGAAGCACCCGGTCACGCGTGATCATCCGCAGCCGTGCGACGTGCCTTCCGCCACAGCCGCGTCGACGGCCCGGCGCAGCGCGTCGGGCCCCGCGCGGGCGGCCGCCAGGACGTCCGGCTCGGTCAGCCGCTCGAAGATCCGCCGGCGGACTTCCGGCGGATGCCCCTCCGAGAGGACCCGCTCGCGCGCCCCGCGCAGCGCCTCGAGGTACACGGCCCACTCCGGTCCGAACTCCGCCTCCAGCCGCTCGCGCAGCCGCCGCGAGAGGCTCGGCGCCGCCCCGCCCGTCGTCACGGCCACCACCAGGTCGCCCCGCCGGACCTGGGCCGGCACGATGAAGTCGCACAGGGCCGGCACGTCGACCACGTTGACGAGCGCGCCGGCGGCCCGGGCGGCGGCGGCGGCGCGGCGGTTGACGGCCTCGTCGTCGGTCGCCGCGATGACGATGGCGGCCCCCGCCAGGTGGCGGGCGTCGTACGCCTCGCACACGCAGG
Organism: Planctomycetota bacterium; assembly: GCA_016782785.1. GTDB lineage: Bacteria > Planctomycetota > Phycisphaerae > FEN-1346 > FEN-1346 > BS750m-G62. The sequence goes on along the minus strand of JADHXV010000197.1, from coordinate 4,972 downwards.
CGACGCCGGCCGCCCCGGCGAACGCATCGAGAAACGTTGGCGCGACGGCCGTCACGTCGGCCCCCGCCTCCGCCAGCGCGAGGGCCTTGCGAAGGGCGACCCGTCCCCCGCCGACGACGACCGCCCGCCGGCCCGCCAGGTCCAGCACGATCGGATAGGTGAAGTGGCGCTCGCTCATGGCGGCATTATAGTGGCCCGGCCGGGCAGGCACAATCGGCCGGGTGGCGTGGTCATCCCCCGCAGGGGGTGACCCTGTGTCACCCACGGGGCCGATTTGACCTTGAAAGCCGCCGCGGCCGCGCGTAGGATAGTCGGCCGCTTTCAGCCGCCTGATTCCGGAGCGTGGGCGCTTAGCTCAGTTGGCTAGAGCGCGTGGATCACACCCACGAGGTCACAGGTTCGAGTCCTGTAGCGCCCACCATTGATATGTCTTCATGTGTGCCAAGAGACGCATCGCCTCGCTCGGCGTCGTTTCCAGTCCGTGAGGCCCCATCCGCCTGAACGTCCCGAGGAGCCTGCGCACTGCCGCGATGCAAAGCGGCCACCTGCTGCACCGGATTTTGCACCGCTTTCTGGAAGTGCTCGGCGGTGACCTGGAGGTAGTGCTTCGCCGCGATGGGCTGGCTGTTGCCGATCCAGGTGCACACGACGTGCATCGGGAACTGCTCGGCGAGTTCCGTCTCGCGGGTGCTGCGCAGATTCTGGAACAGCTTCGGCCAAGGCTTGAGCCCTGCCCTGCCAATGATCCGCCGGAGCTGCGTCCCCAGGTTCTGGTTGGAGCAGCGATACCGGGTGATGACGAACTCCATGCCGGGCTCGGCCTGCTCGAACACCTCCTGGAGGTGCGGCACCAGTTCGGGGAACAGCGGGATCTGCCGCGACTCGCCACCGGGGTGGTGCTCCGTCTTGGGACTGGGGACCGTCATGCGGCCATTGTCCCAATCGATGTGGCTCCACGTGAGCCGGACGATCTCGGACGGGCACCGGAGCCCACCGAACCTGCACAAGGCGAAGACGAGGCGCCACTGGGCGTCCGGGCAGGCGTCGAGGACCTTCTTGGCCTCCTCGCGCGTCACGAAGTAGTACCGGGCCGTGTTGGCCATGACGCAGGACTTGAGGTCCTCGAAAGGGTTGTGATCGATGAGGCGCTTGCGCTTCGCGGCGTTGAAGAACTGCTTGGCGACACCGCTCCGCCGGCGGATCGTGTTGTCCGCGAGGCCCTGCTTCTTCAGGTGAAGTCGCCACTCGTCGGCGTCGCCGGGGGTGATCTCGTCAAGGCGTTTGCCGGGGCCGAAGAAGCCGAGCAGGAAGCGCTGCGTCTGCCCCCATGCGATGCGCGTACTCACCTTCACGTCCGTGCGGCTCTCCACGTACCGGGTCAGCCATCCCTTGAGCGTGGGGCAATCCGCGTTCTCCTCAGGCTCTACGAGTCCTGCCCGTTCGATGCGCCGCCGGATCATGGCGGGCAGGCCCGCAAGCCACTCCGCGGTGGCGTTCTTCGGGGCCGTGCCCGTCACCTTGCAAGCCACCAGATCTTCGATGAACCGCTTCGCGCTCTCGGCCTGCTTCTGGCCGACCTTGCCGAGCCGGACGGACCGCCGCCTGCCGTCCTTGCCGACAAACTGAATCGTGCGACGCCCGGTCTTCTTGTCGTGGGAGATGCTTGCCATGGTCTACCTGCCTTTCCGTCGCCCTCTGACCGGCCTGAACTCCAATCCCAGCGCCGCCGCCAGTTTCGCAGCTGTGCCCATCGTGATGCTCCGCTGCCGGTGGACGAACCGAGAAAGCATGGCCTGCGTCACGCCTGCCATCTTCGAGAGCGCGTACCGGGACATGCCGGCGTTAAGGATCGCCTGGCGCAACTGCTCCTCGATGTCGGATTTCTTGTCCATGGCTGCGGTGATCATACCTCAAGGTTGGCTGCTTGTCAACTGGAGCCCAAGATATTTTTCGATTCCGCACTTTCACCCCAGCCGAAGGCCCGCCTGCCCGCCTGGGTGGGGCCAAGCGCGGCGTTTCCACACGCACCTCATACATGACCTGCGGTCCCCCCCGGCCGCGGGCACGTAGTAGAAGAGTCGATGCCGATACGTCACGTGTCCTGCGGCTGACGTTTCTGTGCATCGATCCAAGCAGCCAAGTCGCGGGGATCATACAAGACTCGCCGTCCGATTCGGACGCACGGCGCCTCGCCGCGGTTGGTGAGTTCCCACAACTTCCTCGGGCTGATCCCCAGGGCCGCCGCCGTCTGCTTGGCGTTCAGCAGAAGAGGTTTCACAGATTGATCCAGCATGTTCCGTCTCCTTCTTGTTTTGAACCTGATGAAACGTGGTTTGGCACGGCCCGCGCCTGCCAATCCCGCTACCGTCTTCGCACCATCGCACAAGCCTGTTCCCTACCGGAGGCCACAAAACCCCTTAGCCGACTCCCGCCGCGGACAGAGAAAGGGAGCGGACAGACTGGCCTTTACGTTGGCTGTGATCTGGCGCAGCGTCCTTCTCGCACTTCTCCGGTGCCACTGGGGCCGCCCACACAAACCGCCTTGCCTCCTTACGCCCGCGGTTCTTCCTTACCCTGCGGATGAGTCCGTCTTCCATGAACTGCTTGAAAACCCTGGCCGCCCACGTCCTGCCCCGTCCGCAGAGCGGACCCGCATCCCAGACCGACAACCAGAAAGGCTGCTTCCCCCTCAGCACAGCCAACACCCACAGAATTGCCGCCAGTCGTCGCATCGCCTCACACTCGTAGCGCTGCGCCGCTTCCGGCGTCCCCCATCGATCAGCAAGCCTCTCTACCGTTGCCAAGAAGTCTTCCCCTTCCCCGCGCTTCTTCCCTCCAACGTAAAGGCGCGTCTGTCCGCCGGCCCCTCTGTCCGGTAGCCACTCGGGCGCGCCCTCGGCCATCGCGACAAGCGCGGCCCGCAGCGCGTCGGCCGGCGTCCCGTTGTAGGCGTCGAGCCAGTCTGAGGCATCTTTCACCGCGCAGCCGTTGGCCCCGTCCGGCAACTCCATGACCTTGACCGAGAGCGCCCGGCCATGCAGCCGCTGCGCCACGTCCTCAGCGTGCATTCGGCCCTGCTGGTCCTTGTCTGCGACGATGACCACGTTCCGCCCCTCAAGCGCGGTATCGTCGGCCAGCAGACCCCACTTGAGCGCGCCGCCAGGGTTGCACGTCGCCACAAGCCCCAGGTTGCACACGTTGTCAACGTCCTTCTCGCCCTCCACGATCCACACCAGCGCGGCCGGGTCAGCCGCCAGGAGTTCGGGCAGGCGGTAGAGGACGCGGGGCACGCCATCGAGGCCCCAGATCCACCCGCCCTGCCCGTCAGGCCGCCGCTGGGCGAATCCGCCATCCGCGAATCGGACGACCTCGAACAGCAGTTCACCTAGTGCATCGAGGTACTGGTAGACGGCGATGATGGGGCTTCGTTCTCGGCTTCGAGGCCGCGGCGGAAACAGGTCGCGCCATTCAAGTTCCAGGGCCTTGACCACGCGGCCCGTTTCGCATTTCGCGCCGCACCGCAGGAGCACCTTCAGGCCATCCCGGCCAAGGCCGACCGAAAGGCTGCGCCGGTGCCCGTCTGTCGGGAGTTCGTGGACGGGGCAGAATGCGGACCACCTGCCGCTTCCCGACGGCCGCGGCTCGCAGCCCATCGCCTCAAGGGCCGCCAGGACGCGATCAATCGGCCCTCCCGCATTGCCCCTGCTTCCACCCGCCACGGGTCACCCTTTCAACCGGAATTCGTACAACGGGCACGCGGGGTCGGTGCAGCGCCGCACCTCTTCGATGGACCAATATACACATTCCAAACAGTGCGCGCGGATCGCCGCCTTCCGGCTCTTGCCCGCGTAGGCCCGCCGGTACAGGTCGCGGTATTTCGGCGGAACGTCAGACAGCCGACGCGCTCGTTGCGGGTCGGTCGGGCTTTGCTCGCGGGACGATGTACCCGCTGAGGGGGTACTTGCGGCCTCTGGCGGTTGCGAACGGTCGGGCGATAGACCGCTGGGCCGTCCGGCGGACGTTCGCCGCTTCCGCGCCGCCTTCGTGGCGATAATTGTCCCCCGCATCATGCGGCCCCCTTTCGGGCAGGCGGCGCCTCAAGGTGACCCGATCGCTCGGCCGCCGCCGACGGTGTCGTCGACATGGTCGTCGGCAGCGCCGACCAGGGTATCGGCGCTGGGCTGCCCGAGGAGGTTGTCGTCGCCGACGGTTCGGTCGATGAGGTCGTCGTCGAAGCCGCCATCGAGCTGGTCGTTGGCGAAGCGGTCGTCAATCGTTTCGCTGCCCGCGTCGATATGGAGTTGGTCGCCGGGCGAGCCTCGCGCCTCGACGGCCGCCAGCGCGGCGGGTTCCGGCGCGGTGGAAGGGTTCGAACTTCACGATGGGATGGGGTCTTGGTACAGGCGTTCATCGCAGCGTTCTTCCAATGGCCCGGCCGAACTCCTCCGGCCTGGTGGCCTTACGAGCCGCGCGCGGCGACCGCGCCCTCCGGCCGAATGCGGCGGGACGCGATGAACCGCTCAACGTCCTGCTGGCGGAAGCGCACCGTCCGCTCGCCCAAGCGGTAGGCGGGCAGCAACCCCTCGCGCACCCAGCCGCGCAGGGTGGAGCGGTCGATGCCCATCAGGTCGCACAACGTGGCCGTCGAGTACAGTGGCTCGACCGTTCGGATCTCATTGGCCTCTCGCACCGTCGCCTCCTGTTCGGGTCTGCGTGGCCGTCGTCGCGTAACGGCGGCTCATGACGGTTGCAGAGTAACACGCCATCAGGATGTAGTCAACAAGTGGCGATGCATGCATTATTGCGAATGTGGGGGAATTGCAGCGCGGCTGCAACGGCCTGACATCTGCAACGGCCAATGGGTGAGGCGATGGTCTGCAAACGCTACGTGCGACGCGGCTCGTAGTCGCGTATGAAGTCTGCCTTCATGCCTTCGTCATTCCAGTGCTTCTCCGGGTGCTTGTCCTCCCGT
>JADHXV010000196.1 GCA_016782785.1 Planctomycetota bacterium | reverse complement strand
CAGCGCCAGGGCGAACATGCCCAGCGTCACCGACACGAAGAAATGGGCCGCCGCCTTGGCGATTTTTTTGGGGTCATCGAACTTCGTCGCCTTGTACACCACCGCCACCACCAGGCAGAGCGGATAGTAGAGCCACAGCGGGTTGTCGGCCCGGACCAAGTCGGCGAAGAACGAGGCGACGGCGTCCCACATCAGTCGGTCTCCTCTTCCTGTTCCTCCGCGCGGTGCGGATAGGCGAGCCGCGTGTAGGCGTCCATCATGACCAGCAGGTTCAGGAATCCCGCCACGGCGGTGTAGAGGGTGCCCATTTCGTGGAGCGGGTCGGCCCAGTCGACGGGCCCGTCGTGGGTGGAGAGGTACTGGCTGATGGGCGTCAGGGCCGCCGCCGGGCCGCCCGCGCAGATCTGGGCAGCGTACCAGAGGCGTCGCGGCAGGATGTTCGTGCCGTCGGCGAGCACGAGGCCCATCACCAGGAGGCCCGTGATGAGGACGAAGAAGAGGGCGGCCTTGCCCCATCGGCCGGCGTAGGCGTGCCCGGCGCCGGGCAGAATCCAGCCCAGGACGAGGGCGGCCACGGGGCTGCGGCGGCGATCATCGGCCGTCGTCATGGCAGGCCTCCGGGCCGGCGGAAGAAGGACGACTCGTCCGGCAGCCGGGTCGTCTGGGCCGGCTTGGGCGCCGGCCGGAACACCCGCCAGTCGAAGAACCGCCGGCGGGCATCGGACGATTCCTTCTTCTGCTGCTCAAGGTCCTTGCGGGCCTTCTCGGCCTGGTCCTTGACTGGGGAGGGCGGCTCGGTCTCAGGCGTCTCCTGGGGCTGCTTGGCCGAGCGTGTGCGGCTGTCGTCGGGCGGTGTGTAGACCGAGTGGGCCGGCTCGGCGGGCCGGCCGGCGTCGACGGCCTCGAGGGGCGGCTTCTTCTCGGGCTCGGGCGGCTCTTTGCCCAGGACGATGGGGGCCACCTTCGCCTTGACGTAGGCGGGGTTGGTGGCGCCCAGGTGGTCGCCCACGTGGCCGTAAACGACGTCGCCCGGCCACCAGGGGATCTCGTGGAGTTTCTCCTGGTAGAGGCGCTTGGTTTCCTCGGAGGCGCCGGAGGGGGCGCCGAAGCCCACCAGGCCGCCCGCCAGGCCGCCGTTGCGGTCCACGGTGCCGGCCCACGTGACGCCCAGGCTCAGGACGGTGTCGGCAACGGATTTAAAACTGTAGATACCGTCCGTCGTGTTCGCGAGCGCCCGCGACAGGTCGTACTGGGTGTTGAGGCTGGAGGAGATGAGGATGCCGGCGGTGGCCTGGAACGCGGGGTCCAAATCCTCCAGGGCCCAGACCACGAGGCCCGTCCCGGCCGAGACGCCGATGACGTGGACCGGCCGGCCGGGATGGCTGCGCATGTAGCCTTCGAGGCGCCGGGCGAGTTCGCGGGCCTTCTTGCGGTTGGCCTCGACGCCGGTCTGGTCGGTGAACACGCTGCCGCGCGACCAGGGGAAGATCTCGATGGCGCGGTCGACGCCGGCCTGCTGAAGGCCGTCGCGGATGCGGTCGGTCTCGCCCATCATGCCGCCGGCCCCGCTCAGGCACACCACCAGGCCGCGGTCGTACCGGTCGGTGCCGTTGTTGTACGTGGCGCGTCCGTTGCACCCGGCGATGGCGACGGCGCCGGCGACAGCCAGCAGGCAGGCGGCGCGGTAACTCATCCTTCGCTCCTGGCGTGACGGTCGTCGGTCGGGGCCTCGCCGGCCGGCGACGGGAGGCGCAGCATCGGCTGGCCCGGGTCGCTGCGGCCGAGCAGGATCGGGGCCAGGTAGTCGCGGGCGAACCGCGTGGTCGTCCAGCCCATGTGGCCGCCCAGGTGCCCGGCCTTGACCAAGTCCAGGTTCCACTGGACCTGTCGGACCTTGGCGTACTGCCGCAGGTCGGCGGTCTGGGCGGGCAGCGCGAACCCCGCCAGGCCCGCGCTCACGCTGTGCTGGCCGTCCATCGTCCCGAAGACCATGGTGCCGGCGGCCATGAGGCCGACGTCGGCCGGCGAATACATGACGTACATCCGCTTCTCGACCCGCTTGAGGGCCTCCGAAAGGTCGTACGCGGGCGCCAGCGCGGGCGCGAGCAGGATGACGCGGTCGACGCGGCACGACTCGGGCATGGCCTCCAGGGCCCAGACGACCACCGCCGCCCCGCCCGAGTGGCCGATGAGCGTGACCGGCCGGTCCGGCATGGCCGCCACGTACGTCGAGACGGTCCGGGCCAGGTCCTGGGCGATGGCCCGGTTGCGGGCCCGGTCCGTCAGGTCGCCGACGAACATCCCGCCGGGGCCTTTCGACCAGTCGTAAATGTGGATGGCGGCCCCGACGCCGGCCTCGTCCAGGCCGGTCCGCAGCCACCGGGTGCCCCAGTTGTAGCCGCCCACGCCGCCCAGGCTGACGACCAGGCCCGACCGGAGCCGGTCGGCCGTCAGATACGTGCCCTTGTCGGGCCCGCACCCGGCCGCAACCAGGATGGATGCACCGGCCAGCAGCAGCGGCGCGGCCCGTCCACGTCCCACCGTCACGGCAGTCTCCTTCCGTCTTCCGATACGGAGAGTTCCAGTATATTCGACCCTGGGGAGGCGGGCAATGCCTTTTCGGGCGGGGGCGTTTTGCGCGCGGCGGATTTTGGGGCCGTCACCCGGCCAGCGCCTGGCCGTGGTCGGTTTGGCCGAGGACAAACGGCGCCAGGATGCGGCGGGCAAAGCGGATGCCCGTCCAGCCGGTGTGCTCGCCCAGGTGGCCGTCGCGGATCATCCGCGGCCGCCAGCCCATTTGCCGGAACTTCTCGTAAGCGGCCTGGTGGCCGGCGGTCAGCCCCGGCGGCAGGCGGAAGCCCACGAGGCCCGCGCTCGGGCCGAACCGCCGGTCCATCGTTCCAAACAGCGTCGTCCCGAGGCCCATGAGACCGACGTCGCCCCACGAGTACGTGGCCAGGAGGCGGTGGCGGACGTGCGCGAGCGCCCCGGCCAAGTTGTACCGCGGCGAGAGGGCGGGGGCCAGCAGCAGGGCCCGGTCCACCGCCACGCCCTCGGGCAGGGCCTCGAGCGTCCACGCCGCCAGCCCTCCGCCGCCCGAGTGGCCGACGAGCGTGATCGGCCGGCCGGGCATCCGCTCGCGGTAGCCGACGATGGTCTCGGCCAGGTCGCGGGCCATCTGCCGGTTCCGCCGCTGCGCGATCAGGTCGGCCGCCCACATCCCCAAGGGGCCCACGGACCAATTGTAGATGACGATGGCCGCATCCACGCCGCCGCGGTCCAGGCCCCGGCGCAGCAGGCGCGGCAGCCAATTGTAGCCGCCCACGCCGTCCAGGCAGACCACGAGGCCGCGGTCCAGCCGCTCGGGCGTCAGGTAGGGCGACAGACGGCGCGGTCGCCCGTCGGCCGAAGCGCGGACGGGGTTGTCGGGGATGAACCGTCGGCGGTGTTTCTCGTCAGCGGTCATCGGCCGGTCTCTTGTGAGGTGCGGCGCGCGCTGTTCGAGCCCGCCGCGGGAGCGGCGGGGCACGTGCGTACGGCATGGCACGTGCCTCGGCGGATAGCGATGCCCAACGGCAACACAGGGTCACCCCCTGCGGGGGATGACCATGCCACCCGTCTTTCTCGCCCCCCGTCGTTCTCAGGCGGACGCCGGTTCGGGCGTCTCCTCGGCGGTGCGGTCCCGCCGGCGGCGGTAGAGCATCACCACCGCCAGTCCCGCGGCGTACGTCGCCAGGAGCCAGTACAGCACCTGGAGCATCAGGCCGGTCCAGTCGTCGAACACGACCGCCAGCGGGTAATAGAGGGTGAACGCCGCCACGAGGGCGAGTGACTGGTGGGCGGCGAACCGCCGGCCCCAGCCCATCCACAGGTACGCGGCCGACAGGCCGAGCGTCGCCAACGCCGCCAGCACGAAGCACGCCGTGAACGACGTCATATGGTCCGACAGGTACGCCAGGATCGTGTAGAACAGATAGTACGCCACGACCAGCAGGCCTAGGCTGAACAGGTGCGTCCCTCTCCCCAGCAGCATCCACGTGATGACCAGCGTCGCGGCCAGCAGCGCCAGGCCCAGCGGGGCCTCGTGCAGGAGCCGGGCCACGTACCAGCCGGGCTGCTTGATGTCGGGCAGGATGATGCCCATGCCGAGACTGGTGGCGACCGAGGCCATGTCCCACTCCAGGACCATCGGCTCGCCGGCGGCGGGCGAGTCTTTGCGGATGCCCGGCGTCATCGAGCCGATCGGCAGGCCCATGTCCTCTTCCCAGACGAACCGCTGCGGGCCGCGCGCCGGCTCGCCGTCTTCCGCGGCGTCGGGAGAGAGGCGCATCGTGACCTTGTACGTCTCGCGGTGGGCCATCGGGGCGGGCGTATAGCGCAGGTACTCCATGCCGCGCGAGGCGTAGCCGATCTCAACCTTCGCCTCCTGCCCCGCCGCCATCGGCATGGTCCAGGTCTGAGCGTTGTCCTTCAGGACGAGGTGTTCCGTCCAGTCTTTACCGTCCACCCGGATGGTCAGGCGATTGTACACCCCGCGGCTGGCGGGTAGGGGGAAGCGGAACTCGGCCTCGGTGGCCTTGTCGCTACGGTTCTTGACGGTGTAAGCCAGGCGCCAGGTGTCCTCGTAGCAGGTGTAGAAGGCGGTGCCCTTGGGACGGTAGTTCAGGCGGACGTCCACGTCCACCGTGCCGCTGACGATCGAGTTCTGCGGCACGGGCTTCCTGACGTCGCGGGTAACCTTGACGGGGTTCTCGCCGACCAGGCTGGCCTCATCCCCTCCGATCTCGTCTTCCGGCACCTGCCGGCCGTCCTTGAGGAGGAGGAAGGTCTTTTTCTCGGTCACGTAGTGGGCGACGGCCAGTTCGCTCTGCTCGTGGGGCTGGCCCCAGTTGGTCTGGATGGCCTGGTAGTTGGTCTGCGTCACCTGGCCGTGACGCTCGTCGAACAGGCCCGACTGGACGAGCATGGCGGCCCCAAACGCGGCCACGAACGTGGCGCCGACGATGAGCGTGATGAGACCGTTCGCCAGGCCCATGACGACGGCGCGCCACCCGCCGCGCCGCCGCGCCTCGGCCACGCCTTGCCGCCACGCTCCCGACAAGAGGAGCAGCACGGCGACGGCCAGCGTTCCCACGCCGGCCACCAGGGCGAGTTCGGCCTTCTCGCCGAACAGGCTCGACAGCAATCGCAGAATGTGAAGGTACACCGCGAACCTCCTCCCGGGTCAGACACGTCAGGCGCGATTGCGGGCAGCGCTCGGCCAGCGCAGGCACGGCGCGGCACGCAGGTTGGCAGAACGTGGCGGCAAAGCAGCGCGCCGGAACCGGTAGCGGGGCAGGCGACGGTTCGCTTCTACCGCGCGCCGGCGGCGCTGTCAAACAGAAACCACGCGCCTGGAGCGCGGCGCGCCGCTTTTCGAGCCGCGACCGTAAGGTCGCGGGTACGTTTGAATGGCGCGCGATGCCTGCGCGCCATTCGGACGTACCCGCGTGCTCACGCACGCGGCTCGGACGCGGCCCGTACGGCCGCGCTGCCCGCTCTGCCGAATCGGCGCGCTGGGCGCAAAAAAAGAACCTCAGGGCCGGGCGACTGAAGAATCGCACGTGGCGACCACCGGCCCTGAGGAAGTTGTCCTCATCGGAAACGCCCGACTATGGTACGACCGGCCGGCCCAAGGTTCAAGGGGAAAATTCTGCACCCGCCCGAGAGCGGGCCCATGCCCGTAAGCGCTTGTCAAAAAAGGGCTTACGCCGCGCCGGCCGGGCCCTCGGCCCGTTTCCGGCCCCCAAGGGCCACCTGAGTGGCCCTCGGCCGGGGAAATTTGCACAAATGGCGTTCAATAAAGGACTTACGCCGCGGTCACCGCACCAGCCCCCCGCGGCGGAGGACGTCCAGGACCAGCGCGTCCGC
>JADHXV010000016.1 GCA_016782785.1 Planctomycetota bacterium | reverse complement strand
GGCGACGGCACAACGGCAACGGCGAGATTCTTCGTCGCCCTTCGGGCTCCTCAGAATGACAACGTGCGCCCCGCGTGCCTCTCCCACAGGCCGAAGGCCCTATTTGGCATTTATCATTTGGCATTTATCATTCGCGGCCCGGGGCCGCATCGGGTTCCGCGTCGGCGGCGGGTTCAGCGTCGGCGGCGGCGGGTTCAGCCTCGGCGTCAAGTTCGTCCCAGCGCCCGGGCATATCGAGGATGTCGCCGAGGCGGTCGGTGACGGAACGGATCTCGTCCTCCGAGAGGCTGGGGCACCGGACGGTGTGCTGGCGCTGGGCGCCGACCTCGCGGAGGGTGAGTTCCTCGCCCTTGCCGGCCGCGAGCCGGCGCGACGAGACGAGCCGCAGGCGGCGCTTCCGCATCAGCACCAGGGCCAGCACGTAGCGGAACCGCTGGGCGTGCTCCTCGTCGGCGGCGGCCAGGTGGTCGAAGAGTTGCAGGAGGCGGTCGAGGTCGACCAGGCGCGGGCCGGTGCGGCGGTCGGGCGGCGGCTCGGGGACGCGGGTCCGCCAGAAACTGAAGTACGCGGCGGCGTCGGGGGCCCAGCAGTCGGGGCAGAAGTCGCGGCGGGCGAAGACCTCGTCGCCCTCGGCCTCGACGACGGCGGAGTAGTACTCGTCGCCGACGCCGAAGCGGCGGCTGCACGCCTGGCAGGTGCGGGCGGAGGGGCTGATCTTGTAGTCGCGGTCGATGGCCATAGCGTAATACGTTTACCTTAATCGAGCCGGCTGCGGAAGTTCACCCGCCTGAGGCGGGCGGCCGGTCATGTTCCTCGCGCGGCGCGACGCACCACCTCAACAGCGAGATTCCTCCGCTCGGCCCTTCGGGCCTCGGTCGGAATGACATACCATGGCGGCCGCGGCGCGACGCGGGCTCGAACGCCATTGCCGCGGCGCGACGCGGCCATCATCGCTCCTTGCGGCGTTACGCGTTCAGTTTCGCCAGGACGATGTCGCGGGTCTCGGCGGCGAGGCGTTCGGCCTCGGCCACGGCGGCGTCGGTCCGGCGGCGGACGGCGTCGGCGTCGGCCGCGTCGGTGTACCCGGCCAGGTTGACGGCCACGTTGATACGGGCGGCGCGGACGGCGCCGAGGGCCAACTCGGCGGCCACGGCGACGTCGCTGGCAAGGTTCGGGTTGGCGACGTCGGCCAGGCGGCGGGCCGTGCGCAGGATCTCGCCAGCGGCGGCGAGCACCTCCTCGACCACGTCGAGGCTGGCCCGCGTGGCGGCGCGGACGGCCTCGGCGCGGGCGGCCTGCTGCTCGGCCGTCTCCTTGGGCAACCGCCAGGCCGCCATGACGCCCTGGTAGGCAGCCATGTCGCGCTGGGCGGCGTCGAGGAGGCGACCGCGCAGGGCGGCCAGGCGGTCGAGGTGGCCGGCCACTTCGGCCTCGACGGCCTTGAACTTCTCCTTGCCGACGGTGAAGCCGGCCGCCATGGACGCCATGGTGGAGGCCAGGGCGGCGGCGACGGCGGCCACGCTGCCGCCGCCGGGCGTCGGCCGGGCGGCCGCGGCGGCGTCCAGGTACCGGGTGAGCGGCTCGTTGCGGTAATCGATGTCCATGGTTGCCTCTTGTTTGTTCCGCTCCCGCGCCGCTCCGCTTCGCGTCGCGGCTAAAAGGACAAGCCGACCGGGCCACACAGGGCGATGCAGTGCTCGCGCGCCCGTTCGAACGTCCCCGCGTGCTTCCGCGCGCGGCTCGGGGCCGCAGGCTCGCGACGTCAGTGCCGCGGCGCGGCCTACTTCGTTTCGGCCGGCGGCTTCGTTTCGGCCGGCGGCTTCGGTTCGGCCGGCGCGGGATTCCGGACGGCCTCGGCGGCCTTCGGGTCGCCGGTGACGACCACGATGACCGGCTCCGTCAGGTACTGGCGTGCGACGCGGTGCACGTCCTGGGGCCGGACCTGGCGGATGCGGTCCACCTCTTCGCGTGCGAAGCCGAAGCCGAGGCCAAGGGCCTCGTCGATGGCGGCCTCGAACGCCCAGCCGGCGACCGTTTCGCGGCCCAGTTCCTTGGCGGTAATGACGGTGGCCCGGGCGGGCGTCAACTGGTCCTCGGTGAACGCCTCCCGGCGGGCCCGCTGCATCGCCTTCTCGATGATGCCGACCACCTCGGGCACCTTCTCGGGCTGGCACACGGCCATGACGGCGAAGTAGCCGGGGCGGAGGCCTTCGAGCGTCCAGGCGTGGACCTCGTACACGAGGCCCTTGCCGCGCAGTTCCTCGTGCAGCCAGCCGCCCGGCATCTGGTAGCCCGAGACGACGGCGTCGAGGAGGTTGAGCGCGAAGCGGTCGCGAACATTGTAGATATCGGTTCCCGGGTACGCCACGAAGACGATGGCAGAGTCTTTCTGCGTTTCCTTGATGTAGACCTCGCGGCCGGCGCTGGCGCGCGGCGGGAGGTCGCGCGGGAACTGGAGGCCCTCGCCCGCGGGCAGGTTTTTGACGGCGTCGATGACGCGGCGGGCGGTGCGCTCCAGGTCGAAGCCGCCGAACACCGCCACCACCAGGTTTCCGCCGCTGACGTACGTGCGGTGCCAGTCGGCCAGGGCGTCGCGCGTGAGGTTCGTGACGACCTCCGGCGTGCCGAGCACGGGGAAGCGGTATGGCGAGTCGGCGAAGAACGTGCGGTTGAAGTACAACTGGGCCTCGCCCGGGGGCGTGTCGGCCAGGTGGCCGAGTTGGGCCAGCGTCATGGCCCGCAGGCGCTCCATCTCGACCGGCGGAAACGCCGGCCGGAGCAGGCACTCGGCCGCCAGGTCGAACGTGGTCTCGACATCCTCGGCCAGGCACCGGGCCGAGAGGTAGATCGTGTTGTAGCCGCTGGAGACGGCCATCTGGGCGCCCATCCGATCGAGGGTGCGGGCGATGTCGTCGGCGGAGCGGTTGCCGGCGCCCTTCATCAGCATGCGGGCCATGAAGTGGCTGGTGCCGGCCGTCGGCTCCGACTCGACCGCCAGGCCGCCGCGAAGGACCATCTGGATGCTGACCGTCTCCTGCCCCTCGACGGGGCACAGCAGCAGCCGCACGCCGTTGGGCAGACGGCGGGTGATGACGGCCGGCCGGCCGGCCGGCGGCTTCGGCGCGGCGGCGGCTTCGCCCTCGGCCGGGGCCTTGCGCGCGGGCACGACGCTGACGACGTTCACTCGCTGCGGGTCGAGGTACGTTTGGGCCGCGCGGCGGACGTCCTCGGCCGACACGTCCTGGATGTTGCGGACGTACCGCGCGGAGAAGTCGGGGTCGCCGACCAGCAAGGCGTTCAGGCCGAGGTCGGAGGCGATGCTCTCGCAATCCTCGAGTTCGAAAGCGTGCTCGGCAATCTTCTGGCGCTTGGCGCGGGCGAGTTCCTCGTCGGTGGGCAGGCTGCGGCAGGCCTGCCGGAGGTGGTCCATCACGGCCCGGCGGGCGGCGTCGGCCTTCTCGGGCTGGGTCTCGAGGATGACGGCGAACCGGCCGCCGTCGTACCCGGCGGGGGTGTAACTGGCCACCGAGACGGACTGCACCAGGCCGCGCTTCTCGCGCAGGTCCGCGACCAGGCGCGACGCCCTGCCCTCGCCCAGGATGAAGGCCAGGATATCGAGCGGGTACAGATCGGGATGCGTCAACGGAATGCTGGGGAACTCGATGAGGCTGCGGACGCTCTGGACGTCCATCTCGGCGCGGCCCTCGCGCGGCCCGGTCTGCTCCTTGCGCGCGGGCAGGACGGTGGGCTGGAAGCATGTGCGCGGCCAGTCGCCGAAGGTCTTGCGGATGGTGTCGAGGACGGCGGCCGCGTCGAAGTCGCCCACCGCCACGACGACGGCGTTATCCGGCACGAACGTCTCGCGGTAGAAGGCCACCAGGTCGTCGCGGGTCAGGTTGCGGAAGGCGTCGAGGTGCCCGAGTACCGGGTGCCGGGCCGGGTGCACGGCGAAGAGGGTCTCGTCGGCCAGGTACCAGAGGCGGCGGTCGGGGTCGGCCAGCGACCGCTCGATTTCGCGCTGGATGACCTCGTGTTCGCGGTCGAACTCCGCCTGCGGGATGGCGGCGTGGATGACGTAGTCGCCGATGACCTCGATAAGATTGTGAATATGTTCGCCCGCCGCCTGCCCGTGGAAGCACTGGAACTGCTTGGAAGTGTGGGCGTTGGTCTGGGCGCCGATGGTGTCGAGGGCCTCGCGAATCTGGGCCTCGGACCGCGCGGCCGTCGTGCCGCCCGAGACCAGGTGCTCGAGATGGTGCGACACGCCCGCGCCGGTGAACCGGCCCTCGTTCAGGCTGCCGGCGCCGACGTAGACGCGCAACGCCGCCATGCCGCCCAGGTGCCGCTCGCGGACGATGACCCGCAGGCCGTTGGCGAGGCGTTCGACGCGGCGGCCCTCATCGCGGGCGGTGGCGGTCGCGGCGCCGGGAGCGGCCTCTCCCTCCGGCGCGGGCGGCGACTCGGCTATGCCCGCCTCGGCCGGCGGCTTCTTCGCGCTCCAGTCGCCCCAACCCCACGACTGCATCTTCTCGCAGCCCAGGGCCGCGACGAGCGCCAGGCCGACGCCGAGCAGAAGGACGGACGTTCGATGCATCCTCGTCACCTTTCGTATTCGTACGCGTCATTCGCGCCGCTGTTCGAGCCGGCTGCGGGAGCAACCGATCATTCACGAACGGCCGCGGCACGTGCCATGCCTATCGCACGTGACCCGCCGCTTCCGCGGCGGGCTCGAACGGCCCGGCGCCTCCCGGCCGGACAAGCCGGCCGGGGCACACCCGCGCGCCGCTCCCGGCCGGACAAGCCGGCCGGGGCACACCCGCGCGCCGCTCCCGCGCCGCTCCCGGCCGGACAAGCCGGCCGGGGCACACCCGCGCGCCGCTCCCGGCCGGACAAGCCGGCCGGGGCACACAGTCGCCGAGTGCCGCGCCTACGCGCCGAGGAGGTCGAGGACGACCTTCGCCATGACCTCGGCGAACCGGGCCAGGCCGTCCAGGTCGGTCCATTCGCCGGCCACGTGTTCGACGCCCTCGGGCCCGGGCTGGAATCCCACCGCCGGGATGCCCCGCAGGATGAGGAACTTGGCAACCGTGGCGCCCGACTGGCCGATCGGCTCGGCCGCCGTGCCCGTCACGGCCCGAGTGTGCCGGCGGATGGCCTCGACCATGGGGTTCGAGGCATCGACAAGCGTGGGCGGCTGGTTCGAGAGGACCTCCAGGTCCATACGGACGCCCTCGTGGGCGTCGGCGACGGCGGCGAGTTCGCTGCGCAGGTGCGCCAGAATCGCCTCCGGGTCGGGCCCCGGCGGGTAGCGGAGGTCGAGTTGGGCCTCGCACTCGCCCGGCACGATGTTGGCGACGGTCCCGGCGTGGATGGTCCCGACGTTGAGCGTGGGCGGCGTGAAGAGGCCGGCCCCCTCGGCGCCCTCCGGCACCGCGGGCCGCCAGTCGCGGATGCGCTCCAGGAACGCGATCATCGGCCAGAGGGCGCTCGCGCCCCTTTCGGGCGTCGAGCCGTGGGCCTGCCGGCCGAGGGCCCGGACCTTCAGGAACAGGGCGCCCTTTTCGCCGACGTCGATCTCGCGCATCTCGGAGCCGGCGTCGGGGACAATCGCCATCTCGGCCTCCACGCCGCACTCCTCCAGGAGGTACTTCATGCCGAGGCGCGAGCCGGCCTCCTCGTCGGCGCAGCCCACGAGGAGGAGTTGGCCGGCCAGGTCGGCCTCGTGGGCCTTCAGGTACTCGGCCGCGACCATCATGGCGGCCAGCGGCCCCTTGTTATCCTTGGCGCCGCGGCCGTAGATGCGGCCGTCGCGCTCGAGGGGCTCGAACGGGTCGGTCTCCCAGCCGCTGCCGGCGGGGACAACGTCGAAATGGCACGGCACGAGGATGCGCGGCCGGCCGGCGCCGAGGCGGGCCACAACGTTCGTGCGGCCCTTCTCCTTCTCGAACGTCTCGTACGGGATGCCGCGGGCCTGGCAGAAGTCCGTCAGGACGGGGGCGGCCAGGTATTCGTCGCCCGGCGGGTTGACCGTGCGGGCACGAATCAGGTCCGAGAGGTACCGGGCCAGGTCGTCGCGGCGGGCTTCGACGAAATCGTGGATGGCGTCGGACGGTGTGGCTTGGGGCATGGTCGGCTCTCTGGGGTTCGCAGGTCGATACGTTCGATGCGTCGGAGATACGGCCTCACCCCTCGCCTTCGGTCGCCTCGGCGGCGTCCACCTCGCGCTGGTAGGCCAGGATGCGTTCGAGTTCGTTCTGGAGGTGCCGGACGCGCAGCAGGCTCCGGACCCGTGTCAGCAGTTCCCAGCGGTTGACGGGCTTGGAGATGAAGTCGTCGGTGCCGGCCTCGACGGCCCGCTCGATGTCGCCTTCCTCCGTCAGGGCGGTGACCATGCAGATGGGGATGCCGGCGGTCTCGGGGTCCTGTTTAAGTTTGCGGCAGACTTCGAAGCCGGACATCTTGGGCATCATGATATCGAGAAGAATAAGGTCGGGCTTGGCCTCGGCCACCTTGTCCAGGGTCTCCTGGCCGTCGTAGGCGGCGACGGTGCGGCAGCCGAGGTCGTCGAGGTACGCCTGGAGGAGTTCGACGTTCTGCTCGGTGTCGTCGGCGATGAGGATCGTCGCGCTGCGGACCTCTTCCTCGAAGTCAAACGTCATGGCGCACCTCCGGCGATCGCCTGTGAACACCCCGGCCGGGTGGCACGGCAGCGACACAGCCGCCGCCGGCCGCACCGTTCGAGTCGGCCGTTCGAGCCGCGACCGGAAGGTCGCGGGGACGTTCGAGCGGCGCGCGAGCACCGCATCGCCGTTCGCACATCCCCGCGTGCTCCCGCACGCGGCTCGACCCCGTCGGCGTTACTCGCCCTCGGCCAGGCGCAGGCGCTCGAGCAGCATCTGCGTGCGGCGAGGCAGTTCCTCGTCGCCCATCAGCGCCAGCGCCCGCAGATGGCTGGCCAGCCGGTCCAGCCCGGCCCGGTCCTCGACCTCGTACCAGTGCGGCACGAGGCCCAGGACGAGGCCGAAGGCGTCGATGCGGTCGACGAGGGCGTCGAAGACTTCGGTGCCCTCCCAGTCGATGCCCATCAGGAGTTCCGGCCGCTCCAGGCTCATGCCGACCAGGTACACACGGCCGTCGGTCGTGGGCCCGAGCACGACGTCGACGACGAGCAGACGGTCGAAGGCGTCGATGATGAACTCGCTGGGAACGGTCGGGCAATCGCTCAGCAGGACGACGGTCCGCTGCAAGCCCATCCGCCAGGCGTATTCGAAGAGGCCCGCCAGGGCCTGCCCTGTGCCGGCGCCTTCCTGGGCCATCAGCCGCCACTGCCGGGAGGCCAGAAGGCTGACCGCCTTGCGTGCCCCGCGCGGGGCGTAGGCCAGGACCCGGGCCGGCACCGAAAGGCGGGCGAACCGCTCACACAGGTCCATCATGCAACTGCGATACACCTTCGCCGCCGCCGGTGCGCCCAGACACTCGGCCAGGCCGGGTTTGACCTTCCCGGGCTCCGGTTTTCGGGCCAGCATGGCGAACAGCGCGGACATTCCGGTTACCTCGAGAGCGAACCGTCCCGCCTTGGGTCCGGGGCCTCGTCGTCACAGGCATCCTCACAGACAGCCGAGGGCGCGTCACCTTCGAGGGCGATTATAGGCAGCCCCCGCCGAGGGTGTCCACGAAAAAGAGCCGCGAGCCGCAGGCCACAGGCCGGGGGCAGCTGAGAGAAGCGGCGGGGACACCGCGTGTCATTTCGACCGAGGGCCCGAAGGGTCCGATCCGAAGTCCCTGGCCGCGTCCCGTGCCGCGACGCGGCTCGGGCAGGCTGGACCCCTTCGGGGGCGGAGAAATCTCGCTGTAAGACGAACAGCCCGTACGGGCTGCGCTTGCTCGGAATGACAGCATGCGCTGTTGCCGCTTGTTTCAGGTGCGCCCCCCAAGCCGCAGACTGCACGCCACGAGCCGCGACCCGCGCGAGCGGAAGCCGCTGGAGGAATGAGGTCTTGGCGAAACGTGGGGCGAAGCGGCGAGGCTGGTCACGGGCCAGTAATGATGCCGCGACGTTGTCGCGGCCCAAAGCCCCTGGTTCCTATCAACCCAAGAGCCTACCCGGTTGGGGGCAGCCTTTCATGGGATTACGTGCCTGTTCCCTGTTGCCTACTCCACCAGTTCGAGCAGGCGGTCGTAGAACGCCCGGTACCCGTCGCGCGACCCACTCTTCAGGACCGAGATGGCGGCCCGCGGGTGCTGGTTCAGGATGCCGGTGATCATGTACGGCACCATGTAGCCCCACTCGATGTCCTTCTGCAGGGGTTGGATGGTGCGGGCGGCGCAGTCGAGGACCGGCCGGAGGTCGAACTTGGGGTTCTTCAGGAACCCCAGCAGGAGTTCCAGCGGGCAGTTGCCCGAGGCCCGGCCCAGGCCGTGCACCGTGCCATCGACAAAGTTGGCTCCCTTGATAATTCCCTCGATGGTGTTGGCGAACGCCAGTTGCTGGTTGTTGTGCGTGTGGATGCCGACCTCGCGCGACGGCATCAGCCGCTGGTATTTCGCCACGAGGTAGTCCACCTGCTCGCTGTAGAGGGCGCCGAACGAATCGACCACGTAGCAGGCGACGGCGTGCGTCTCCTTCTCGATCTGCTCCAGGGCCGGGTCGAGTTCCCAGTCGGACTCGACCGAGATGGCCATGACGTTGATCGTCGTTTCGTACCCGCGCGCGTGGGCCACGTTCTCGACGGAAATGGCCTTATCGACATCCTTGACGTACGTCGCCACGCGGATCATGTCGACGACGGATTCCTCGGCCGGCAGGATGTCGGCCGGGTCGCACTTGTGGGCGTCCATCATGACGGCGATCCTGGTGTCGCCCTGCTCGATGCCGTCGGTGGCGGCCCGGAGGTCCTTCTCGTCGCAGAACCGCCAGACGCCGAACTTCGCCGGGTCGAACATCTCCCGCGAGTTGCGGTACCCCAGTTCCACGTAGTCGACGCCCGCCTGGCAGCACGCCTCGTAGACCGCGCGGACGGTCTCGAGCGGGAAGTGCGAATCGTTCGCCAGGCCGCCGTCGCGGATGGTGCAGTCCAGAACCTTGATTTCGGGTCGATACACGTCGCCGTCTCCGTTTCCGTTCCATTGCCCGAACCGGAACCTGGGCGTGCCTGCGGGGCGGCTGGGCTCGTCGTCGCCGCGGCCGGCGGCCCGCCCATCCGGCCTCGAGCCGAGGGGTGGAGAAGTATACCGGTTTCCGTCGCCGGGGCAAGGGGGAACCGGACCGCGGCGGAGGCGTGCGGTTTCCCCGCCCGCCGGCCGCGGGGCCGGGGCGCTTGCACCGGAATCGCCTTGTTCCGTATCGTCGGGCACCGTACTCTCCGACCGAATCCAGTCTGCACCCCGCGCAGCGCCGCGCTCGAGCCCCCCGCTCCGAGCCGTGTGCGGAGGCACGCAGCGCCGTGCGATGGCCGTGCCATGCATGCATCGCCATTCGAACGTCTCCGCGTGCTTCCGCACGCGGCTCGAACGGCGCGCGGCGCTACACCTCCTCCGGAATCTCGTAGCCGGCCCGGTACGACGGCTTGATGAGCCGGTTGGCCTCGTCCTTGTCGAAGCGGCAGGCCTCGGCATCCCAGGCAAGGGCCGTGTTCCCCGCGCGGTGGGCGATGTTGCCCATGTGCATGGTCACGCCGGTCTTGTGGGCGACGGCAACGTCGGCGCTCGGCGGCTTGCGGCTGCGGACGCACTCCAGGAAGTTCTGGTAATGCGGCTCGTCGCACGGCCGGCCGAAGACCTTCTCGATCTCCTTGCCGGCGGATGTCATGACGGTGTAGCCCCCGCCGTGCCGGCCCAGGATCATCATCAGTTCGGATCCATATAACTCGATGCGGGTGGCGTTCTGCGTCCAGTACGGGTGCTCGTCGTTGCGGCGGATGGTGGCGGTGGTCTTTTCCATGTACCGCGGGTACCCGGTCAGTTCGAACGTCATGACGAAGTCGGGGAAATCGTACGAGACCATCTGGACGTCGGGCACCTGCGAATCGTCGTCGCGGTAGCAGTACCGCCCGCCCAGGGAGCGGACGCTCTTCGGCCAGCCGGGGTCGCCCATGAGCATGAGGGCGAGGTCGATCTGGTGGATGCCGTCGTTGCCCATGTCGCCGCCGCAGAAGTCCCAGAAGAACTGCCAGCCGCTGCGGACCAGGCGCTGATGGTACGGACGGTCGGGGGCCCGGCCGAGCCAGGCGTCCCAGTTGAAGCCGTCGGGCGGCGAGCCGGGCTCGCCCAGTTTGAACGCCTGACCATTCTTCATATTAAAGACTTTGACGAGGCAGATTTTGCCCATCTTGCCGCTCTGGATGGTCTCCAGGGCCTGGAGGTTGTACGGGCCGCTGCGGTTCTGCGTGCCCACCTGGACGATGCGCTGGTACTTGCGGGCCGCCGCGACCATCCGGCCGCTTTCCCAGATGTTGTGACAGTGCGGCTTCTCGACGTACACGTCCTTGCCGGCCCGGCAGGCCCGGATGGTGGCCGGGGCGTGCCAGTGGTCGGGCGTGGCCACGATGACGGCGTCGACGTCCTTGGCGTCGAAGACGGCCTGCATGTCCTTGACAGGCCTGGCGGGGGCGTCCTGGACCTTCTTGAGGAACTCGGCCGTCTCGTTCAGGCGGCTGTCGAGCAGGTCGCACAGGGTGGTGATGCGGGCCCCCTGCTCCGCCAGACCGTACATGACGTACCGGCCCCGGCCGCCGCAGCCGATAAGGGCCACGTTGATCCGCTCGTTGGCCCCGAGGACGCGGCCGGCGCCGGCGGCCGTCAGGGCGCCGGCCCCGAGCGCCAGCCCCGTGGCCGAGACGCCCGACCGTTGCAGGAAACCGCGCCTGGTCATCCGCGGCATCGCATGGCCTCCTTGTTCCGTGTTCGAGCAACGGCAACACCACGCGCCCGTACGGGCGGCTAAATGGGTCGCGCGTCGTTCGAGCCGGCTGCGGAAGCAGCCGGTCAGTCCCGAGCGGCCGCGGCACGTGCCATGCCAGCCCCACGTGACCCGCCGCTTCCGCGGCGGGCTCGAACGCCACGGGCCGCGTTTCACTGTTGCGCCTCGGCCGACGCGGTATCCTTTTGCACGGCCCAGAGATAGTTCTGCGAGACGACGTAGAGCGTCCCGTTGGCCGCCACCGGCGTGCTGTACGACGGCGCGCCCAGGCTGATGCGGGCCAGTTCCTTCGGCTCCCGGCCCGCCGCCAGGATGTGGAAGCGGCTCTTGGTGCCGATGTAGATCTTGCCGTCGGCCACGAGCGGCGTGCCCCACGTCTCGGCCTTCAGGTCGTGCAGCCAGAGGCGCTTGCCGGTGTCAGCGTCCAGGCACTGGAGCCGGCCGGGCAGGTCGACGGCGTACAGGAGGCCGTCGGCGATGGCCACGCCGGCCAGCGTCCGCTCCAGGTCGTCGAAGGTCCAGAGGCACCCGGTCTTGGTGATGTCGCCGGTCTTGGTGGCGTCGATGCAGTGGAGCATCCCCCGACCGCGACCGTGGGCCGGGTCCTGGCCGATGGCCACGTACACCCGGCCGTTATGGAAGACGGGCGTGGCAATGATCTGGCTCGGACCGACATAGGTACCATCGCCCTTGTTCGGGCTGTCCTTCTTCCGCTTGTCGCCGCGGTAGTACGGGATCTCCTTGCCGTCGGGGAAATACTTGTACTCGGGCGGATTGCAGTCGTAGGACCAGACCTTCGCCAGGTGAAACGGCTCGGGGCGGGCCTCGCGGACGGCCTCGAAGGCGTAGCAGACGCCGTCGCCGCCGCCGAAGAAGACGAGTTTCCGCCCATTCACCTCGCCCATGGACGGCGGGGCCCACAGGCAGTGGTACATCCGCCGGCCGATCTTCTCGTCATCGGTGGCCACGAGCCGGCCCGTCTTGGCGTCCAGGACGATCAGGCTGGGGGCGTCCGGCCGCAGGCACCGCCCGTGCGGGCCGTCCACGCCGTTCGACGTCCCCACGTACACGAACCCGTCCACGACCAGGGCCGAGCAACTCGCCACGTCGTGCGGGCACACGCCGAGTTCCGCGACCGTGTCGTAGACCCAGAGGATGTCGCCGTCCGTCGGTTCGAGGTCGACGGCCTTGTTGCCGCGGCCCGCCATGTACTGGCCTTCGTCGGTGAACGGGCCGTCGTTGCCGTCGGCCAGACCGTCGGCGTCGAGGCAGACGACCTCGCAGGCGGACGTGAAGACGTACACCCGTCCGTCGACGACGGCGGGCGACGAGCACACGCCGCAGGCCTGCTGGCCGTAGTGGGCGTCGGGCGGCAGGTGTTCCTTCTCGCGTTTCGGAATCGCCAGTTGCCAGAGGAGGCGGCCGGTGGCCTCGTCCAGGCACTTGACCATGCCGGCCTGGGTCCGCTTGAGGCGTTCGTCGCCGGCCAGCGAGGCGTCGTCGGTCCCCACGAACACCTTGCCGCCGCTCACCGTGGGGTTGCCGTAGATATGCGTGCCCAGGCGGACGCCCCAGCGGACGTTCGTGGCGGTCGCGGTGTCGATGCCGTCGGGCGTCTTCTGGCCAGGGTCGAACGTGTCGGGCAGGCCCGTTTCGGGCGAGACCATGTTGCGGCCGAGGTCATGGCCGCCCCACTGGGGCCAGTCGGCGGCGAGCAGGACGGCCGGGCAGGCGGCGGCCAGGAGGACGGCGGCAGACAGGGCGGTGGCGTGGGATATCGGTCGGGTCCTGGGCACCACGGCCTCCTTCATAGGACGATGGACGGTCGCATGGCGACGCACGATTCAGAAGGTTTAACCCGCCGGGGCCGAAGCGTTCCCGCATTTTCCGCGGCCGGTGGCGCGCCCGGTGTTCGAGCCGCGACCGGAAGGTCGCGGAGACATTCGAACGGCGATGCGAGCATCGCTCGCCCATCGCGCATCCCCGCGTGCTCCCGCACGCGGCTCGTTGCGCCGCGGCGCACCCTTGACTTCGGCCGCCGGGCCCCGTAAGGTAACGTGGCTTGAGGGCCCCGCCTTGGGGCGCACACGCGCCTCCGGAAGGGCGACTTTCTCCGCAGGCCTTTCAGGGGGCGGGCTCCGAAAGCCGCCCCGGGACAGGCCCGCACCCACCCGCCGGCGTGGGCCTGGGTCTTCCACACGGAACAACCTGGATTTCGCAGTCAACCCAGCGGGCCACGCGCATGAAGATAGCCGTCAGCGGCAAAGGGGGCGTCGGCAAGACCACCGTCGCCGCCATCTGGGGCCGACAGTTTGCCGACGCGGGCCACCGCGTGTTCCTGGTCGACGCGGACCCGGACGCGAACCTGGCCGCCGCCCTCGGCGTGCCGGCCGACAAGCGCCCGCAGCCGCTCATCGCTTTGAAGGACCTCATCCAGGACCGCACGGGGGCCGACCCCGACCGGGTGGGCCAGTACTTCCGCCTGAACCCGCACGTGGCGGACCTGCCCGAGACGTACTCGGTGGAGGTGGCGGGCCTGCGGCTGCTGGTCCTGGGCGGCATCCGCGGCGGCGGCCAGGGGTGCGCCTGCCCGCAGGGAGCGTTTCTGAAGGCGATGCTGCGGCACCTGATGCTCGAGCGGCAAGAGGTCCTGATCGCCGACATGGAGGCCGGCCTGGAGTTCCTGGGCCGGGCCGCCGTCCTCGGCACCGACGCCCTGGTGGCCGTCGTCGAACCCGGCCGGCGGAGCCTCGAGACCGCCGACGCCATCGCCCGCATGGGCCGCGACCTCGGCATCAAACGCTTCGGCGCCGTCCTGAACAAGGTCACCGACGCGGCCCAGGTCGAGACGGTCCGTGCCGCCCTGCCCGCCGGTATGGACCTCCTGGGCCACGTGCCGTACAGTCCCGCGGTCGCGCGGGCCGACCTGGAAGGCCGGAGCGTCCTGGGGACCGACGCGGCGGTCGAGGCGGCCCTGGCCCGCGCGCGGGAGCGCCTGGAGGCCCTCGTCGCGACCGAGACGCCGGCGGGCCGGAAGAAGGCCTCGGACACAGCGCCTGTCATTTCGACCGAGGGCCCGAAGGGCCCGAGCGGAGAAATCTCGCCGTGATTCGAACAACGAGATCCCTCGGCTCGCTTCGCTCGCTCGGGATGACAGCGTGTGTTTCTGCCACGCTCTTGAGATACATCGCCGAGACACCGGCCACACCCTGACGCACGCCAACGACGGACCCGCTGGGGAGGGACCATGAGCAAGATCATCGCCTGCCGCGTGGAGCGGTGCCTGGGCTGCCGGTCGTGCGAGGTCGCGTGCGCGCTGGAGCACTCCGCATCGAAAGACCTCCGCGGAGCGGTCCGCGAGACGCCCCGGCCGCAGCGCCGCGTCACCGTCGAGACGGCCGGCCGGCACAGCCTGCCCATCCAGTGCCGGCACTGCGAGGACGGCCTCTGCCAACTCGTCTGCCCGACCGGGGCGATCCATCGCGACGAGGCCACGGGCACCGTCCAGGTGAGCGACGACCTGTGCATCGGGTGCAAATTGTGCATCCTGATGTGCCCGCTGGGCGTGCTGCGCATCGGCGAGGGCGGCCGGAGCACCATCAAGTGCGATCAGTGCCTGGCGCGCCAGGCCGACGGACGCCCGCCCGCCTGCGTCGAGGCCTGCCCTACCCACGCCCTGCAACTCGTCGAGAAGACGGCCATTGAGGACGATGACCGGCACCTGGTGGCGGTAAGCATCGTGGCGGCCCTGACGGAAGACGGCGAGGCCGAGAAGCACATGGCCGGCAAGGCCGTCCGGGCCCGCTCCAAGAAGATTGTGGGCGCCGAGAAGCGGCACGTGGTGGTCGTCGGCGCAGGCGCCGCCGGCGCCATGGCCGCCATCGGCGCCACCCGCGCGGGCGCCAAGGTCACGCTGATCTCGGCCGACGCGCTGACGTACCGCCGGCCGGCCATTCCGGCGCTGCTGGCGGGGCACATGGAGACGATCGACGAGGCCCGCATCTTCGCCCCCGCCACGCTCGCGGCCTACGGCATTGAGGTCCTGGCCCCGGCCCGCGCCACGGCCCTGGACACCACGAAGAAGACCTTCACGCTGGAGACGGCCGGCGGCCGGGCGCAGACCATCGCTTACGACGCCGCCGTCCTGGCGACCGGCGGCACGGCCGCCCGGCCCAGCATCCCCGGGGCCGACCTGCCCGGCGTGTGCACGTTCGTGACGGCCGAGGGGGCCCGCGAGATTCTGGAGCGCGTGGACCAGGGCGCCCGGCGTGCGGTGGTCATCGGCGCCTCGTTCATCGCCCTGGAGGTGGCCGAGGCCCTGCTCGACCGCGGTCTGGACGTCGCCTTCAACGTCCGCAGCCGCATCCTGCGGCGCATCGTCGAGCCGGATCTATCGGCATACCTGGAGCGGCACTTCGCCGCGCGCAGCCTGAAAATGCTGACCGGCGAGGCGGTGAGCGAGATCGGCGGCTCGGGCCGCGTCGAGTTCGTCGTCCACAAGGGCGAGCGGGTGCCGGCCGACCTCGTCATCCTGGGCGCCGGCGTCCGGCCGAACACCCGCCTGGCCGAGGCCGCCGGTATCGCCCTGGCCGAGAGCGGCGCCGTGGCCGTGGACCATCAGATGGCCACCAGCGCGGCCGACGTGTACGCCGCCGGCGACTGCGCCGAGGTGCCGGACCTGGGCACCGGCCGGTTCACGTACTCGGCGGTCGGGTCGACGGGCGCGCTGGCGGGCGCAATCGCCGGCGCGGGCGCCGCCGGCGCGGGCCAGGCCGTCGACGGCTTCCTGCGGGCCCAGGCCGACGAAATCCTCGGTCTCCAGGTGTACTCCATCGGCCACACGACCACGACGGCGAAGGAGGTGGGCCTGGCCGTGACGGTCCACGCCCTGCCCCAGCCGCCGGAGGTCGAGCGGGCCCGCGACGAAATCGTCGGCAAGGTGCTGACCGACGGCGAGGACCGCATCGTCGGCGCGCAGGTTATCGCGAAGCATCACGGCTCGCAGTACGGCTGGCAGTTGTACCGGGCCGTGCTGACGGGCGAGAAGCGCGAGGACTTCCTCCGGCACTGGGCGTCGCCCCGGCAGCGCGCCGCCCGCGCCGCCGACGAGGCCCGCGCCGGCGAGGTGGCCATCGAGACACTCTGATCGCGCAAGACGTTAACCTCCGACGAAGGAGCCACGGATGGACCCGAAGAGACTCTCCTGCGACCCGGCGGCCCAGGCGATGCTGGCCCTCATGGCCGAGGCCGGCATCGAGACCGCCTGGGACCGCCTCGAGGCCCAGGAGCCGCAGTGCGGTTTCGGCCAACTCGGCCTCTGCTGCCGCATCTGCAACATGGGCCCGTGCCGCGTCGACCCGTTCGGCGACGGCCCGCAGCGCGGGGTGTGCGGGGCGGACGCCGACACGATCATCGCCCGCAACTTCGCCCGGATGGTGGCGGCCGGGGCGGCCGCCCACTCCGATCACGGACGGGGCGTGGCCCACGCCTTCCTGGCCATGGCCCGCGGCGAGGCGCCCGATTACGGCATCAAGGACCGCGCCAAACTCCTCGCCCTGGCCAAGGAACTGGATATCCAGATTGATGGCCAAGACGACAAGGCCATCGCCCAGGAACTCGGCGAACTGCTGCTGGCCGAGTTCGGCAAGCCGCACGGCACCCAGCGGATGGCCGAACGCGCCCCGGAGACCCGCAAGGCCGTCTGGAAGAACCTGGGCATCCTGCCCCGCGCCATCGACCAGGAGATCGTCGAGACCCTCCACCGCACCACGATGGGCGTGGACCAGGACTACAAGAGCATCCTGCGGCACGCCAGCCGGTGCGCCCTGGGCGACGGATGGGGCGGCTCGATGATCGGCACCGAACTGCAGGACGTGATGTTCGGCACGCCGCGGCCCAGGAAGGGCGAGATCAACCTGGGCGTGCTGAAGGAGGACGAGGTCAACCTGGTGGTGCACGGCCACGAGCCGCTCCTCTCGGAGATGGTCGCCGCGGCCGCCGCCGACCCGGCCCTGGTGGCCGAGGCCCGAAAGGCCGGCGCCGCCGGCATCAACGTGGCCGGCATCTGCTGCACCGCCAACGAACTGATGATGCGGCACGGCATCCCGATGGCGGGCAACTTCCTCTCGCAGGAACTCGCCGTCGCGACCGGCGCCGTGGATCTCATGTGTGTCGATATCCAATGTATCATGCAAGGTCTGGCCGATTTGGTCGAGCACTACCACACGAAACTCATCACCACCAGCGAGAAGGCCCGCATGCAGGGCGTCGAGCACGTGCCGATGGACGAGGCCCGCGCCCTGGAGGTGGCGAGGACGATCGTCCGCAAGGCCATCGAGGCCTACGGCCGCCGCCGGCACGAGGTCCACATCCCCCGGGAAAAGGGCGAGGCCGTCGTGGGCTTCAGCCATGAGACGATTAATTATATGTTGGGCGGACGCTTCCGCGCCTCGTACCGGCCGCTGAACGATAACATCATCAATGGCCGCATCCGCGGCGTGGCCGGCGTGGTCGGCTGCACCAACCCCAAGGTCCGCCACGACGCGGGCCACACGGGCCTGGTGCGCGAACTCATCCGGCGCGATATCCTGGTCGTGACGACCGGGTGCTCGCAGATCGCCTGCGGCAAGCAGGGCCTCCTGACGCCCGAGGCGGCGGCCGAGGCGGGGCCCGGCCTGCGGGAAGTCTGCGAGGCGGTCGGCATCCCACCGGTGCTGGCCGTCGGCTCGTGCGTCGACAACAGCCGCATCTTGGTCGCCTGCGCCGAGATGGTCCGCGAGGGCGGCCTGGGCGACGATATCGCCGACCTGCCCGTCGCGGGGGCGTGTCTGGAGCACATCACCGAAAAAGCGATTTCGATCGGCCAGTACTTCGTGGCCTCGGGGCTGCTCGTCGTCTTTGCCGAGCAGTTGTTCCCCGTGTGGTCGGAGTCGCAAGTGGCCCGGTACCTGTTCGACGAGATCGCGGAGGAACTGGGCGGGCGCTGGGCCGTCGAGGACGACCCCGTCAAGGCCGCCGAACTCATGGCCGCCCACATCGAGGCCAAACGCGACGCCCTCGGCATCAACCAGACGCACGAACGCAAACTCTACAGCATGGAGGACCGGCAGAGACTGGCCGTGGAGTAGCCGCCGCACCGCAAACACAATGTCATTCTGAGGAGCCCGTACGGGCGACGAAGAATCTCGCCGTGCGAGACGGCAAGAACGCAACGGCCAAGGCGAGATTCTTCGGGCCGCCAAGACGGCCCTCAGAATGACAGATAGAGAAGACACCCAGGCCGCAACGAAGACGCACCCAGACCGCAACGAAGGAGCCGACGATGTCCCGAGAGATTGCCGCCGCCGCCATCCGCGGCGCGCACAACCTAGCCAGGCAGGCGGAGGACAAACTCGCCCGGGCCGTCGCCGAGAAGGGCGAGACGGCCGCCGTCGAGTTCCCGAACACCGGCTATTACCTCCCCGTCATTTACGCGATGACCGGGCACAAGGTCGAGACGCTGGCCGACCTCGGGCCCGTCATGGACCGCATCCGCGACCTCCTGCCGCCGCCCGTCGAGGCGCACCACTGGCTGCCGTACCTGGGGCCGACGCTCGACGCCGGCATGGCGGCGCTGTTTGCCGAGGAGATCATCGAAGCGTGCAAATACGTGATTGGCCCGAACCCCGTTGACGGCCTGTGGCTGGGCGCGGCCGACGACGTGATCCTGCGCGAGCGCGGCATCCAGTTCGTGGACGGCACGGCCCCCGGCTTTGCCGCCATCGTCGGGGCGGCCCCGGACGTCGAGACGGCGGTGAGAATCGCCCGCCAGTGCCAGGAGCGGTCGCTCTACGTCTTCATGGCGGCCCACGACCACGGCACGAGTTTCGCCGAGCAACTGGCCGAGGGCGGCGTCCAACTCGGCTGGGACACGCGCCTGGTCCCCTTCGGCCGCGACATCTCGGCCGCCGTGTACGCCCTGGGCTTCGCGGTCCGGGCGGCGATGAGTTTCGGCGGCATCGATGGCGGCCGGTTCCGCCGCAATCTCATGTACAACAAAAACCGCGTCTTCGCCTTCGTCCTGGCCATGGGCGAGGTGACCGACGAATGGTACGCCACCGCCGCCGGGGCCATCAACTTCGGCTTCCCCACGATCGCCGACTCCGACATCCCGCAGATCCTTCCCACCGGTGTATGCACGTATGAACACGTGGTCTCCAATGTGCCGCACGCCCAGATGGTCGAGAAGGCCATCGAGGTGCGCGGCCTGAAGATCAAGGTGGCCGAGGTGCCCATCCCCGTGGCGTTCAGCCCGGCGTTCGAGGGCGAACGCATCCGCAAGGACGACATGCACGTGGAGTTCGGCGGCCAGCGGACGCCCGCGCTGGAGTGGCTGACCACCCGGCCGTCCGGCGAGGTGGAGGACGGCAAGGTCACGGTCGTCGGGCCGGACATCGACACCGTCGAGCCGGGCGGACGCATGCCCCTGGGCATCCTGGTCGAAGTGGCCGGCCGCGCGATGCAGGACGACTTCGAGCCCGTCTGCGAACGCCAGATCCACACCTACGCCAACCACGCCCAGGGCCTCTTTCACATGGGCCAGCGCGACATCATCTGGGTCCGCATCGGCAAGGAGGCGTACGCGAAGGGGTTCCGCCTGGAACACATCGGCAAAATCATCCACGCAACCCTGCATGATGATTTCTCGAACATTCTCGACAAGGTCCAGGTCACGCTCTTCACCGGCGAGGCCGACGTGAAGCGGCTGGCCGAGCAGGCCGTCGCCGTCTACCGGGCCCGCGACGCCCGCCTGGCCGGCCTCGTGGACGAGGACGTCGACACCTTCTACTCGTGCAGCCTGTGCCAGTCGTTCGCGCCGAATCATATCTGCATTATTACGCCGCAGCACCCGGGCCTATGCGGGGCGTACAACTGGCTCGACGGCCGGGCCGCCTACCAGATCAACCCCGCCGGACCCAACCAGCCCGTCGCGAAAGGCGCGGCCGTCGACGCCGCGCTCGGCCAGTGGGAGAAGGTCAACCAGTTCGTGGCCGAGGCCTCCAACGGCACGATCGAGCGGATGAGCGCCTACTCGATGATCGTCGACCCGATGACCTCGTGCGGATGCTTCGAGTGCATCTCGGCCGTCCTGCCCTCGACGGGCGGCATCATGATCGTGCCGCGCGAATACCCCGAGATGACGCCGTGCGGCATGAAGTTCTCGACGGCGGCCGGCACGGTGGGCGGCGGCCGGCAGACGCCCGGCTTCTTCGGCCACTCGCGCCAGTACATCCTCAGCCCCAAGTTCATCAGCGCCGACGGCGGCTTCGCCCGCCTCGTCTGGATGCCCACCCTCCTGAAGGAGGCCCTTCGCGACGGCCTGGTCCGGCGGGCCGAGGAACTCGGCCTGGGCGGCGAGGCGCACCTCGACAAGATCGCCGACGAAACCACCGCCGCCACCGAGGAAGAGGTCCTCGAGCACATCACGAAGGCCGGCCATCCTGCCGTCGAGATGGCCCCCATGTTCTAGCCCTCGACCGGCCCGTCTGCTATCATGGGGCCGCCGGCGCGGCCGCCGGCGACGCAAACGACTCCACAAGAAGGGTTCACCCGCATGGCACTGAGCGGCCTGGAAATCTTCAAACTCCTCCCCAAGACCAACTGCAAGGACTGCGGACACCCCACGTGCCTGGCGTTCGCGATGGCCCTGGCGCAGAAGAAGGTCAGCCTGGACGCCTGCCCGCACGCCTCGGACGAGGCCAAGGAGAAACTCGCCGCCGCCGCCGCACCGCCCATGCAGACCGTCACCTTCGGCACGGGCGACGCCGCGTGCCAGGTGGGCGGCGAGACCGTCCTCTTCCGCCACGAGGAGAAGTTCCACCGCCCCACCGTCGTAGCCGTCACCCTGCCCGATTCGCTCGACGACGCCGCGCTGACCGCGCGGTGCGAAACGATCCGCGGCCTCGCCTTTGAGCGCATCGGCCAGCCGATGCCCATCGAGGCCGTCGCGGTGACCAACCCCAGCGGCGACGCCGCCCGGTTCGCCGCCGCCGCCCAGGCCGCGCGCGGCACCGGCAAGGCCGTCATCCTCGTGACCGAGAGCGCCGCGGCCGCCAAGGCGGCCCTTCAGGCCGTCGGCGGCGCGCGGCCGCTCGTCTGCGGCGCCAGCGCCGCCAACGCCGACGCCATGGCCTCCGCGGCCGCCGCCGCCAAGTGCCCCATCGTCGCCCGCGCCGCCGACCCCGAGGCCTTGGCCGACCTGGCGGACACGCTCAAGAAGGCCGGCTGCGGCGAAATCGTCCTGCACCTCGACGCCACGGACCCCTGGGCCGAGATGGCGGGCCTGGCGCGGATGCGGCACCTGGCCCTGAAGCAGAACGTCCGGGCCCTGGGGCATCCCGTCATCACGTTCGCGACCGACGGCGGGCCCGCCGACCAGGCCGTCCGCGCCGCTGCGCTCGTCTGCAAGTACGCCGGCATCGTGGTGCTCGAGACGCTCGAGCCGTGGGCGCTGCTGCCCGTTCTGACGACGCGACAGAATATCTACACGGACCCGCAGAAGCCGGCCCAGGTGGAGCCGAAACTGCACGCCGTCGGCGACCCCGACGAGACGAGCCCCGTCCTCTTCACGACGAACTTCTCGCTCACGTACTACACCGTGGAGGGCGACGTCGAGGCCAGCCGCGTCCCCGCCTGGATCCTCTGCGTCGACACCGAGGGCACCAGCGTCCTGACGGCCTACTCCGGCGACAAACTCAACGAGAAGGTCGTCGCCAAGGCCATGCAGGACGCCGGCGTCGAGTCCAAAGTGAAACATCGCAAACTCATCATCCCTGGATACGTGGCCGTGATGAGCGGCAAACTGGAAGAGGCGACCGGCTGGGAGGTCCTGGTCGGCCCGCGCGAGTCGAACCAGATCCCCCGGTACCTCAAGGAGGTCTGGAGTTCGTGAGCCGAACGGCAGTCATCATCGCGATGTCATTCTGAGCGAGCGCAGCGAGCGAAGAATCTCACTGTTTGAAAAGGAGCAAAGACAACGGCGAGATTCTTCGGGTCGCCAAGGCGACCCTCAGAATAACAACCAACGAACAGGCGCGGCCCGTACCGGCCGCGCGGAAACGTGACGCACCCGATGCCCGACGAAAACCCCACAACCTGCCGCGTCCGCTTCGAGCCCTCCGGCACCTCCGCCGAGGTGCCGCGCGGCGCCACCGTCCTCGACGCCGCCCGCCGCGCCGGCGTCTACCTGTCGGCCGTCTGCGGCGGCGACGGGACGTGCGGCAAGTGCCGGGTGACCGTCCGCGAGGGCGAGGCCGACGCCCCGCCCACCACGCTCCTCTCCGGCGAGGAGCGCCGCGACGGCGTCGTCCTGGCCTGCCAGGCCCGCGTGGAATCGGACCTCGTGGTCGCCGTCCCCGAGGACCACGCGCTCGACACCACCCACATCGTCGTCCACGCCGGCGACCGGCCGGCCGACGGCACGGAGGACCAGGGCCTCGGCCGCGGCGCCTATCCGTTCGACCCGCTGGTCCGCAAGGTGCACCTGGCGATGGCGCCGCCGTCGGAGGAGGACCAGGCGGCCGACCACGAACGGTTGTGCATGTCTATACGCACGCACGTGGACGCCCCGCGCCTCGACGTGCCGATTGACCTCCTCCGCCGGCTGCCCG
Organism: Planctomycetota bacterium; assembly: GCA_016782785.1. Classification (GTDB taxonomy): domain Bacteria; phylum Planctomycetota; class Phycisphaerae; order FEN-1346; family FEN-1346; genus BS750m-G62. Next base: position 1,847 of record JADHXV010000016.1, on the reverse strand, counting down.
GTATTCTCCAGGATGCCAAGTACGACGTGACGGCCGTCGTGGCCCGCCGCGGCGAGTCGGCCGAGGTCCTCGCCGTCGAACCCGGCGACACGACCGCCTGCCACTACGCCGTCGCGGTCGACGCCGGCACGACGACCGTCGTCGCGCACCTCGTGGACCTGGCCACCGCCACCGTCCTCGACGCCGAGGCCGCGTACAACTCGCAGATGCACTTCGGCGACGATTACATCCGCCGCATCATGTACGCCGAGGAGCACGACGCCTTTGACGAGATGCAGCGGCGCCTCGTCGGGGATATCAACGGCCTGATCCGTGCGCTCGCCGACCGGCACGGGGCCGACCCGGCGTGCATCACGGCGGTGGTGTGCGCGGGCAACACGGCGATGATCCACTTTCTGCTGGGCCTGGACGCCCGCCGCATCCGCCGGTCGCCGTACGTGCCGGCGGCGGCGCACCTTCCGCCCGTCCGCGCCGCGGAGATCGGCCTCGCAATCCATCCGCATGGCCTCCTCTATTGCCTGCCGGCGGTGGGCGCGTACGTCGGGGCCGACATCGTCGCGGGGATCCTGGCCACGGGCCTCGACCGGGCCCCAGGCCTGAACCTCTTCATCGACATCGGCACCAACGGCGAGATCGTGCTGGCGGGCGGCGAGTGGATGGTCTGCGCCTCCTCGAGCGCCGGGCCCGCGTTCGAGGGGTCGGGCATCCGGTGCGGCATGCGGGCGGCGGCGGGCGCCATCGAGCGCGTCGCGGTCCGCGACGGCCAACTCGTGTGGCGGACCATCGGCGTCGGGCCGCCGCGCGGCCTCTGCGGCAGCGGCCTTCTGGACGGCCTGGCGGCGATGCTCGAGGCCGGCCTCATCGACCGCACCGGCCGGTTTACGGACCTCGCCGGCCCGCGGCTGCGCGACGGGCCCGACGGGCCCGAGTTCATCCTCGTCCCGGCCGAGGGCGACCGCGGGGCCCTCGTCATCACCCAGGCCGACGTGGCGAACCTCATCCGCTCCAAGGCCGGCGTGTACGCGGCCGTCGAGATTCTCATGCAGATGACCGGGACGGACGCCTCGGCCCTGGACGCGGTGGTCGTGGCGGGCGGGTTCGGCCATCACCTGGACGTGCAAAGCGCCGTGACGGTGGGCCTGTTGCCCGACCTGCCGGCGGAGCGGGTCCGTTTCGTCGGCAACACGTCGCTGGCGGGGGCGCGGATGGCCCTCGAGAGCCGGCAGGCCCTCGCGGCCGCCGAACGCATCGCCGACCACATGACGTATGTGGATCTGATGCATCATCCGACGTACATGGACGCGTTCATGCAGGCCAACTTCCTGCCGCACACCGACGTCGCGCGCTTCCCGAGCGTGCGGCGGCGGCTGGCGGGGGCGGGGGAACGGTAAGCGTACCGCGCGGTGTATCTCCTGATGCACCGCGCTTGACGGCCAACTGCGATGTCATTCTGAGCGAGCGAAGCGAGCGAAGAATCTCGTTGTTCGAAAGGGAACAAAGACAACGGCGAGATTCTTCGGGTCGCCAACGCGACCCTCAGAATGACAACCAACGACGAGGCGCGGCCCGTACGGGCCGCGACGCGACCGCGTCGCGGCTCGGTCGAAATGACATCGCTGGAAGCGCGGCCCGTACGGGCCGCGCGGCAACGCGAACGAGACCGCGCGGGAAGTGAAAGGACGGTCGCACAGCAGTCATGAGCACCACCATCGCCATCTCGGGCAAAGGCGGCAGCGGCAAGACGACGCTGGCGGCCCTGGTGGTCCGGACGCTCGTCGACCGGACCGGCCAGTCGATCCTCGCCGTCGACGCCGACCCGAACTCGTGCCTGGGGCCGGCGCTGGGCG
>JADHXV010000015.1 GCA_016782785.1 Planctomycetota bacterium | reverse complement strand
GCATGGCCGTGTTGATGCCGTGCTGCTCGCACAGGTGGAGCGTCTCGAAGACCTTCGCGTCCGTGAAGTAGTTCTTCAGGAGCGGCGAGACGTACGTGAGGTCGCGGCTGTGGGCGAAGCCGGAGATGAGGTTCCCGCCGCAGATGATACGGCTGAGGGTCCGGCCGTTGATGGTGCCGGTGGGCAGCGTGCCGAGGGCAGCGGCCTGGGCGTCGGTCTCGCCGGCGGGCTTGGCACCGCGTTCGGCGTCGGTGGCTTGGGCGCCGGCTTGCTTGTCGCCTGCTTTGGCGCCCGCCTGCCCGTCGCCTGCCTTGGCGCCGGGCCGGTCGGCCTTGGCGGCGAGGAGGGCCTGTTCCTCCAGGCTGAGGCCGACGGCCGTACCGGCCGCCGCCGCGATCGCGCCCTTCAGGAACCGCCGACGATTCGCCTTGCCGCTCATGCCGGGACCTCCCGCGCTGGACCAGGGGCATTGTACCCGCGCGTGCGGCGCGGGCAAGGGGGTGGGGTGGAGGGGCGCGCCGGGCGCACATCGCCGGGTGAACGGCACGCGCTCCGCTCCGCGTCGCGGCTAAAAGGGCGCGTGTGGCCCGGCCGACTTGTTCGGCCGGGCTCCGCGTCGCGGCTAAAAGGGCGCGCCCGCCGCTACGCCGTTTCACCCCTCAGCCTTGTGCCGTTCTCTGCGATCTCTGCGTGCTCTGCGGTGAAAGGCCGTTACAGGTCCAGCGGCGAGACGCGGTCGCCCTTGGCGGCGCCGAGCGTCTGGAGGCGCTCGCGCTGGGCCCGCAGGGTTTCGCCGACCACCTCGGGCGCGTCGGGGATGTTCTCGGCATAGTACGCCAGGACGCGGTCGATCTTGGCGATGTTCTCCGGCACCCGGATGGTGAACTGCTTGACGTAGTCGTCGCGGGCGTACTCGGCGCCCAGGACCTCCGCGAAGAGCGGCACGAGGTCGTCGTACAGGGGCAGCCAGCCGGTAGGTCCGCGGACGGCCTCGGCCTCGCCATGCACGCGGCGTTCCATCCACTTGACCCAGACGTGCTTGTCGCGCATGCCGGTGACGAACTTGCCGGCCCCGTCGCGCAGGAAGTAGTTGACGCCGAAGACGAGCGGCGGCTGCGTCAGGCGCTTGCCGAACTCCAGGTTGTTCCGCACGTACTTGCCCAGCGCGATGGCCACGAAGTCCTGGATGCTCATCAGGTTGATCTCGGGCACGCCCTCTTTGCCGACGGTGGCGAACGTCGTCTCGGTCTCCAGGGCCGCCCCGTAGGCGATGATGCCGTGGGCCCAGTCGAACCCCTGCTGGACGGGGACGTAGGCGTGGGCGTCGCGGCCGCCGTACATGACGGCCGACAGGGGCACGCCCCGGGGGTTCTCGAGTTGGTCGTCGCAGTTGGCGAGGGCGTCGAGGCGGACGGCGTAACGGGCGTTCTTGTGGGCGAGCGGAATGGGTTTGCCCTGGTCGTCGGTCTTGCCCTCGTGCCAGAGGCCGGAGAAGTTTTCGCCGTCCTTCGGGATGTCGCCCTCCATGCCCAGCCAGTAGGGCCGGCCATCCTTGACGAGGACGTTGGAGAAGATGACCTCGCCGGGGGTGGTGAGGACCTTGTGGATTTCGGGGTCGTCGACGCGGTTGACGTTCTGGATGATGCCGAAGATGCCGGCCTCGGCGTTGGCGGCGCGGGCCTGGCCGTCGATGACGCGGAAGTAGGCGATGTCGTCGCCCAGGATGGTCTCGCCCGGCAGCATGGCGGTGCTCGTCTTGCCGCAGGCGCTCGGGAAGGCGCCCGCCACGTAGGTCTTGCGTCCGCCGGGTCCGCGGACGCCCATCAGGAACATGTGCTCGGCCAGCCAGCCCTCGCGGTCGGCCATGCGGATCGTCAGGCGCAGGGCCAGTTTCTTCAGGCCGATCGTGTTCCCGCCGTACTGCGTGTTGACGCTGTAGACGGCGTCGCGCGTGTAATCGATATAGATGCGCTTGTTCTCGACGTCGGTGCTGACCATGCGCTCGTCCATCGGGCCCGAGGAGTGCAGCGTGGCGAAGAACTGCGCCTTCGCGCCCAGGCGGCGGAACTCCTCGTACCCCAGCCGGTACAGCAGGTCCATCGAGTGCGACACGTAGAACGAGTCGGTGCACTCGGCGCACGGGATGCTGAAGGCCGAGTTCGTGGGCCCGAGCGTCAGGAACCGGACCGCCATCGTCCGGCCGCGCATCGCCCCGGCCAAGAGGCCCCGCACCTCGTCCAGGCCGGCGTCGCGGCCGACCTGGTTGAGGGTCTCGGCCAGGGTCTCGCCCTCGGGCACCAGGTACCGGGTGACCTCGCGGTCGCGGCCCTGGTCGTGGAAGCCGTCGAAGTGGACGGTGTGGCCGGGGATGGCCAGCGGCCGCTCCTCGCCCAGTTCAATGGCGCGGCGGCGGGTCAAGGCGAGCGTGTCGGCCGCGTCGTCGCAGACGACGACCTGGTCGGGGTCGCAGAGGGCGATGGCGTCGGCCACGAAGGCGTCCAGGCGGGCGCTGCCGAGCGCCTCCAGCCGCGCCAGGTTCGCCTCGTCCATCTTCGTTTTCAGCACGTCGCGGTGTTTCGGGTCCATATCAGCCTCGCTGTCTCAGATTCTCAAGGGGTTCAATGGGGGTGCAGCAGAGACAGCCGGAGCGGGTTCGGGAGCCCTCTGCGGGAGATGTCCCCCAACAGGGGGCAGGAGTATAGGGACTGGGCGGCCGCGTGTCAATGGTCCGGGCGCCACGAGCCGCGTGCGGGAGCACGAGGTTCGGGCGCGCGAAAACGCTGGCGAGCCCCGAGGCCGCGCGATACGATGCCCTCCTGCGGCGGGTAAACCTCGCACCTTCGGAAGGAGCGGCCGCACCATGGCCAAGGGCCTGACCTACAAGGACGCCGGCGTCGACATCGAGGCCGGCGACCGCCTCGTCGAGGAGATTCGCTCCGCCGTCCGCCGCACCCACGGGCCGCGCGTCCTGGACCTGTACGGCCACTTCGCGGGCATCTTCAGCCTGGACTACAACCAGCGTCTGTTCCGGCACAACTACCGGCACCCGCTGCTGGTGGCGGGAACCGACGGCGTGGGCACGAAACTGCGCGTCGCCATCGACGCCGGCCGGTACCGGACCGTGGGCCAGGACTGCGTGGCCATGTGCGTCAACGACGTCCTGGTCCTGGGGGCCGAGCCGCTCTTCTTCCTGGACTACGTCGGCGTGGGCCGCCTGGACGAGCGGGTGGTGGCCGAGGTCGTCATCGGCGTGGCCGAGGCGTGCCGACGGTGCGACTGCGCCCTTCTGGGCGGCGAGACGGCCGAGATGGCCGGCTTCTACGCCCCGGGCGACTTCGACCTGGTGGGCTTTGCGCTCGGCGTGGTCGAGAAGAAGGACCTCGTCACGGGCGCGCGGATTGAACGGGGCGACGTGGTCCTGGGCCTGGCCTCCTCGGGCCTCCATTCCAACGGATACACGCTGGCCCGCACGGTCGTGTTCGACGTGGCCGGCCTGGGCGTCGGCGACGCGATCCCCGGCGTGGGCCGGACCGTGGCCGACGAACTCCTGGAACCCACCCGCCTGTACGCCCCGGCCGTCGTCCGCGTGCTGCGCTATTACAGCACGAAGCGGGTCGTGCACGGGATGGCCCACATCACGGGCGGCGGGTTGGCGGGGAACCTCGAACGCATCCTGCCGCCGAACGTCCAGGCCCGCATCGACAAGAAGGCCTGGCCCGTGCCGCCCATCTTCGAGTGGCTTCAGAAGGCGGGCGGCATCGGCACCCCCGAGATGCGGCGCGTCTTCAACATGGGCATCGGCTTCGTGATGGTCGTCAGCCCCTACTACGCCGACAACATCACCCGCCTGCTGGAACGCGAGGGCGAGACGGTCTATCGCCTCGGCACGATCGCCGCCGGCAAGGGCGAGGTGGCGCTGGTGTAGAAGCCGGCGTCACGCCTGGCCCGTGCGGTCGAGCGCCCGCTTCCACCGGTCGATCTGGGCAACCACGTGGCCGTGCACCTCCTTGGGCCGGCGGACGTGCTCCCAGGCCAGCGACTGGCCGTCCGCATCGTCGGTGCGGAAGAAGATCGTGCCGATGCCCAGCAGCCGCTGGATGACCGCCTGGGCGACGAAGGTGTTGGCGACCTTCTCCAGGGCCACGGCCTGGACCTTCACGTCGAAGACGCCCGTCTGGACCAGGGCCCGCCGGTCCGTCAGGACGTACGTCCGCCCGAGCCACTGGACCAGCCCGACGGCGACCCGCAGCCCGATGACCCACATGCCGACCACCACCGCCGGGTACCGGACGCTCTCCAACTGCTGGATGCAGAACGCCAGGGCCACGATGGCTGCCCCCACGGCCGCAATCGGCAAACTGGCAAACGCCACGTACCAGAGCGAGGGCTTGAGTTCGAAGAGGACGACCTCGGCCGGCAGGAGCAGCGAGGGCGAAATGAGGCGCGACCGGGCCGGGGCGTCGTTGCCGAGTTCCTCCGGCGTCGACCGCGACAGCGGGTACGCCCGCGGTCCGTCCGCCAGACCGCGGCCCGGCGTCGCGGCCGGCGCCGCCGTCTCCTTGACCGGCGCGTCAGGACGCATGGACGTGCCCCCGCCCCCGAACCGCCGCCATTGTACCGGCCGCCGGCGCCGCGAGCAACACCGCGCCGCGCGAGCCGCGTAGGGGCACGGCCTGCCGTGCCCGAGCCCGCCGCTGCCGAGCCGCGTGCGAAAGCACGCGGAGACGTTTGATCCGCGAGGCGAGCATCGCATCGCCATTCAAGCGTACCCGCGACCTTCCGGTCGCGGCTCGAACGGCTTCGCGCGCAAGCATCGCGCGCTATTCAAGCGTCCCCGCGACCTTTCCGAAGTCTGGACCCGTTCCGGGCCGGTCGCGGCTCGACGCTTTCTTGTTGGCAACGCCGGCCGCCTCTGCTAAAGTAACGTGCCCGTCGTGTCGGCGGACTCGTATAAACCCGTATGGGCAACATGCCCAGGGGGGAAACCCGCGCCTTAAGGAGCCTTTCATGCGCCACGTGCTCATGCTCGCAGCCATGGTCTCGGCAACCGTGCTGGCGGCCGGGTGCCTCGAGACCAAGCAGGACGCCACACTGAACCCGGACGGCTCGGGCAAGGCCCGCGTCGAGATCGTCATGTCCGACATGCCGTTCCAGATGACGCCCGACCAGGAACCGCCCCCGCCCGACATGGTCGCCAAGCAGTTCGCCAAGTCGGTGCTGGACGGGTCGAAAGGCGTCGATGCCTGGGCCGACGTTTCCTGCCAGCGCACCGAGGACAACCGCAACCGGTTCAGCGGGACGGCGTACTTCAAGGACTTCACCAAGATGGAACTTCAGGGCGGCCAGAACGAGGGCATGACCTTCACCAGCGACGGCAAGGGCGGCGTGATCCTGAAGATGGCGCCCCCGAAGAAGGACGACCAGAAGCCGCAGGACGCCCCGCCGCCCCAACTCACCGAGGAGCAGATCCAGCAGCGCATCCAGGCCGAACGCATGAAGTGGCAGCAGATGAAGCCGATGATGACCCTGTTCCTCGGCAAGATGAAGATGGAGGTCACCTTCCGCCTGCCCGGCCCGCTGACGCAGGTCAAGGGGTTCCAGAAGACCGACGACGGGGGCGTGCGGTTCGGGTTCGACGGCGAGAAGGTCCTGGCGGTCCTCGACAAGTTCATGGCCGACGACGCGTTCGTCCGCGCGCAGGTCCTGAAGGGCGGGGGCGACCCCGGCCAGCCGCCGCTCGACGACCCCGCCGTCGTGAAAGAACTGTTCGGCGTCGAGGGGGCGCTGGAGGCCCACGCCGGGCCGCCCGTCTCGCCCCAGTTCGACTATAACGCCGAGGTCCAGGCCGCCAAGGCCGCCTATCCCGGCATGATCAAAAAACTGGGGCTCGACCAGTTGCCGCAGGCCCAGCCCATGATGCCTCCGGGGTTCGGCTTCCCCGGCGGGATGGAAGGCGGCCCGGGCATGCCGTAGTCAGAGCCCGCCGCGGAAGCGGCGGGGCACGTGTGGACGGCATGGCATGTGCCACGCGCATCCAGCGTGACCGGGTGCTTCCGCACCCGGCTCGAACGGCGTTGCGGCGCAGCCGCGGCCATGGGCCGCCTCGTGACACATGGTCACCCCCTTCGGGGGATGGCCATGCCACCCGAAATCGGCCGCCTGGGCGGCCCGCGGAACGGCCGGCAAAAAATTCCGATTTTTCGGAACACTCCCCCCGCGAGGGGGTTCCAAGAATAGACGGCCGGGCAGAACCGCCCCTTCTCATGCCCGGCTGTTGCGGTCCTTCCCGGACCGCCCTTTGGCCCTAGGGCGTCGCTGCTCACCCCCATGGTGGCGACGCCCACCTTTTTTCATCCGGACATTTAGCCGCCGGCCTTGGCCGGCGCGCATCGTGTGGCCCGGCCGGCTTGTCCGGCCGGGTGGCACGGCAGCGGCGCACGAGCGACGCGCCGTTCGAACCCGCCGCGCGGAGTTTAGTGGCGCACGGCCGGACAAGACCGGCCGTGGCACCGTGCCGCCGCGCGGAATTTAGTGGCGCACGGCCGGACAAGACCGGCCGGGGCACCGTGCCGCCGCGCTACGCCAGCGCCTCTTTGGCCATCAGCAGGTCGTCGTACACCTTCTGGCGGGTGTCCTTCGTGTAACTGCGGAGGACGTAGGCGGGGTGGAACGTCGGGATCAACTGGGCCCCCTTGTAGGGGTAGAACCGTCCGCGGAGGCGGGTGATGCCGTCGCTTGTCTGGAGCAGGAACTTGGCTGCCACCCCCCCCAGCGCCACAATCACCTTGGGGCGGAGGACCTCGAGTTGCCGCGCCAGGTACGGCGCACAGTTCGCCTCCTCCTCGGGGAGGGGATTGCGGTTTCCGGGCGGCCGGCACTTGATGATGTTGGCGATGAAGACCTCGTCGCGGGTCATGCCGATACCTTCAATCATCTTCGTGAGGAGTTGCCCCGCCCGACCGACGAACGCCAGGCCCTGGACGTCTTCGTCGGCCCCCGGGCCTTCGCCGATGAACACCAGCCGCGCGTACGGGCTGCCCTGCCCCGGCACGGTCTTCGTGCGGCTGGCGGCGAGTTCGGGGCACCGCGAGCACGCGCCCACCTCGTCGGCGATGCGCTGGAGGGCGTCCTCGGGACTCGAACCGTCTTCCAGGTCGGGGCTGAGTTGGTCGAACAAACCGGGTCCTTTCACGTGGACGGCAGGGGCCGGCGCGGGAGCGGCGGCCTCCTCGTACGTCTCGGCGTCGGCGGCGGCCTCTGCCGAGGCGGCGCCGGCCGAGGCCCGGGCCCGGCTGAAATCCTCCTTGAGATCCTCGACCGCCGCGGCGGCGCGCTCGTCCCGAGCCGGCTCTTCCCGAGCCGGCCGCGGGAGCGGCCGGTCACGTTCGTCGACCGTGGCGCGTGCCGCGCCGGACGACGTGCGCCGGGTGCCACCCGTACGGGTGCGCTGCGCCGCGGGCGGAACGTCGGCCGGCCGGGGCACCGCCGACAGGCCGGCCCGGCCCTCGACCTCCAGCCGGAGCCGAAGATGGCGGGCCACGCGGGCGAGGTCCGCCACGGTGTGGTGGTCCGGCGCCAGGACGGTGTGGTCGATACAGCCCGCCAGGCGCGCGGCAGTGCGGACGGCAGGCGTGTCAGGGTTCCCCATAGCCCTCCACGGTACCCCCGCCGCGGGACCGGTTCAAGGCAAAACGCATTTCGCCGCGCGCTCGGGTGCACATCAGAGAAGTGGTGGGCACACCGCGTGTCATTTCGACCGAGGGCCCGAAGGGCCCGAGTGGAGAAATCTCGCTGTTCGAACGGCCCGTACGGGCTGCGCTCGCTCGGAATGACAACGTATGCCGTAGCCGCTTGCTTGGCATGCAGCGCCGTCGCGGCATCCGACCACCGCATGCGAAAGCCGTTGATTCGCTCCGGCCTCGCGGCTACAGTACGCGCGGAACGCCAAGCAGGAAGGGCACGCCGTGGCCGACGAACTCGCCTATGCCATCATCACGCCGTACAGTCTGCACAAGAGCCGGACCGGCGGCATCATCGGCCGCCTGGTCAGCCTGTCGCGGCTGGACCTGGTGGGCATCCACATGGTTGCCCCGAGCGACGCCTGGGTGGACGAGTACCTGGCCATCCTCCAGCGGTCGGACCTGGAGGACCCCGCCCGCGAGGCGTTCATCCGCTACGTCGACGAGAACCTGCGGCGCACCAACCCCCTGGGCCTTTCGAACCGCTGCATGGTCCTCCTCTTCCGCGGCAAGAACGCCTTCGAACACCTGCTGAGGGACGTCGTCGGCAAGGCCAGCCCGCGGGTCACCGGCCACACGGTCCGCGGCACGTACGGCGACTTCCAGCGGAACGAGGACGGCTCGATCCGGTACTTCGAGCCCGCCGTCATCTGCGGGCCCTGCCGAGAGACCGCCCGCGACGAACTGGCGTTCCTGGCCCGCACCGCCGCGACCGACGGCGGGGTCATCGAGCGGTCGGTCGATTTCCTGCCCGAGGCCGAGACGTTCGAAACGCAACTCGTGATCCTGAAGCCCGAGAACTTCGAGAAACGCAGCCGCCGGCCCGGGTACATCATCGACGTCTTCAGCCGCACCGGCCTCTACATTGTGGGGGCGAAGTTGACGTCGATGTCGGCCGCCCAGGGCGAGGCCTTCTACGCCCCGCTCATCGACGTCTTCCGCGACAAACTCCGGTTCCTCATCGAGAACACGCTGCGCGAACGGCTCCGCGACGCGTTCGATTTCCCGATCCCCGACGCCTTCTACGAGGCCGCCAAGCAGATGCTCGCCGACCTCAACGCCCGGACCGAGTTCGCCAAGATCGTCCACTACATGACCGGCGTGGACCCGCGGAAGGTCGCCGGCGAGGCCGAGCGCCATAAGCCCGGGCCCGTCCGGTGCCTGGTGCTCCTGTACCGCGGCGCGGGCGCCATCGAGAAGATCCGCCAGATGCAGGGCGCCACCAACCCCGAGCACGCCGAGGAAGGCACGGTCCGGAGCGACTTCGGGCGCGACCTGATGCGCAACGCCGCCCACGCCTCCGACTCGCCCGAAAACGCCCAGCGCGAACGCAAAATCGTCGGCATGTGGGAAACCGAGGATCGCCCCGCGTTCCAGCGGATCATCGAGGACTACCTGGGCCGGTAGGCTTGCGTCCCGCGTCCCTGGCCCCCGGTCCTTGGTCCAGGATGTACGACAAAGACGGGGCGGCGGCGCAGGTTGCCATTTCGAGCGAGCGCCGCGAAAGGCTGTCATTTCGAGCGCGGCCCCGCCGGCGACAAAACCGTTTACGGGCGGCGCGGGGACGGCTATACTGCCTGCCTTTCCGGACGGGAGATGCCGTGACACGCGCAACCTTCCCGGGCGGGGTCCATCCGCCCGAGACCAAGTGGACCGCCGAGACGGACATCCGCCCCCTCCCCCTGCCGCCGCGTCTGGTCGTGCCGATGGCCCAGAACCTCGGCGCGCCCGCCGTCCCGACCGTCGAGAGGGGCCAGGCCGTGGCTCGCGGTGAGCCCATCGGCAAGCCCGACGGCTTCATCTCGGCCGCCGTCCACGCGCCGTCCTCCGGCACCGTGACGGGCATCGAGCGGGTCATCGACGCCGCCACCGGCCGGACCACCGCGGCGGTGGTCATCGAGACCGACGGCAAGGACCGCCCGCACGCGTCCCTCCCCCAGGAGCCGCGGCCGTGGCAGAGCCTGGACGGCGACGCCATCCGCCAGGCCGTCGCCGACGCCGGCGTGGTCGGCATGGGCGGGGCCACGTTCCCGACGCATGTCAAACTGACGCCGCCCAAGGGCAAGGCCATCGACACCGTCCTCGCGAACGGGGCCGAGTGCGAACCGTACCTGACGTGCGATTACCGCGTCATGCTGGCCGAGGCCGACAAGATCGTGACCGGCCTGCGGCTGTGCATGCGGGCGACGGGGGCGGCGCGCGGCATCGTCGGCATCGAGGACAACAAGCCCCGGGCCGTCGAGGCCATGCGCCGGGCCGTCGCCGGCGCCGACGACCTGGACGTCCGCGTCTTTCCGACCAAGTACCCGCAGGGGGCCGAGAAGCAGTTGATCCTGGCGTGCCTGGGCCGCGAGGTGCCGACGGGCGGCCTGCCGGCCGACGCCGGCGTCGTGGTCCAGAACGTGCAGACGGCGTGCGCGATCGCGGAGGCGTGCGTCCGCGGCCAGCCGCTCATCGAGCGCGTGCTGACGGTCTCGGGCGACGCCGCCCGCGCCCCGGGGAACTTCCGCGTCCGCATCGGCACGCCCCTGGCCGCGCTCCTGGCCGAGGCGCAGGTCCAGGAGGGCTACGAGGCACTCATCCTGGGCGGCCCGATGATGGGCAAGGCCCAGTTCACCGCCGACCTGGCGGTGACGAAGGGGACGAGCGGCCTGCTGGTCTTCCGCCGGGCGGCCGTGTACGAGGGCGGGCCATGCATCCGGTGCGGGGCGTGCGTGCGGCACTGCCCGTCCTGGCTGAACCCGAGCCGCCTCTCGATTCTGGGCGAATCGTTCCTGGCGGGCAACCTGGACGCGGTCGATACGGCCATGGAGTTCGGCCTGATGGACTGCATCCTGTGCGGCGCGTGCGCGTACGTGTGCCCGTCGCGTCGGCGGATGGTTCATCTGATCGAGATGCTTCGCGGCGAACGCCGCAAGGCCCTGGAGCGCCGCCGCGAGAGAGAACGCGCCCAGGCCGCCGGCATCCAACGCGAGGTCGAGAAGGTTGCCGACTGACACCGCCCAATCCGCCCCGCCGCCTGCCGAGGCCGGCCTCGTGGTCGGCCATTGGCCGCACCTGCGCGGACGCGACACCACCGCCCGCATCATGTGGTCGGTGGCGGCGGCGCTGGCGCCGGCGGCCGTCTTCGCGGGATACGTCTTCGGCTGCCGGGCGTACCTGCACATCGGCCTGGCGGTGGCGACGGCGGTGGGCGCGGAGGCGGTCATCACGTACCTGCGGTTCCACCGGCGGTCCCGTGACGGCGTCAAGGCCACGTGGTGGCGGCGGAGCGGCATGACCATCGGCGACGGCAGCGCCGTGGTGACCGGCCTGCTGGTGGCGTTCTGCCTGCCGGCCCAGGCCCGGTGGTTCGTGCCGGTGGTGGCGGCGGGCGTGGCCATCGCCATCGCCAAGCAGGCGTTCGGCGGCCTGGGCTGCAACATCTGGAACCCCGCCCTGGTGGGCCGGGCGTTCGTCCACGTCTCGTTCCCGACCGACATGAACCCCGCGGCGTACCCCGTGCTGACGGGCCACCATTTTCTGGGCAACGTGGGGACCGCCGTCGGGGGCATGGCCGGGGGCGCGGACGCCGTCACGGGCGCCAGCCCGATGGCCATGGCCAAGAGCATCGCCACCCAGGGCTACGCCGATGTGGACGTGCTGAAAGTCCTGACCGAGGGCCACGGCCGGGGCCTGTGGGACATGTTCGTCGGGACGGTGGGCGGCGACCTGGGCGAGACGAGCGCCCTGCTGCTTCTGGTCGGCGCCGCCTATCTCATCTACAAAGGCTGGATCCGCTGGCAGGTACCGCTGGCCTACCTGGGGACCGTGGCCGCGGGGGCACTGCTCTTGCCGCTGTATCTCGCCGGTGGCGAGGGCGGAGCCGAGTCGGCCGCCTGGCAGCCGATTCTCCTTGCCATGCCGGACGCCGCCCTGCGGTTCGTCCTGTGGCATCTCCTGGGCGGCGGCCTCATGCTCGGGGCCCTTTACATGGCGACCGACATGGTCACGAGTCCGCTGACGAACAAGGGCCTCTGGATCTTCGGGGCCGGGTGCGGCGTGCTGACGATTCTCTTTCGCCTTTACAGCCACGCGTACCCGGAGGGCGTCTGCTACTCGATCCTCCTGATGAACACGGCGGTGCCGCTGATTGACCGCTGGACCCGGCCGCGCATCTTCGGGCACAAACGATGATCCGCACGGCGCTGAAATTCGTTGTCATCCTCGCGCTCGTCTGTACGTTGATGGGCAGCGGCGTGGCGGTGCTGTACGGCCTGTGGGAGGGGAAGATTGCGGCCCGCGAGGCCGCCGCCCGCCAGGCCGCCATCCGGGCCGCCGTCCCGGAGGGCGCCGCGGTCGACGCCGACCACCCCGTCGCCGGCCAGGCGGGGACCGAGTCCGCCGTCTACGCCGCCACGAACGCCGAGGACAAGGTGGTGGCCTACGTGGCCGCCGGCGCCGCCCAGGGGTACGCCAGCACCGTCCGCGTCATGGTCGGCGCGAAGCCGACGCCGGAGGGCCTGGTGATTCACACCGTGGTCGTGACGTCGCAGGCCGAGACGCCCGGCCTCGGGGCCCAGGTGGCCGAGCACCGAAGCACCTACACCCTGTGGCAGAAACTGTTCGGGGCCGACGAGCCCGAGCGGACCTTCAACCCGTTCCTGGACCGATTCCCGGGCAAGAGGCACGAGGCGTTGGCCGACATCCAGGCGATTACGGCGGCGACGATTACCTCGAACGCCGTCAAGGCCGCCGTTGACGAGGCCCTGGGACGCATCCGCGAGGCGATCGATACGAAGCCGTAGAGCGGGCCACACGCGCTTCGGCGTGGGGACGGTACGGGCCGCGCGGGATGCCAACCCTTTTAGCCGCGACGCACAGCGGAGCGCGCGGCACCGACTGCGCAGCGCCATCGCGCTGCCCCCGGCCGGACAAGCCGGCCGGGCCACACGCGCCCAGCCATGGGAGTGCCGATGAGCAAGGAAACGCTCAAACAGATCGTCGAAGCCGTCCTCTTTGCCAGCGACGAGCCGGTGCCGGTCGAGCGCCTGGCCGACGCCGGCGGCGACGACGTCACGCCCGAGGCGGTGCGGGCGGCGGTGGCCGAACTCGTGGCCGACTACGACGCCACCGGCCGGGCGTTCACGGTCGAGGAGATCGCGGGCGGCCTGCAACTCTTTACCCGGCCGCAGTATAACAAATATCTGAAGACGTTGATGGCGGCCCGGCGGCAGCAGCGGTTCACGCAGGCGGCCCTCGAGACGCTGGCCATCATCGCCTACAAGCAGCCCGTGCCGCGGGCCGAGGTCGAGGACATCCGCGGCGTGGCGTGCGGCGACATGATCCGCACCCTCATGGAGAAGGGGCTGGTGCGCGTGGCCGGACGAAGCGAAGGCCTGGGACGGGCCCTCCTGTACGGAACCACCAAGAAGTTCCTTCAGGCGTTCGGCCTGGGGGGCCTGAAGGACCTGCCCGACGCCAAGCAACTCGTCGAGCCATAAAACCATTTCGGATTGCGGATTTCGGATTAACAACAGCGGCAACAACAACATTTAGCCGCCGGGCTTGCCCGGCGCGTTCGGCCAAACACACGACGGACAAGTCCGCCGGCGGACTATGTGGCCTGCGCGGCCCGTACGGGCCGCGCGGAATCGCGCCTTACTCGCCCTTGGGCTTTTCGGGGGCCTGATCCGGCTTCGCCTCGGGCTTGGACGCTTCGGCCTTGGGCTGTTCGACCTGGGGGGCCTGGGCTTCGGGCTGCGGCGTCTTGGCCTCTTCGGGCGTGGCGGCCTTGGCCGATGCCTCGGGCTTCTCTTCCTTGGGTTTGGCCTTTCGTCGTTCGGTGGGAACGCCGGTGCCCTGCTCGCCCCTGGGGGGTCCTCTGCGTCCGCCGCCGCGTCCGCCTCCGCCGCCGCGTCCGCCTCCGCCGCCGGGTCCGCCGCCACCGCCGGGGCCTCCGCCGGGGCCGCCCCGTCCACGGCTTGGGCCGCCGCGACCGCCGGGGCCTTTGCCGTCGGCCGCGAGGCCGGCGGGCGGGGTCTGCTGCGTCGGCCGGGGCTTGGACGTCGGATGCAACTCGGTGGAGACCTTGCGTTTGCGTTTGGCCTTGGTAGCGGCCTCCTTTTCGGCGGCCTGGGCATGGGCGGCGGCCTTCTCGGCGCTCCAGGCGTACTTCCTCTGGAACTTCTCGACCCGGCCGGCCGTGTCGACGAACCGCTGCTGCCCCGTGAAGAACGGGTGGCAACCCGAGCAGACCTCGACGGCGAGGTCGCCGACCGTGGAGCGGGTGGTGAACTTGTTCCCGCAGCCGCAGGTCACCTTGGTCTCTTTGTATTCCGGATGGATGTCCTGTTTCATGAAGTCACCTTGTGTTCTTGACCACAGCGCGATGGCTCGGCTCGCGCCGCTCGCTTGCAGCAGCAGCCCCGCCCTGTACGGCCGCCTCGGGCCGCCGCGAAAGGGCATTATTATACTCGCGCCGGGGCGGGATGCAAGGTGGTTTACAGCCATCCGGTGCTCTTGAAGTTCAAAGGGCCAGCAGCGGCAGGCTGGCGACGAGGACCAGGCACCCGCCGATGAAGAACGGCAGGGCCGGCTCGGACGCCATCAGCGGGCCCGCCAACGCCATGCCGATGGCGAACCCCACGGCCGTCACCGCCTTGACCCGGGCGACGTCGGCCCCGCGCTGCTCGGGCCGGCTGTAGGTCTGGATGAACCGCTCGTGCATGGGGATCCACACGGCCGCCCCCAGGAGGTCGTGAGCGGCCCACAGGCCCGCCACCAGCAGGAACGACCCGGTCAGCCAGTCCGCCAAGGCCGGCCCGGCGATGACGATGCCCTGAAGCGCCATCGCCCCGACGTACAGGCCCTTGCCTCGGCCCGGCAGGAGCGGGGCCACCAGGACCATCGGCACGCCCATCAGCAGCCGGTGGACCACCGCGATGAGGCTGATGAGGGCGAACTGGGCCCCCTGGCCGCCCGCCGTCCAGACCGAGGCCAGGGCCGGCCATACCCTGTGCAGATGGGCGTCGAACGCCGCCAGGTCGCCGGCCCACGGGCCGTCGAACTGCTGGCGGAAGTAGAGCATCCACAGGCCGTGACTGACGCCGAACCCCAGCATCGCCAGGAACCCCGCCGCGATGATGAGGTAGAGTTTCGGGTTCAGGTCCAGGGTGAAGACGCGGCGGAGCGTCAGCCGGACCTGCTGCTCGGGCGGCGCCGGATGGTACCGCTCCCGAAAGAGCACCAGGAACACCATCGCCCCCGCGACCAGGGCGACCGCGCTGATCCAGAACACCCCCCGGTACGACAGCACCGCCGCCGACCCCACGCCCACGAACCCCACGCACAGGAACCCCAGGCCGTGGACGCTCGCCTCCAGGCCGGCGATCTGGCCGAACCGGCGGGTAAACCGCTCGGGCGGGACCGACTCATACAGCAGCACGCCGCGCAGCGTCCGGTCCAGCGACACGCACGTCCGCTGGACCGTCTTCAGGAGCGCGAGCACGGCCACGTGGGCGGCCAGCGGCGTGGCGGCGGTGGCGGCGGCCAGGGCCAGCAGGTTCCCGCCGTAGATGCCCTTTCGGCCGAAGCGGTCCGTCAGCCAGCCGCCGTAGATCATGATGAAGAAGTTGACGGCCGCCCCGGCCGCCAGCACCAGGCCAATCGTCTCCAGCCGCACCGCCACGTCGTCCAGGTACAGCGGGAACGCCAGTTCATAGACGCCGAACGCCACGCCGAACAGGCAGTTGACAAGAATGAGGGCGAGGACGTTGCGGCGCACCGTGCGCTCCCGGGCCAAAGGTCGCATGCATTATAGCGGAACGCGGCCCGGTGAGAAGCCGCGGCGCATGCGGGTGGCGACCTGTCGCGCTTCGAGCCGGGTGCGCCCGAGCCCGCCGCGGAAGCGGCGGGTCACGTTTGATCGGCATGGTACGTGCCATGCCACTCGAACGTGACCGGGTGCTCCCGCACGCGGCTCGAAGCGCGGCGGGCTCGGGTGGGTGGCATGGTCATCCCCCGCAGGGGGTGACCATGTGTCACGCGGCTACGTGCGGGCCATGTGGGCGCCTTTGCCGCGGAGGTACTGCTTGGCGTTCAGGGCGGCGGTCACGCCGTCGGCGGCGGCGGTGGCGGCCTGCTTGAGGGTGTCGGCCCGGACGTCGCCGGCGGCCCAGATGCCCGGGACGCTCGTGGTCAGGCGGCAGGCGTCGGTCCGGATGAAACCGCCCTCGGTCAGGGTGAGCGTGTCCTTCAGGAAGGCCGTGTTCGGGTCCAGGCCGATGAAGACGAACACGCCGTCGCACTCGTACAGGTACTTCCTGTCGGCGGCCACATCGCGCAGGACGAGGCCTTCGACGCGTTTCTCGCCGATGATCTCCTCGACGGTGGTGTTGGCGAGGACGGTGACGCGGTCGCCGTGCGAGAAGAGTTCGTCCAGGAGGATCCGCTCGGCGCGGAACTCCTGGCCGCGGAGAACGAACGTGACGCGTTTGGCGAAATCAAGGATGTGGATGCCTTCGTCGACGGCGGTGTCGCCGCCGCCCACCACCATAACGTGCTTGTCGCGGTAGAACGGGGCGTCGCAGGTGGCGCAGTAACTGACGCCGTAGCCCATGAGGCGCTTTTCGCCGGGGGCCCCGAGCCGGCGGTACTCGCTGCCGACCGAGAGGATCACCGCCCGGCCGCGGAACCGGCGGTCCTTGCCGTGGAGCACGATGTGCCGCTCGGCGCCCTCGCCCGCCGGTTCGACCCGCACAATCTCGGCGCCGGTCTCGATGCGGGCCCCGAACCGCTTGGCCTGCTGGGTGAGGCGGTCGGCCAGTTCCATGCCGTTGATCGGCTCGGGGAACCCCGGATAGTTCTCGACGCGGGCGGTCAGCAGGATCTGTCCGCCCGGCAACTGCCTCTCCAGGACGAGCGTGCTGAGGCGTTCGCGCGTGGTGTAGATGGCCGCCGACAGGCCGGCGATGCCCGCCCCCACGATGATGATGTCGTAGGTCTCTTGGGTCGGGTCGACCTCGCCGGCGGGTTGGGACGGCGGGGTCTTGTCGGCCATGGAAGGTCTCCTTGTGGCATCGGCGCGATGCGCGCCGCTCGTTTTCCGCTGTGGGCACTCGAGGCGGGTGGCACGGCGGCGGCGGAGCCGCGGCCGTGGGTCATCTTGCCACGGTCACGCGAACAGCCGCGTGGCCGTGCCACCCGTCGCCATCCTCGATGGTACCGGCCGGGGCCGAGGGCAGTCAAGCGGGTCGCGAGGCCGTTTGGGCCACCGATTTGACTTTTCGCGATTCTGGTGTATATTCTTGTGCGGGAAAGGCGGACCAGGCTCGTTCGAAGGGGTCGAACGAAGCGGTTCGTTTTTGTTCTCCCGCCAGCCGGCCGGGCCTTCGAGCCCGGCGGTGCCCAAGGGATAGACACCCGGGCCCAGGGGTGGGTCCGGCCTGAAGAGCCTCGACCAGAGACGGGGCGGCTTCTGGAGGGAATAGCCCCTTCAGTGGCCGTCCCGTCTCTATTGACAGGAACCGGCGGCACCGGGAGTGCCCCGTCCAACGCGTGGGAGCGCGGCGGGGGCCGCCGGACAACCAGAAGGATGACGGGGGAGGTCGGCGGTGCGCCGGCGGTTCCCCCTTTCGGGTCAACCTCCGGTCGCCGGTGGGCGCCGTAAGGCCCGAGAGGGGTACCGATGGACCTCCGTCGTCTCTTGCTCCCTGTCCGAAGCCGGTTGACCCTGGTTCTCTGTGCCGCGCTGGTCGGCGCGCTCGGCTCCGCCGCGTTGGCGGTGGCGCCGGAACCGGCGCTCGAGGCCCTGCCGGTCGAGTACACCACGCCGCTGGACTTCACGCCCGGCGGCGCCGGCACGGGCGGCGGCCCGGTGGGCGACCCGCCTGCCGTGCCGTCCTCGTTCTCCCTCCTGCCCGACTACGTCACGCCCGTCAAGAACCAGAGCGTCTGCGGGTCGTGCTGGGCCTTCGCCTCGTACGGGGCCATGGAGAGCAACATCCTGATGCAGGGCGGCCCGACGGAAGACTTCTCGGAAAACCACCTGAAAAACTACCACGCCTTCGACTGGGCCCCCTGCGAGGGCGGGAACCATTACATGCACCAGGCGTATCTGGCCCGCCTGGACGGCCCCGTGGACGAGGCCGACGACCCGTACAATCCCTTGGCCGGCCCGCCCTCGCCCGGCGGCCCGCGGCAGTCGTTCCTCCGGCAGTCGGTCACCTATTCGGCGCCCGAGACCATCAAAAACACCGTCATGACCGTCGGCGCCCTGTACACCACCATGTACTACAACGCCAGTTACTACAACTCCGGCGACGACACGTACTACTACAGCGGCACGGAGAACATCAACCACGCCGTGGCCATCGTCGGATGGGACGACGCCAAGGTCGTCAGCGGGGCCCCGAGCGCCGGCGCCTGGCTCATCCGCAACAGTTGGGGCACGTCCTTCGGCAACAACGGCTACTTCTGGATTTCCTATGACGACGATAAGGCCTGCTCCTTCGGCGCCTCGTTCGTGGCCGACGACGCCGACACCGCCGTCCGATGCCATTATTACGATACCTACGGGTACATCACGAGCGTCAACTCGCCGTACGGCTACAACCGGTTCACGGTCACGGAAGACGAGGAGTTGACGGCCGTGGGCGTCTACGCCATGCAGGACGAGGCCCAATACACCATCACCGTCTACGACACGGTGGACGGCAGCAACAAGCCGACGGGCTTGCTGGGTACCATCGCCGGCGCCCTGGCCAAGGGATTCCACGTGCTGGACCTGGCCTCGGCCATCGCGATCGACGCCGGCGACGACTTCGTCGTCTGCCTGTACATGCAGAACAGCGGCACGCACCCGCTGGCCATCGACCTGGCCGTGGCAGGATACAACTCGGCCAGCACGGCCAACCCCGGCGAGAGTTTCTACAGTTTCGACGGTGTCACGTGGGTCGACATCACGACCTTCGACGACACCGCCAACTTCTGCATCAAGGCGTACACCATCCCCGAACCGGCGACGATGGCCTTCCTGGGCCTCGGCGTCGTGGGGCTGGCGCTGGTCCGGCGACGGCGGATGAAGAAGTAGGCATCCGCACCGCCACCCGCGCGCCCGAGACGGCCGGCGCGCCTCGGCAGCCGGACGCCCCCGCCGGACCTGCGCTCCAGCGGGAGGGAGAGCCCTGGCCCCGACCGAGAGGTCGGGGCCTTTTTTTGCGGCGTCGGGTGGCACGGCAGCGGCGCAGCCGCGGCCGTGGGGCCCTCCGGCACGCCATTCGAGCCGCGACCGTAAGAGCCTGCCCTGCCTGGCCAGCCTTTCGGCAGCGAGGCGCAGCCGAGTCGAACGGGTCGAGGGTACGGTCGATGCCGCGGCGAACGTTTCGCCCCGCGAACGTCTCCGCGTGCTCCCGCGCGCGGCTCGGGGCCTTTGGCCGTTGACCCTGCCCGCTCGAGGGCTTAGAATCGGACCCGTCGTCGCCGGCCGAGGCGCGGGGCCCGACGCGGGTCGGACCGCTCCCTCACAGCAACCGGCGACCGCTGCTCCTTCTGACAGGAGACGGGCCATGACAGACGGACCCCAGCATTCCGCGTTTCCGCCGGCCGGCACCGCGGCGCCGAACCCCAACCCCGCCGCACCGCCCCGCCGGGGCGGCCGCGTGCTCACGGTCCTGGGCGCGATCCTGCTCATCCTCTCGATGGCCGCCAACATCGTGCTCGTCCTGGCGGTCCTCGTGCTGGGCTCGATGGCGGTGCTGGGCTTGATGGTGGGGGCCTCGCTGGGCGGCGGCATGGTGGACGACACGTTCCTGGAGCGGACCGTCGAGCAAGGTCCCGCCTCGCGCAAGATCGCCGTCGTCCGCATCAGCGGCCTCATTGAAGACATGATGGTCGAGCAGGTCCGCCGGCAACTCGACCGGGCCGCCCGCGACGACGCCGTCAAGGCCGTCATCCTCCGCATCAACTCGCCGGGCGGATACCTGACGGCCAGCGACGTGCTCTACCACCACATCCACACGTTCGCCCAGGAGAGCGGCAAGCCGGTGGTGGCGGCCATGGACGGCGTGGCGGCCAGCGGCGGGTACTATGCGGCCTGCGCCGCCGAGACCATCGTCGCCCAGCGGACCACCGTCACCGGCTCCATCGGCATCATCGCCCAGTTCTTCTTCCTCGGCGGCCTGATGGAAGACAAACTGGGCATCCGGACGGTGACGCTGAAGCGCGGTCAGCAGAAAGACTGGCCCAACATGTTCGCCGACGACATGGCGCCCGAACAGCGCGAGTACATCATGACCGCCCTGCTCGACCCCGGCTACGACCAGTTCGTCGACGTGGTGGCCGAGGCCCGCGACATGGACCGGCAGCAGGTCGTCGACCTGGCCACCGGACGCATCTACATGGGCCCGGAGGCCCGCGAGAACGGCCTCGTCGACGAGATCGGCTACTTCGGCCGGGCCGTCGAGATCGCCCGGGAAAAGGCCGGCCTGGCCTCCGCCCGCGTCGTCGAGTACGTCCAGCCGTTCGGCTTCATGAACCTGCTCGGCCTTTCTACGAAGACCGAGCGGCTGCTGGACCTGGGGCCCGACACGCTGGCCGACCTCGCGGCGCCACGCGTCATGTACCTCTGGACGGGACGGTGACGAGGGCCGGCATGCCCCATGCATCCGACGGACCCGCCCTTCGCGCCTCGGCCGAGGCCCTGGCCCGCGCCGAGCGCGTCATGCCCGGCGGCGTGTCGAGCCCGGTCCGGGCCTTCGCGGCGGTCGGCGGGCACCCGCCCTTCATCGCCGAGGGACGCGGGCCGTACCTCTCGGACATCGACGGCAATACGTATATTGATTACGTGTGCAGTTGGGGCCCCCTGATCCTGGGGCACGCGCACCCGAGGGTGGTCGAGGCGGTGAAGGCGGCCCTTCGGACGGGGGCCTCGTTCGGGGCGCCGACGGTGCGCGAGATCGACCTGGCCGAACGCATCGCCGACGCCATGCCCGCCGTCGAGCAGGTCCGGTTCGTCAACTCGGGCACCGAGGCGACGATGAGCGCGCTTCGGCTGGCCCGTGCGGCCACGGGCCGGCCCGGCGTCCTGAAGTTCGAGGGGTGTTACCACGGGCACGTCGACGCGCTGCTGGTGGCGGCGGGGAGCGGGGCCACGACGTTCGGCTCGCCCTCCAGCCCGGGCGTCCCGGCGGAGGTCGTTCACAGCACACACGTGGCCCCGTACAACGACCTGGACGCAGTCCGGCACATCTGCGACGCGGCGGCCGATTCCATCGCGTGCATCATCGTCGAGCCGGTGGCCGGCAACATGGGCGTCGTGCCGCCGCGGGAAGGTTTCCTCCAGGGCTTGCGGCGTCTGGCCGACCAGTTCGGCCTGCTGCTCGTGTTCGACGAGGTGATGACGGGCTTCCGCGTGGCCCGGGGCGGGGCGGCCGAGCGGTACGGCCTGACGCCGGACCTGGTGACGCTCGGCAAGGTCATCGGCGGCGGGCTGCCGGTGGGCGCCTACGGCGGCCGGCGCGACCTGATGCAGCAGATGAGCCCCGTCGGCCCGGTGTACCAGGCGGGCACGCTGTCGGGAAATCCTCTGGCCATGGCCGCCGGAATCGCTACCCTGGATGTCCTGGCCGAGCCGGGCGCCTACGAGGCCCTGGAGCGGGCCGCCGCCCGTCTGGCCGAGGGCCTGGCCCGGGCCGCCGACGACGCCGGCGTGCCCGCCCGCGTCCAGCGGGTCGGGTCGATGCTGTCGGTCTTCCTGGCCGGCGAAGCGGTGACCGACTACGCCTCGGCCAAGCGGTGCGACGTGTCGGCGTTCGGCCGGCTGCACAGGGGGATGCTGGCCCGCGGCGTGTACCTGCCGCCGAGCCAGTTCGAGGCGTGGTTCGTCAGCCTGGCGCACGGCGAGGCGGAGGTGGAACGCACCATCGAGGCCGCCCACGAGGCGTTCCGCGGCCTGGCCTGACGCGCCCGGCCGCTTGGTGAGTTCAGGGAGAGACGCGATGGCTCAAGAACAGAGACGCGATCAGACGGTTCGTCTGCCCAACCCCAGCGCCCAGCCGTTCGTGGCGGCGCTGAAGACGGCGCGGTTCTTCGCCGTCCTGTTCTTCTGGGTGGCGATGGTCTGCGTGCTGGCCCACGTGGCGGCGTTCGTCCTGACCGAATGGGTCGGCCTGTACGACGAGCCGGCCGAATCGGGCGCGGCCCAGGACCCGCCGGCCGGGGCGACGGCCTGCGGCGGGGCATCCTGGCTGGGGCTGCTGGAATCAACCGCCTCCGCCGCCGCGCCGGGCGAGTTGTTCCCGAACGTGCCGCCCGAGCAGACCTCCCCGAATCCGCCCGAGACGCCCGCCCCGCCGGCACCCTCGCCGCCCAAGCCCGCCACGCCGCCCGACGAGGGCACCATCGCGGCCCAGCCCGACACACCCGCGCCGACCCAGGCCGGCAGCCTGACCGATGACCAGCGCCGCGCCCGGGCCCAGAAATACCGGAACGTGACGGCGAACGTGCTTCGGCCGGCCCGGGTGGTCGGCAGGCTGTCGTCCCTTCTGCTGGCCGTCACCCTGTTTCTGTATCTCCAGATCGCCCTGCTGGGCCGGCTGATGGGCATCCGGCAACTGACGCGGGCGCTCTTCACACTGCTGCTGTTCCTCGTGACGGTCTTGCCGTGGGGCAACGTGTTCGCGGACGTGCACGTCAGCGCGCTGTACGACTTCGAGACGCTGCTGTCGCAGCACGCGACGGGCGTGGCGGGAAGCGATGAGGCGTGCGAGGCGGCCGCCTATTACGGGCGGTTCTTCGTGTTCCCGCTTGTCAGCCTGCTGCTGCTGGCGGTGTCGTGGATCCGGTTCCGCAGCGGGTACGGCCAGTCGGTCCTGGCGAACGAGTAGCCGGTCGGAGGTCCCTCATGATTCGCTTCCGCTGCCCGAATTGCGAGTCGCAGATGGAAGTGGACGAATCGTTCGCGGGCCGACCGGCCCGGTGCCCGACATGCGGGTCCGACCTGAAGGTTCCCGCCCACGGCGAACCAGCCGGCGGCGGGGCCCGCCAGGCCCCGGTGCCCGGTGCGGCCCGCATTACGGTGGGCGGCGAAGAGGTGGCCGTCGTGCCGCCCATCGAGATCATGGCCATCGTCAGCCTGGCGTGCGTGGGGCTGTCGGTGGTGCTGTTCCTGCTGGCGGGGTTCACGAAGTTCGTCACACCCCCGTGGGCCGTCGGGGCCCTGCTGGGGGCCCTGGTGGCCCTGCTGGGCGCGATTGTGGGCGTGCCGGCGTATCACAGCGTCCGCCGAAGCAAAGGCCGGCGCCGCGGACGGACCCACGCCCTCATCTCGATGGCGGCGGGTGGCGGCCTGTTCCTGGTGCTCCTGGTCTTCGCCCTGGTCGGCTTCGCCCGCGACATCTGGCTGAGGCCCACATGCGAGCAGAACCTCAAGCAAATCCACATCGCGCTCCGCCAGTACGCCGACCGGCACAGCGGCGCCTTCCCGGCCTCGCTGGAAACGCTTGCCAGCGAAGGCTACCTCGCGAGCGCCGACTGGCTCACCTGCCCAGCCTACAAGGTGCCCATGGGCCAGAACACCTACATCCTGACGCCGCGAATCAACATCCAGCTCAAGCGCCCCAACGGCACCCCGTGGTGGCCGGCGGACACCCTCCTCGTCAGCGACGGTCCGCCCTACGGCGCCCACCGCGACGGCGCGGTCCGGATCCTGCTGCTGGACGGCTCCGTCAATGCCGTGCCGACCGGCCAGTGGGCCGCCTACCAGAAGGGCCAGAGCCAGCAGTGGAGCCACACGCTCTGGGAGATGCGCGAGGCCGGCATCCAGGTGGAACCGCCTAAGGGCGCCACTCCCGCGGCCCCCGGCGCCGCGGGCGAGCAGGCCCCGGCCAAGGAGGGGGCCTCATGATCCGTCCCTCCACCGGCGCCGAACCCGACGCCCCGCCTTCCCCCCTCATGCAGATTCTGGCCGTCGTCCTGCTTATCGTGCCGGCCGCCGGCATCGCCCTGCACCTGTGGATATGGCTCCAGTTCGACGACGACGCCCTGGCCGACTACATCCGCAGCATCTGGCTGAAGGCGTCGGCACTGATGGCGTTCGTGCTCCTCGTCGGCAACTGGTTCCATTACCGCCACACCCGTATGAAGGTGGACATCGTCTCGCGCGTCGTGACGTACCTGTGGGCCATCTCGATGGTGCTCCTTTTCCGGCGCATGATGTAGTAGTACAATACTCCTTGCCGCGCGCCGGATCCCCTTCTTCCCGCGCGGCGCGTCCCCCGACCCCCTGCGCGGGGCCAGCCCATCAAACAGCGCCGGGCCGGGGAAACGCTCGACACCGCCGCCCGTCCGGCGTAGTTTAGATGGTTGCACGCAGCACCAGGCACAGGAGACATGAGATGGCAAGCCTGACGAGACGCGCATTCTTGAAGACCTCGGCCGCCGGCGCGGCCGCCATGACGCTGGCGCCGCACCTCTTGCCCGAGACGGCCGCCGCCGGCGAGCCGCCCGACGGCAAGCGCCCGAACATCGTCTGGATCAGCGCCGAGGACATGAGCCCCACGCTCGGCTGTTACGGCGACACCTACGCTGACGCGCCGACCCTCGATGCGTTCGCCGCCCAGGGCGTCCGGTACGAGAACGCGTTCACGCACGCGCCGGTGTGCGCGCCGGCGCGCAGCGGCATCATCACGGGCATGTACCCGAACACGATCGGCACCTCGTGGATGCGGTGCAAGGGCATG
>JADHXV010000195.1 GCA_016782785.1 Planctomycetota bacterium | reverse complement strand
CCGGACGCTTCCGCGTCCGGCTCGAACAGCCATACCACCCGGCCGGACAAGCCGGCCGGGCCACACTCGCTACGGGCGCGTGTCGCGCGGCCGCAGGGCCTTGGCCGAGGGCGCCTGGGCCAGTCCCCCGAGGGCCGTGCAGCGCAACTCGCTCGGCAGCATCCGGCCGACCGCGAAGACGGCGTCGATGGTTTCGTCCAGCGGCACGGCGTTCGCGTAGCCGCCCATGACGAGGTCGGCGCAGACGAAGGCGGCCGCGGCGGCGGCGGCGTTGCGCGTGTGGCACGGAATCTCGACGATGCCCTGGATGAGGTCGCAGACGGACCCCATGGTGTTCTGGAGGGCGACGGCGGCGGCGTCGGCAGCCTGCCGGGCGTCGCCCCCGGCCGCCTGGACGCACGCGGCGGCAGCCATGGCCCCGGCCGCGCCGATCTCCACCTGGCATCCCGCCACCTCGGCGGCGAACGTGGCCCGGTTCGCGATGACGACGCCGACGGCACCGGCGGCAAGCAGCGCGAGCGCCGCCCCGCGGTCGTCCAGGCCGCGCTCGTCCTGCCACGTCACGAGGACCGCCGGCAGGACGCCCGCCGCGCCGCCCGTCGGGGCGGCACAGACGACGCCTCCGCCGCTGGCGGTGTGCATGGCCGCGAGGGCCCGGGCGGCGGCCCGCGTGCCGAGGCCGCCCGCGAGTCGGCCCGCGGCTTCGGCCTGCATCACGCGGCCGGCCGAGGGGTCCAGGAGTTGCATCGGCGGCGGCGACGGGCTTAGGCCGCATGCGACCGCCGCCCGCATGATCGCCAGCCGCCGACCGATTTCCTCCAGCACCGCCGCCGGCGTGAGGGCCAAGAGCGCCGCCTCGTACTCCAGCGCCGCCTCGCCGAGCGAGAGGCCCCGGGTGCCGCACAGGGCCAGCATCTCGGCGGCGCTCGCAAAGAGCGGCTTTCCCCGCTGCGGCAGGAAGATCGGCCCGGCCGACCGGACGGACCGGACGCCGGCCTCGGCCCGCAGGCGCTCCGCCGCGTCGGGCGCAAGCGCCGCGGTTCGCCGCGCGTGGACCAGCGCCGCGCCGTCGCGCGTCTGCCGCTCGGGCGGCGCGAGCACGGCCCCGTCGGCGGAGAGGATGTCGGCGACGCGGTCGGCCGCGCCGGCCTCCGCTTCGACGAGCACCTCGTGGGCCTCGCCGGTCAGGCAGACGGGCCAGCCGGCCAGGCGGACGATCTCGACGGCCCCGCCGCCGACGCTCCGGGCGCGGGCCTCGAGCGTCCGGCCGTCGGCCGACTCGAGCGCCAGGTCCACCGTGTTCGGGTGGTCGGGCTCGGGCAGGGGGGCGACGTGGAACGTCACCTCCAGGCCCGCCTTGGCGGCGGCGTCGAGCGCGCGGCCGAACCGGTCATCGGTGATCGGCCAGCCCAGGAGGCCCGCCGCGAACGCCAGGTCGGCGTTCTGCCGGCGATAGCAGACGGCGTACGAGCCGGCCGGGTCGAACGTGAACGCGGCCCGCACCGGCGCGGCCCCAAGCAGCGCGCGGGCCAGCGCGGCCACGTGGTACGCCCCGGCGGTGTGGGAACTCGATGGGCCGCGTATCACGGGCCCCAGGGCGTGATTCAGGATGCTGGCGGTTGGCATGTGTCCTCTCGCTTGACAACGTTGTCATGCGGAGCGAAGTTCACCCGCCGGAGGCGGGCGAAGCATCTCGCTGTTTCGATGTTTCTGCACGAACGAAAGGCGAGATTCTTCGGTCGCTGCGCTCCCTCAGAATGACACATAATGGCATATCGGTCATGACGCTTCTGCAATGGCGCGGCGCCTGAACGTCGGCGAAGCGGCGTTCACTTCGCGGGCACGATGCGGACCTCGACCGGCCGGGGCTGGGCGAGGCGGCGGGCCTCGTCCAGCAGGCCGGCGGTGTCGGCCTCGGCCTTCGCGATCGCCTCCTGGCCGGCGCCGTCCTGGCCCGTTTTCAGGCCCTCGCGCCACGCCTTGTAGATGGTCCCGCGGCGTTTCTGGACGAGGTCCAGGACCTTCCGGGCGGCCTCGACGGTGGGCCAGGCCGCCAGGCGGTTCAGGTCGAGGCCCGCAGCCAGGTCGGCCGCCGTCACGGTGGCCGCCTTCCGGCCCGCCGCGTGCAGGTCGTACCGCCCCTCGGCCAGGCCCGTGACCTTGAGCGTGCAGCGGCTCAGGCGGTCGAAGGTCCGCTCCACTTCCAGCGACTTCGCGTCCCACGACGGGTCGACGGGCATG
This sequence comes from Planctomycetota bacterium, assembly GCA_016782785.1. Lineage (GTDB taxonomy): Bacteria > Planctomycetota > Phycisphaerae > FEN-1346 > FEN-1346 > BS750m-G62. Next base: position 3,774 of record JADHXV010000195.1, on the reverse strand, counting down.
GGCAGGGGCGCGGTCCAGGTGAAGGCGATGCCGCCGGCGTCCTGCTTGAGGGCGGCCACGTCGCCCGCCCGCACCTGCATCGCCTTGGCGTCGATCTCGGCGGCGGCCACGTCGCCGGGCACGGCGAGGGCCTCGAGCAGCGTCTGGGCCATGAGCCAGTGGCCCGTGGCGTTCGGGTGGACGGCGTCGCCGGCGAGGTAGAAACTGACGTTCTCCTTTCGCCGCTCGCGCAGGTGCTCGTTGGTGGCGGTGTGGACGTCGGCCACGATGAACCCCTCGGCCCGCAGGCCCAGCAGGAACTGGCTGTAGACCTCCAGCGTCACGTCGTAATCGATGGCCGGGAACTTGTAGCCGTAGTGGGTGGCGCCCTGGTCGCCGGCGCGCCGGCGGTAGGGGTCGAAGGGCGGCGGCGTCATGAAGACGGTGCGCGTGCCGATGCGCTCGCAGCGGTCGATGAGCCGGCGCACCCCGGCCCGGTACTTCTCGAACCGCAGCCGGTCGAACGGATGGTAGTTGCCGTCGTTCATGCCGAAGCACGCGACCAGGATGTCGGGCCTGGCGGCGGCAACGTCGCGGTCGAACCGTTCGTGGGCCCAGGGGCGGCGGGGGTTGTGGTCGGGCTCGCTCGTGCCGGAGATCGTTTCGCTGGAGATGCCGGCGTTGAGGATGCGGAATTGCTTCTTGGGCAGGCGCGTGATGAGAAACGCCTCGGTGTACTCGACGTACGCGCCGCCCTGGGTGATGGAGTCGCCGAAGAAGAGGATCGTTTCGCCGCCCGCCAAGGCGCATTCGGGCTCGGCCGCCGCGGCGAGGGCGGGCGCGATGAGGGCCAGGAGCAGGGCGAGGAAGAACGCGGGGCGGATGAGACGTCGTGTCAATGCGGGCATGTGTTCTCCTTGTTCCGGGCACGCGCACACGCTGTCATGCTGATCGCAGCGAAGCATCTCGCCGTTTCGATGTTCCTGCACACACGAAAAGCGAGATTCTTCGGTCGCTGCGCTCCCTCAGAATGACAATCGTGCGCCGCGCCGGGCTGCGGCTTCAGGCGCGGCGGGGCCGGAGACCCGCCGCGCGATATTCGTTGCCGCGGCACGCCGCGGCCTACGAGTTCTCCGTGCCGGCGTGACGGCACGGGCGGACAAGCCGCCCGCGGCGCGCCGCGGGCTACAGTTTCCCGGCCACCTCGGCGGCCCAGTAGGTGATGAGGAGGTCGGCGCCCGCGCGGCGAAGCGCAAGCAGCACCTCGCGGACGACGGCCTCGCGGTCGATCCAGCCGCGCTCCGCCGCCGCCTCGACCATGGCGTACTCGCCGCTGACGCTGTACGCCGCCACCGGCACGCCGAACGTCTCCTTGACGCGGCGGATGACGTCGCCGTAGGCCAGGGCCGGCTTGATGATGAGCACGTCGGCGCCCTCGTCGAGGTCGTCGGCGGCCTCGCGCAGGGCCTCGTCGGTGTTGGCCGGGTCCATCTGGTACCCGCGGCGGTCGCCGAACGCGGGCGGGCTCTCGGCGGCGTCGCGGAACGGTCCGTAGAAGTGCGACGCGTACTTGACGGCGTACGAGAAGATGGGCACGTGGGCCAGGTCGCCGGCGTCGAGGGCGTCGCGGATGGCGCCCACCCGGCCGTCCATCATGTCGGACGGGGCGACGGCGTCGGCGCCCGCCCGGGCGGACGCGACGGCCGCCGCCGCCAGCCGTTCGAGCGTGGCGTCGTTGTCCACGGTGGTCCGGCCGGCCGCTTGGCCGAGCACGCCGCAGTGCCCGTGGTCGGTGTACTCGCACAGGCAGATGTCGGCGATGACGGCCAGGTCGGGCGCGGCCTGCTTGATGGCGGCGATGGCCCGCGGCACCACGCCGTCGGGCGCGGAGGCCTGCGTGCCCACGGCGTCCTTCTCGGCCGGGATGCCGAACAAGAGGACCGCCTGGACACCGGCCTCGGCCACGCGGCGGGCCTCGTCGGCGATGCCGGCCACCGGCCACTGCCGCTGGCCCGGCATGCTGGCGATGGGCGCGGGCCTGGTCAGCGTCTCCTTGACGAACAGCGGCTGGATGAGCCGGCGGGGCGAGAGGTCGGTCTCGGCCACCATCCGGCGCAGGACCGGATGGTCGCGGAGCCGGCGGGCCCGGTGTTCGGGGAAGGCCATGCGTTTTCTCCTCGAAGGTTGTCATTCTGAGGAGGCCCGCAGGGCCGACGAAGAATCTCGCGGTTCGGTTCCACCGGAACGAGATTCCCGTTCGACTTGGGCCTTCGGCCCTCGCTCAGGGCAGGCTTCGGTCGCTGCGCTCCCTCAGAATGACATTCGCGTGCCGCGGTCTACTTGAACTTCTCCGGCACGTATTCGACCATGCGAGCGACGTAGGAGGCCACGTCGCCGCCCTTGATGCCGGCTTTCTTCATGGCGTCGAGGGCGGGGCGGGCCTGTTGGCCGAGGCGGTCCAGGACGTTCATCGCCCGCAGGCGGATGAACGGCGTCTCGTGCGCGAGGGCCTCCGTCAGCACCGGCAGGGTGTCTTGAACCGCTTCTCCGTGGCCGAGGTTTGCGAGCGCCTCGGCCGCCGCCACGCGGACGTTCGGCGAATCGTCCTCCAGGGCCTTGCGCAGCGCCGCCTCGGCCGGGACCGCGCGCTTGCCGAGGGCCACCAGGCCGACCGCGCCCCACCATCGGACGGCCGGGTCGGCGTCGCCAAGAAGCGCGACGAGCCGGTCGGCGTTCGTGGGGTCCATCGCATTCGCCAGGTCGGCGGCCTGCTGGAGGCGGGCCACGGGGTTCTTCTCGGGGTCCAGGCGAATCTCCCACGGCGTGGCGCCCTCGGACCGACGCTGGAGTTCGTATTCGGGCAACAGGCCCAGGTCGCCCGTGTCGCGCATCCACCGCATGCACGCCTCGCGGAGGCGGTGCAGTGCGGCCGCGTGCGCGGGGTCGCCCGCCAGGTTGCGGATTTCGTGCGGGTCGGCCTGCATGTCGTACAGTTCCTCGACGGGCTTGGCGGGCAGGAAGTAGCGGGCGGCCGTGACGTCGAGCCGGCCTTCCTCGTGCAGCCGCCGCCACACCTTCATCGTCGGCATTTCTTCGGTGTAACTGACGAACTGCGACCACGAGAGGTGCGGCAGGAAGTTCCGCAGGTAGTGGTACCGGCCGTCGATGACGCCGCGGACGATGTCGTACCGCTCGGCCATGCGGTCGCGGTGCGAATAGGCGAGCGTCCTCGGCGGCCCGGCTGCCGGACCAAGAAATGCCGTGCCTTGCATGTGTTCCGGCACCGGCACACCCGCCAGGCTGAGGACCGTCGGCGCGAAGTCGACGAAACTGACGATCCGGTCGCACGGCCGGCCCGGCTCGGCGGGCGCCCAGTCGCGGTACTTCTCGGGGAAATACACGATGAGCGGCACGTGGAGGCCGTCGCGCCAGATCCACTTCTTGACGCCCGGCATGCCGGCCCCGTGGTCCGAGAAGAAGAAGACGATCGTGTCCTGGGCCAGGCCGGCCTCCTCAAGTTCCGCGAGCCGCTTGGCCACCTGGTAGTCCAGGGCCGTGAGAAGATCGTGGTAGCGGGCCCAGTCGCGGCGGACCTCGGGCGTGTCGGGGTGATAGGGCGGCACGGGGACCTGGGCGGGGTCGTGCCGCTGGTCGGCCGTCAGCGGGGCCGTCACCTGCTGGAACGACTTGTCGGCCTGGCGGATGCGGCTCTCGTGCGTGAGCGTGTAGTTGAAGACCGCGAAGAACGGCTGGCCGGGCCCCCGGCTCTGGTAATGGGCCTTGCCGCTCGACTCG
>JADHXV010000014.1 GCA_016782785.1 Planctomycetota bacterium | reverse complement strand
AGTGGCAAGCCAAGGGCATGGGGAGCCTGCTGCTGGATTACATGGTCCAGATCGGCCGCCAGCGGGGCGTCAAGCGGTTCGTCGCCCGCGTCCTGCCGGCCAACAAGGCCATGCTGGCCGTCTTCTACAACAGCGGGTATCGCATCCAGTCGGAGTACGACGGCGAGGCGTACACGGTGGCCTTCGACCTGGCGCCGCCGGCCGGGCGGAAAGAGTAGGCGCCGCCGACGCCGTGTGGCCCGGCCCGTACGGGCTCGAGGGCGAGCCCCCATCGTCGGGTCTGTTGACCCGACCTACTCGAGGTAGGTGCCCTCGATGAAGCGGACGATGAGCGGGGCGAAGATGACGATGACCACCGCCATCAGGATGAGCATCGACGGGATGAGCATCTTGACGGCGGCCTCTCCGGCCCGGCGTTCGGCCCGCATGCTGCGGCGCATCCGCAGGAGGTTGGCCTGAAGTTTGAGGACGTCGGCGAGCGGCGTGCCGAGTTGCTCGGCCTGGAGGACGGCCGAGAGAATCCCGTCGAGGCCCTCCACGCTGATCCGCTCGCCCAGGTGCGTGAGGGCGTCCTGCCGGCTCCGGCCGAAATCGATCTCTCGGACCACGACCGACAGTTCCTCGTTCAGCGGGTCCTCCGGTTCGTCCTGGACGACCGAGTGGGCGGCCTCGTAGAACGTGGCGCCCGCGTCCATCGCCATGGCCACCAGGTCCAGCGTGTACGGCAGGCGCTTGGCGATCAACCGCAGCCGCGAGAGCGCCCGCTCGCGCAGCCACAGGTACGCCCCGAAGAAGCCGACGAAGAACCCCAGGAGGAGGTACAGGACGGCCGCCAGAAGCGACAGGCCGCCCAGCACCGTCAGGGCCCCCAGCCACAGGGCGATGGCGCCCACGACGCCCCACACCATGCACATCACGAGGTACTCGTCCGGCGTGTACTGGTTGGGGTTCCCCAGCGCCAGGAGCAGCCGCTCGACGTGTGCCTTGAAGCGCGGGGCGTTGAGGCGCCGGACCAGGTGGTAGAGCGGCACGAGCAGCGGCCTGAGCGGCACCATCTCGAAGACGGTGTTCCGGTCGACGTTGTCGACGTCGACGCGGAAGGCCGACGCGTCCTTCGTCTCGACGGGCGCGCGGAACATCGTGGCGACGAGCAGAAACGCCGCCGCGAACACCAGGGCGTTCATCGCAATCACGAGAACCAGCACGCCGGCACCACCCTTCCGTCGGTCAGATCTCGAACGTGACGATCTTGCGAATCCACAGGAAGCCGGTCAGGTTGAAGACAACAGCCACGGCCAGCAGCAGCATGCCCCACTGGTTGTTGAAGAGAACCTCGACCCAACTCTCCTCGATCAGGTAATAGATGCCGAGGATGACGGCCGGCATGCACCCCATCATGATGGCCGACATCTTGTTCTGGGCCGTCAGGGCCCGGACCTTTTCCTCGAGGCGCATGATTTCGCGGAGCGATTCGCCCAGGCGGTCGAGCGTTTCGGGCAGGTTCCCGCCGCGCATCCGGGCCGTCTGCATGGCCGCAAACAGCAGCCGATAGTGGTGCAGTTTGATGCGGCCCGAGGCCCGGCGCATGACCTCCTCGACGCTGGCGCCATGCTCGAACTCGCGGAGCATGAGGCCGAACTCCTGGCTGATGGGCGGCTCGGTGTTGTCCTCGATCAGCCGCATCGACTGGACCAGGTTCAGACCCGCCCGCATGCCGTTGGCAAGCGTCACCAGGCCGTCCACCAGTTGCAGGTTCAGCCGGTCGCGCCGGCGGCGCTGGAGCATGAAGATCACGCCCCTCGGCACCCAGTACCCCAGGACCAAGCCGACGGCGAACATCATGATGGCGCCGGTGTTGCCGGCGCCGGCGTGGACGACCAGGAGGCTGAGCATGAGGCCGGCGACCAGCGAGGCCGCGATCATCACGTAGGTCAGTTGGCGGCTCGTGACGTCGAACAGGAAGAGTTCGACGAGGGCCTGGTGGAACTCCGCCTCCTGCCGGCGAATGAGCCGGCCCAGCGGCATGCGCAGCGAAATGCACGCGCCGAACACCGCCACGGCGGTCGCTAGGGTGGCGCCGCTTCGCAGGAGCAGGGCGTCGCTGGCCAGGATGAGCATGTCGGTCGGCATCGGCATCGGTTACATGAAGGCGTCGACGGTCAGAAGGCCCTTGTGCAGGAGGTCCTGGGCGAACAGGGGGATGTAGCCCGTGTGCATCAGTTCGCCGCGCTTGCCGCGCTCCTTGCCCCGCATGGGACGGACGAAGATATCCTCTACGATAATCTCTCCCTCGTCGCGGTCCATGCCCGCCACCTCGCTGATGGCGGTGACCTCGCGCCGGCCGTCGGCGAACCGCGTCAGGTGGGCCACCACGTCCAGGGCCGTCACGACCTGCTCGCGGATGGCCCGGATGGGCATGTCGACGGCCTCGAGCACCAGCCCCTCCAGCCGCTTCATGGCGTCCAGGGGGCTGTTGGCGTGGATGGTCGTCAGCGACCCGTCGTGGCCGGTGTTCATGGCCTGGAGCATGTCGAGGGCCTCGGCGCCGCGGACCTCGCCGACGATGATGCGGTCCGGCCGTTGACGCAGCGCGTTCTGGACCAGCATGCGGATGGTGAACTGGCCCTTGCCCTCGACGTTGGCCTGGCGCGTTTCGGCCCGGACGACGTGCTCCTGGTACAACTGGAGTTCGGCCGAGTCCTCGATGGTGATGATGCGTTCGTGCGGCGGGATGAACGCCGAGAGGACGTTCAGCAGCGTCGTCTTGCCGCTGGCCGTCCCCCCCGCCACCAGGATGTTCTTGCGGCCCAGGACGCACGCCCGCAGGAACTTGGCGGCAAAGGGCGTGATGCTGCCGAAACTGATCAGGTCGTCGATCGTGAACGGCGTCTCGGAGAACTTCCGGATCGTCAGCACCGGGCCCACCAGGCTCAAGGGCTCGATGGTGGCGTTGACGCGGCTGCCGTCGGGCAACCGCGCGTCGACGATGGGCGTTGACCGGTCGATGCGCCGGCCCAGCGGCGTCACGATCCGCTCGATGACCGTCAGCACCACCTCTTCCGAGAAGAACGAGCGGCCGGTGTTCCGGATCACACCGCCCTCCTCGATGTAAATCTTGTTCGGCCCGACGACCATGACCTCGGTCACGTTCGGCATGTCCAGGAGGTCCTGGATGGGCCCGAGGCCGACCACGATGTCCAGGATGTCCTTCATGATGTACCGGCGGACCACGTAGACCCACAGCGACTCGGTCACCTGCGGGGCCTCGCGGTTGAACTCCTCGTGGAACCGTTCCTCGACGGTCTCGATGTCGGCCTTGACGTGCTCGGTGCCGAACTGAAGGCCCAGGTCCTGGATCAGCATGTCCCGCAGGCGCAGCAGGCCCGCCTCGTACTGCGGGTCGAGGACGGAGTCGCCGGCCTTCAGGAGCGGCTCGCGCATCTTGCTGCCGGCCCGGCGCGAGATTTCGGTGATGATGTCGCGCTTCATTTGCTGCTCGACCAGGAACCAGCCGCTCTCGTCGTCGACCTGGCGGATGAACTGGTCGATGGCGGCCGACAGGTGGGCCTTGATGTGCTTGACGTAGCGGGGATCGTCCTGGGCCTCGACGTCGACGGTCCGGAGGTTCAGGCGGCGGAGGAGTTCGGCATGGACGTTCTTTTCTATTTCCATGGCCTTGGCGAGAGGCGTCCGCTCGCGGTGGATCCTGATGGCCTCGCCACCCGCCTTGGGCGCCGCCTCGGCCGACAGGTACAGCGCCCACTCGCCGATGTGGATTTCCTGGCCCGGCGCCACATGGACCTGCTCGCCCACGCCCACCATCTCGCCGTCGACGAGCGTGCCGTTCAGGCCCACGTTCTCGATGAAAAACTCGCCGTTGTGCTTGATGAGCCGCGCATGCTCGCGCGACACGAACGGGCTGGGCAGTTCCAGATCATTGGCGGCGTCGCGGCCGATACGGAGGATGTCGCCGGTCAGGTCGACCTCCTGCCGCACGTCGCTCAACTGGCTATAGGCAATCACGCGCATGCCACGTCTCCGCGCCGCGGCCGGTCAGGGGAGAACCGGCCCGGCTGCCGTTCGCTTCTGAAGCAGGTCCACCGCCTCGGGGGCCAGCGTCGGCTCGTTGCGGGGGCCTTTGGGCGTCGCCTGGACGGCCACTTTGAACCGCGTCGAAAACATCATCTTCTCAAGTTCCATCAGCCGCTTGCCGTGCTCCCTCGGCAGGAAGACCTGGATGTTGTCCATGGAACGCTTGCGGTCATCGACGGCCTCGGCGTAGCCGCCTATGGCCCTGACCTGCACGTCGTACAGGACGTCGAAGGGCTGGATGTCCTCGATCTTCTTGTCGGGGTTCAGGTCGAAGTACCCTCGCAGCGTCACGAACATGCCGGGCTGGAGGCTCGGCTCGGGCTCGATCTCCACCGTCACCATCTCGTAGCCTTCCTGCAGATCCTTGACCATCGCGTACTCGGCCCCCTCCAGCACGTCGCGGTTATGCAGGAGGTTGCCCTTGAGCAGGTCGTACCGCGCGGGCTTGCCGAACACGGCGCTGTCGTAGACGGCCTTGGCGTAGCGTTCGAACAACACGCCCTCGGTCAGGGGCTTGGGAATCGCGACCTTGTCGAGGTCTGCCCTCTCGATCGTCTTGCCCTTGGGCACGTCGTTCTTCAAGATGAAGAACTCGACCTTATCCCTGTAGGGCGCCTCGATGAGGCTGATGTAGACGTTCAGAAGGACGGCGGCCACGACGGCGGCGATGATGGCGACGATCAGCACGCCGCCGCTGGGAATCCAGGGGTTTTGCCTCACTTTTGCCATGAATGCTCCTTTACCTGCCGCACACACGCCCAGCGTTGTCATTTCGACCGAGGGCCGATGCGGCCACGGCCGCATCGGGACGAGCGGAGAAATCTCGTCGTTCGCACAACAGCCACAGCGAGATTCCTCGGCTCGCCCGCCACGGCGGGTAAACTTCGCTCGCTCGGAATGACAACCTTCCGCTTCGCTCGCTCGGAATGACAACCTTCCGCTTCGCTCGCCTGGAATGACAACTCCCGCCCAACACCGCTCGTCGGGCGAGGCGATCAGTCGCCTTCGTAATTGGGCTCGTAAATGGCCAGCAGCGTCTCGTCGCCCTCGGACCGCGGCCGGGCGTAGACAAGCCGCTCGCGCTGCCCCTTGCCGAACCGTACCAGCCACCCGCGGTCGGGCTGGGCGTCGCGGTGCCGGCTGGGGCTTTTCAGGTTCTCGGCCTCCCATCCCATGGCCTGGTAATGACGGTAAAAGGTTTCCAGCGCCGCGTCAATCCCCTTGCTGACCCGCACGAGGACCATGCGCGACTCGAGCCGCTCCGGGTTGCCGATGACCATCAGGACCTCGGCACCCGGCGGCACGAGGCCGGTCGGCGCCTCGCTGGCGGGATAATTATACGGCAGGCCGAACCAGTCGGCTACCCGGCGCTGCGAGGCCGACGGGTCGGCCGGCGCGTCGTCGTCCGGGGCGTCGTCGTCGCCGGCGGCGACCATGAGGAGGCCGGCCATCAGGTGCCGCAGGTCGTCGCGGGCCTCCTGTTCGGTCGTCGGCCGGGCGTCGGGCCGGGGCGGCTGGCCGGAGGCGTCGAGTTCGGGCGGCCACGCGTCCGGCGAGCCCCCGCCCCCGCCGCCCTCCCCGCCGGAACCCCCCGGGTCCCGGAGCACGTGCCCCAGGCCGAACATGGCGGCCAGGATAATCACGATGGCCACGACGCGCAGCGCGATCGCCATCGGCCGGCCGCGCTTGCGGTCCGGCTCGGACGACGCCGGCTCCGGCCCGGAGGGCGTGGGCTCCGGTTCGGGCGACGCTTCGGCCGGCGCTATCGGTGTCGGGTGCTCCACGGGCACTCCCTGTTCGGCGCGGGGTTCTATCGTCCTGGCACGCCACGTCGTCCTGCCGCCACATCGCCATGCCGTGCGGTGGGTCTCCCGACCCGCCGCGCGGCGCGTGGCGCCGCTCTGTCAGTACGTGTCCTCTTCGAGCATCTCCTCCCCGTGCCACCAGCGGCGGATGATGTCGTCGCGGGTCTGCTCGAAATGCGGGGCGAACTGGGCCATTTCGAGGTGCTCCCGGAACGCCTCGAAAATCTCGCGCAGCGGGCCGCTGCGGGCGACCTTCCAGGCATCCAGATGGTAGAAGTGCCAGGGACTCGTGTCGCGCTGATGCTGGGCGTGGGCGGTGCGGTCGATGAACTTCCACATGCCGCCCGAGGTCTGGAACGAGCGCGACGCCTCGCTTTCGTGCCGCCCCGGCAGGTTGTCCCAGAGGCGATACCAGTAGTCGCGGGCCTTCGGGTTGGAGGTGCGGGCGATGGTGTCGGGCTGAAGGTCGGGGCGCAGGCGGTCGAGTTCCTCGCCGTAGCCCCGGGGCCGCTTCGTGCCGTCGTCCTCGACGAGCGTGCCGGGCTGGTACCCCTCCAGGCGCATGTTCGTCCACTGGCCGTGGCCGGCCGACCGCCAGAGCGACCGGCGGGCGTCGACCAGGGCCTTCTGCCGGGCCAACATGCCGAACGACATGTACATGATAAGGCCCGTCACAAAGAAGACGATAGGCAGCGTGAGGACGAATTCCAGAAGGGCGTTGCCCCCTCGGGCCCGCCGCCGCATTGTCTTATTGGCGTGTCTCAATGCGTAAACTCCTTCACGAACTCCTGGTCGTAGGCCTGGAGGAGTTTGGCGACGGGTTCCAGGCGTTCCTGCGTCAGGACTGCGGCCACCTCGCCGCCCTGGGCCGGGAAGCCCCCGCCCATGAGCGTGCCCAGGTAGTTCCACCGGTCGGTCCGCATCAGCCGCACTTTCCAGTGCTGGGTAAAGAGGTCCCAACTGTAGCGGCAGTAGACGCGGGCCTGGGCGTAGGCGATGAGTTCCTCGATGGGGTTCGGGTTGCCGAAGGCGACCACCTCGTCGCCGCTGAACGTGGGCCGCTTCTCCCACTCGGTCACCGCGCCGGAGCGGTACGCGAAACCATTGAAGGTGAAGTAGCGGTTGATGGTATCCCAGGTGTGGGCGCCGGCGACGCGGTCGAACAGGATGGGGGCGACGGGTTCGCCGCCGACCGGCGGCAGGTAGTTGCGGTGGAGCGACTCGTCGCTCTCCAGTTCCGCCCCGTCGAACCGCCACACCTGCACGCGGTAGTACACCTTCCAGTCCGACGGGTCGGTGTACTCCCACCGCGAGCCGTCCGGCCCGATGGGCGGATGCGACGCAAAGATGCCCAACTGCGGGAAGTGGGTGGTCCAGTGCTTGGTGACGGCGTACCAGACGGCGTGGCGCGGGTCGGCGCCTTCCCGGGCCTCGGTGGCGCGCTGCCAGCCGTCGGGCACGTCGGCGCCCTGCTCGACGCCGGCCATGGGCGGCTGGCCGGACCGCGGGGCGCGGGTCCTCGGCAGGTCCCACCAGCCGTTGCGGGCGCGGGTGTTCACGGTCGGCTTATGATAGTGACGCTGGTCGATATTCGCAAAGAAGGAACTCTCCGGGAACGGGTACCGGCTCGAGAACGAGACCGACTCCCACCACGAGCGCTGGACCTCGGTGGGATTCACCTCGTCGTAGTCCATTTCCCAGTGGCGGAGCGACACCTCGGTGTCGGTGTCGCCGAACATCATCTCCAGTTTCTTCGACGAGACGAGGTTGAAGAGGACCGAGAAGCGGCTGATATCGAGCATGCCCAGCGGCCGGGTGGCCACGAACGGCTCGCGCCAGTACGACCACGGCCCCATGACGGGCCCCTGGCCGTGCTGAATCTTGCCGTTGTACAGGTAGTCCGGATAGTACCCGCGGTAGTTCATGACGTGGGCAAAGCCGCCGATGACCTGCCGGTCGTCGGGCGGGGGCATGCGGCCGATGCGCATCGGGTTCTCGAAATCGCGGAACCGGCCGTCGCGGACGGGCAGTTGGGGCCAGAGGGGCAGGATGAAGCCGACCTCGGCCCCGTTTTCCTGGGCGATGTCGATGGCCTCGCGCTGGGCGGCCAGGGGGGTTATCTCGGCCATCGCGTGCATGAACCCGTCCATCAGTTTCGTGCACTCCCACAGCACGCCGTTGTCGTAGGCGAGGTATTCGTTCCAATTGATGTCGGCCACGATGCGGCCGAGGTGGTCGATGACCTGCCGCTCGCTGGCGGCGTTGCCGACGGCCAGCCATTCCGAGATGCGGTCGTCGATGGGGATGTCGCGCCCGGCCTTGGAACTGCCGATGTTCTGGACGAGGTCGTCGATGCATTCCTGGGCGGGCGGGACGACCGTTTCCAGGGCGTCGAGCAGCACGATCAGGCTGAGGAGTTGCGTCTCGGTCACGTTGCACATCGAGATGACGTTCAGGCCGCGGGCGTACCAGGCGGCGCCGGTGGCGGCGGTGGCGTCGGCCGCGTGCTGCATCTGGACCTTGTGGTTCAGTTTCTGCCCGCCGTTCAGGATCAGGAACAACAGGCCCGCCATCAGGAAGAAGAACACGATCACGACAAAGATGGCCTGGCCCCCCTCGCACCGATGAAACCGAACGAGCAGGTTCGGGCGTCGGCCGCCGGTGGGCGGCGGGACGCGGCCTCGGCATGCGTGGGCGTTCATGGCATCACCCCTTGGGGGCCTGGTTGGCGGCCTCAACGGCCCGATTCAGCAGGTCGATCAGGCCCTGAATCTCGACCGTGTCCTTGTACTTCTGGGCGATCTTGGCCATCGACAGGGCCTCTTTCAATCGCCCGTCCTGCATGAACGACTTGGCCTGGGCGTAGTAGCGCCGGTAGTTGGTCTCGGCGATGAGGTCGCGGACCTCCTGGGTGTCCATGATCTTCTGGGCGTCCTGCAACGCCCCGAGGGCCTTGACCCAGTTGCTCTGGCCCAGGAGCGTCTTGGCGACTTCCAGGTGGCGGGTGTACTGGCGCTGGGTGTCGGTGCGCTGGATGAGGCTCTTGACCTCGGCGCTGTCCTTGATGGCGCCGGCCTCCTTGGCAAGGCGTTCGGCCTCGTCAAACTCCTTGCGCGCCAGGGCGCTCTTGGCGCCTTCGAGGGCCTTGTTGTACTTGGCGTCCTCGATGGCCTTTTCGGCGGTGGCCTTGATATCGGCGTCCTTCCTGGGGTCGATGGTTTTCAGGACGAGTTCATAACTGTTGATGGCCTGGTCCCACTCGCCCTTGCGCATGGCATCCTTGCCACTCTTGACGTACGTGTCGATCGTATTCTGGAGGCTGCGCTGCTTGCCGCGGGCAAGGGCCTCGGGGTGCGTCGGGTTGTACTTGAGCACTTCCGCCCACTTCTCGTATGCCGCGTCCCAAACGTCGTTCTTTTCGAGCGTGCGGGCCACCTCGGCCAGGCTCTCGGCCATGGCGTGGTTGTAGCGGGCCTTGAGGGCGTCGGACGGCTTGAGGTCCATGACGGCCTTGGCGAAATTCGCAACGTCGACCCAGTTCTTGTCGGCCTCGGCGCGCTGGAGTTGCTGCACGAGCGTGGTGTAATTCTTCTCGACCTCGACCTTCTGGCGGAGGTCCTTGGTTTCGGACCCGGACCGGATCTTCTCGGCGTTCACCAGGACCACCAGGGCGTCGTTCCACATGCCCTTGGTGATATAGTCCTTGGCCTTGTCGATATAGGCCGTGTACTCGCGCAGGTCCTTTTGCTCGCGGTACCTGGCGATGTCCTCGTTGAGGTCGATTTCGGGGTACCGGCTCTGGAGGGAGGCGAGGAGATTGATGCACTGCTCGAAGTTGCCCTGCTCGGAGGCCATGTCGACATCCTTCATGACCTGCTCGACCTCCTTGGACTTGTTGAACCGCTGCCAGAAGCCGTCGACCCAGGTGGCCGGGGCGTAATGCTTCTTGTCGGCGGTGGTGGCGGCGTTGGCGGCGGCGTCCCATTCCTTGGCGCCCAGTTTCCACTCGGCCCGGGCCATCCAGGTCCGCTGGGAGGCCTCGGAGGCGATGGAGGGGAGGTCCTCGAACTCCATGGCGATGCGCTTGAAGGCGTCCATGGCGGCCTCGAACTCGCCCGTCTCGTACTTCTCGTCGGCGTCGTTCCAGATGCGCTGGGCCTCGGTCCGCCGCACCCCGACCGTGTGCTGGTGCCAGATGAGCAGGCCGATGGCGGCGGCCAGGAGCGGCCCGGCGATGACGGCCGCCCAGAAACCGGCCCGTTTCCAGGTCCACTTGGGGACGGGGATCGGGGCGGTCTTCTCGCCGGAGCCCTCGCCGGCGACCGCCCCGGCGGCGCCGGCCCGAACCATCGCGCCGCCGGCCGCGCCCGCCTGCCGGACGCCCGGCGCCACCCCGCCCATGGCGGTGTCGGCCTCCATCTCCTTTTCGAGCGACTCCGAATCGGTCTGCGTCACGCTCTTGCCCTGGACGTGCATGACGAAGATGCGGCGGAGCCACTTGATGATCTGGTCGGACGAGGCGAACCGTTTCGACGGGTCCTTCTCCATCATCCGCTCGACGATCTTCGAGACGAGCGGCGGGATGCCCGGCTGAAGTTCCTTCAGCGCCGGGGCCGCCAGCGCGGGGTTCGAGTGCCAGTGCATCCACCGGACCTGCTGGGCCCGGTCGTCGCGCAGCACGTCGCGGAATACCTCCTGGAACTTCTCGGGCCCGGCGAACATCTCGTACGCGATGAGGCCCAGGCTGTAGACGTCGGCCCGGCCGTCCACGGGGGCCCCCGTGAACATCTCCGGGGCCATGTACTTGGTGGTGCCCATGGGCAGGCTCGTCTTGCCGCCCGAGTGCCCGATGAGGCCGAAGTCGGTGATTTTCAGGGCCCCGTCCTTGGCCATCATGACGTTGGCGGGCGTCAGGTCGCGGTGCACGATGTTGTTCTTGTGCATCGCCCTAAGGCCCAGCGCCGTGGACAAGAGGACGCCCAGCCCCGTCTGGAGCGGCACCGGGCCGCGGTCCATCAGCACCCGCAGCGTCGTGCCCTCCACGTACTCCATGACCAGGAACAACTGGCCGTCGTGCTGGATGAGTTCGTGGACGTTGACGATGTTGGCCTGCGAGCCCGAGAGTTTGGCCAGCGTCTGGGCCTCGGTCCGGAACCGTTCCAGGAACCGTTCGTCCTGGGCCAGGTGCGGGGCGATCTGCTTGATGGCCACCGGCCGGTCCAGCGTGGGGTCATAGGCCTTGTAGATAACCGCCATGCCGCCGGTGGCAATCTGCTCGCCGACCTCGTACTTGCCCAGTTTGGCGCCGGGCTTCAGCGATCCCGTGAAAGTCTGTTCAGGCATAGTGCGTGATGACTCCGCTCGTTCGTGCTCGCACGGCCGCGCGGTGAGCAAGACGGCCCACCGCGCCGTTCCCCTCTCCCCTGCCCTCCGCGTGGTGGCCTTCCCAGGCCACCACGCTCCCCCGGTTCGCGGCGGCCTGGGAAGGCCGCCGCGCGAATCATGCCCCTACCACATGGGCTGGGACCGCAGGCCGCCTTTCGGCCTCAGTTCCGGCCCGCCTTCGTTCGACAGGCTGCCGACCACCTCGATCTTGGCCGCGTACTGCTTGCCCTGCCTGCCGGCCACCTCGATCTCGTCGCCCAGGAACCGCGAGGCGTACGGCACCTGGAGCAGGAACTGGTACGTCAGTTTGACGTCCAGCATTTCCCAGTACCAGAAGTCCCAGATGGGCAGGTCGCGGTGCAAGTACGGGCAATACGGTTCGTAGTCCCAGCCCCACATCGTCCATTCGTCGCGCCGATGGTGCCGGTACGGGCAGTCGGGGTCCGGGTTGCCGTCCTGCCAGTGGTCGGGCGGGGCCAGTTCGATCTCGGTCACGGGCTGGACGGCGCCCCGGACGCGGGCGTACCCGTCGGCGTAGGCGTACTGGTTGCGGACGCGGCGAAGCCAGCCGGGGTTGTCGGCCGTCTGCGACAGGCCCATGACCTGCTGGGCCTGGTTCTGGACCGCGTCCTCGGCCCCGGGAAGGAACTGGTCGCCCGGGCCGATTTGCGAGGACTCCAGGGGCGCGCTCACGGGCACCAGCGCCAGCACCGCCGCCCGCCGGATCATCTCGCGCTTCTCCGAGATGCCCTGGTCCGGGCTGTACACCAGGTTCCGGTACTCGTCGTTGACCTCCATCGGGACGACGACGGTGGCCATCCGGGCGGCCGCAAACGCCGCGTAATGGACCACCATGTTCGCGTTAAAGAGCAGCGCCGACTGCGTGATCGTCAGGAAAATCATCAGGGCGAACGGGAACAGGAGCGCCATTTCGATGGCGGCCGTCCCGCCCTGGTCGGCGTGCAGGCGCCCGGCCTTCGGCCGCTGGCCGCGCGCAGCTACGGCCAGCAGCGTCCCCACGGCGCCCAGCACCACCATCCCGCCCAGAATGAAGACCAGGCACCGGATCGCCAGCGGGCTCAGCGCCGCCGCCGACGCCCACTGCGGGGCACGGTCCAGGGCCTTGACGACCAGCCAGACCAAGCCGGCGGTGGCCAGCAGGCTGGCCAGGCCCAGGATCAGCAGACGGCGTTTTTCGCGTGTGCTCATGGGCCTCACTCAACGTAGGTGCCACGGCGGGTCTTGCCCCGCCGTGCGCTTCACGGGCCGGCGGCGCGGCCGGACAAGACCGGCCGTGGCACAACCCGCCGCACTCGCCGCGGCCTACACAAGCCGCCCCACGGCCTCCCACAGCGACGTCCCCAGCCACGTCTCCGCCAGGAACCAGAAGGTCCCCAGGCAGACGGCAAAGCCGAACGGCACGCGAAACGTCTCGGGCCCGGCGGCCTCGTCCACCGTGGCCTTCGGCAGGGGCAGGATGCGGACGGCCAGGTACAACTTGCGAAGCACGGTGCGCATCTCGCCCCGCCAGACGACCAGGATGAGGCCCGTCGCCGCCGCCGCCAGAAACGAATAGAACACCGCGTGCAGCGCCGCATACTCGGCCACGCCGTGCCAGCCCACGAGGGCGCCGACGGCGCCCGTCAGTTTCACGTCGCCACCGCCCATCCCGCCCAGCAGGTACGCGACGAACAGGACGCCGAACCCGAAGCCGAACCCGAGGGCCCGGTCCGACAGGCCTTCCCAGGCGTCGCCCTCGGCCGCGCCCGCCAGCGCGCCCAGGCCGAGGCCGACCGCAATGGCCGGGTACGTCAGCCAGTTGAACACCTTGCCGCGGGCCAGGTCCGACACCGCCGCCGCCACGAGCACGACCGCCAGGACGCCAACCGCTATCGCGTTCCAGATCACCCGCGCGTCCCGTCCGTGGCGGGGCGCGCCGCGCCCCGAGGCCTGTGGGCTGAACCGGGGGCGGTCCGGGGACGACGCGTCCGCCGAGGCCTCCCCCGCCTGCGTCGCCGGCCGGGCCTAGTTCAACTGGCCGCCGAAGAAGTCGCCCTGGTCGGCTTCCGCGTCGCCGCGGGCCTGCTCCCAGATGTCGACGACCCAGTCCTTGATCTCGTTGCGGAAGATGATCAGGAGGCCCAGGAGCGGCAGCACGATCGCCGCGATGATGAGCAGTTTTTCCAGGCCCTCCGCCCCGCGCTCGTCGCGGTGCAATGCTTTCAGGCTTGTCATCAGACGTTGCATCATGTAACGCTCCTTCTCTGTCCTTGCTCCGTGCCTGGTTCGTGCTTGTTCCATGCTTGTCCCCGGCCGTTCTCAGATGAACGGCCACGTGACGAAGAACGCCATCATCCCGAAATAGTCCGACAACACGTCGAACAGTTTATCGAAGAGGAATATCAGCGGCAAGGCGATGAAGGCGAAGACCATGCCGTACTCAAGCAGGCCGCCTTCCTCGTCGCGGTGCAGCGCCCGCAGCCGCGCCCACCAGGTTCCGCCCATCCTGTCCGCTCCGCTATCCATGGACGCACCCCGCCTATTTATCGGCCACCAGGGGCCGGAGGCTTGGCTTCTTCACGATTTCGCCCTGGACGGCCACGTCGTCGGCGAAGAAGAGTCGCTTGCCGGTCCATTCCATCGAGGCCTTGGCCAGTTCGCTTTCGCCCTCCGGCAGGCGGAGTTTGAAGAGGTCCTCCACCTGGTATCGCCCGTACTCGTCCAGCGGCAGGACCTGGGCGATCTCGACCACCCGCCGCGACCCGTCGGCAAACCGCATCATCTGCACGATGACGTGAATGGCCGAGGCCACCTGGGCCCGAAGGGCCGCCAGCGGCATGACCACGTTGCTCATCATCGCCATCGTCTCGAGGCGATTCAGCGCGTCGGCCGGCGAGTCGGCGTGCAACGTGGTCATCGAGCCGGCATGGCCGCTCGTCATCGCCTGGATCATATCGAGCGCCTCGCCGCCGCGGCACTCGCCCACGATGACCCGGTCCGGCCGCATGCGCAGACTGTTCTTGAAGAGGTCGCGGATGGTCACCTCGCCCCGGCCGTAGCGGTCGGGCGCCCGCGACTCCAGGCCGATGACGTGCGGCTGCTGGAGTTGCAGTTCGCTCGACTCCTCGATGACCACGATCCGCCGGTCGTCGGGGATAAACTTCGACAGCACGTTCAGCAGGCTCGTCTTGCCGCTGGACGTGCCCCCGCTTAGCAGCAGGTTCTTCTCCGTCACGATGCACAGCCACAGGAAGTCGCGGGCCAGCGGCGTCAGGCACCCCGTCTCCACCAGGAAGCCCATGTCGAACGCCTGCCGGCTGAACTTCCGGATGGTGACCAGGACGCCCTTGCGCGAACACGGCGGCAGGGCCACGTGCACGCGCGACCCGTCCGGCAGCCGGGCGTCCATCATCGGCCGGTCCATGTCCACCCGCTTGCCGACGTACTGGAGCATGTTCCGCACTGCCGCCAGAAGGGCCGACTCGCTGGAAAACTGGGCCTCGGTCCGCGTGATCTGGCCCTTCCGCTCGATATAGACCTCGTCCCACCCGTTGATCATCACTTCCGTGACGGTCGGGTCTTTCAGGTACTCGCCCACCGGCTCCAGGAAGTGGTAGATCGTCTTCGCGAAGATGTCCTCGAGGCGCAGAATCTCCGGCTTCGCCTGCGTCTGCGTTTTCTCTTCCGGCGCGATCATAGCGCTTCCCTGACGCGCATGGGCTCACCTGACGCGCGTTTCCCCAGTATTATACGAACCAGAACCCCCAAACGCCAACAACCGCGGGGGCATATTTTACCCCCCCACCCCCCCCACGCCCGACGTTGAGCCAAGCGAAACCCCGGGAATCGGCCAAGCCCCGGGTACCCTACGGATACACCGGCACCGTATGCTCCGCCGCCACCGTATGATGCCCGTCGCTGGCCTCCAGCCGGAACACGTAATCCCCCGGCACGGTCATCCCCGTGGCCTTCCACGCGCCCTTCTCGCCCTCCTCGACCCGCGCCGCCGCCCCGTCCGGCTGCCGGGCCACGCTCCACCGGAGCGTGACGCGGTCGCCCTCGACGTCCCACGCCCCGGCCCGCAGCAGCGTGCCGCCGTCCTTGACGCGGACCCACACGGGGATGCGGTTATGCACGTCCATCGGGACGGGCGGCTGGTTCCCCTCGAACGACCGCACGAGCAGGTGGCGCCGGACCGTATGATGCCCGTCGCCGACCGCGACGCGGAAAACGTACTCGCCCGGCCTTGTGAGGCCCGTGGCCCGCGCGGTCGCCGCGTCGGCCCGCGCCAGCCACAGCCCCGCCGCCGCCCCCTCGGGCTGCGACACGACCGACCACCTGTACCGCAGGACGTCGCCTTCCGGGTCGGTGGCGTCGCACCGGAGGTCGAGGGCCTCGGCCGGCCGCTTGAGAAACTCGGGCTGCGACCGCCACTCGATGACCGTCGGCGGCCGGTTCGCGTCGTCGCGCCCGTAGACCGTCAGCACGGAGTCGCGCTTCACCTCCACCGTCAGGGCGCCGTCGTCGCCGACGCGGCGGACGCCCAGTTCCTCGGTCGGGCCCGTCCCGACGCAGTGCGACACGCCGTACAGCCCCGGCCGAAGACCGCGCACCATCACCGTCCGCGCCGTGTGCGGTGGGGTAGTGTTGATGAGGACGACGACCATCCGCCCGTCGCGCTCGAACGCCAGGCACCGCACCGCCGGGTCGCTGGAGGTGCACCCGACGCGCACCGCCCCCGGCCGCACGAAATGCGACACCTGCCGGAAACGCCAGTACCATTTGCCGCCGCGGAACGTCGTGCTGCTGATGTGGCTGAGCGCCGCCCCGTAGTCCGGCGAGCACAGGCCGTAAACCTCCCAGTACGACACGCCGCCCAGCACCATATCGTCATACAAATGGTCGATCGTCAGGTTTATGAACTCGGTCTGGGCCGTCGGCAGGCCGCGCTCGCGGGCGAAGTCCCGCAGTTTCACCATCGACGCCTGGTTATTGCTGCCGTACCAGTGATAGGAGATAAGGCCGATCCATTTCCATACCTCGGGGTCCTTCTTCGCCGCGTCCACGTACCGCACCGCCGTGGCTGCGTTGACCGATTCCGGAAACTGCACCGTCGTCTCGAACCCCTCCTGCCGAAGCCGCGGCACGAGCGCCTTCATCATCCGCAGCACCACCTGCGGCGTGAACACGTTGTTGTTGCCGGCCTCGTTGCAGATAGAATAATACGTCGGCACGATGCCGTGCTTCTCGCGCAGCCGCACGAGCAGCGCCACGGCCCATTCGGCGTATTCCTGCGGATCGTCTTTCATCCACGGCGGCAGGTCGCCCGTGCTCCCGCCCTGGAAAAACGACGGGCTGACGTACAGGTCGAACGGTTCGCCGCGCGCCTCGACGGCCCGTTTCCACGGCACCAGCCACTCCTGGGCCCGCGCATCGAGCGACGCGGTGTTGAAAGCGGCCCAGTTGATGGTCATGGGATCATCGTTATCGTTCAGCCACTCCCAACTTCGCCGCTCGGTGCTGTTGCCGCAGAGCCCCTCGAACCGCAGGCGGTTCAGGCCGAAATCGTTGACAGCCATCTCGATGCATTGGTCGCGAAGGAGCGGGTGGCTGGGCATCCAGGGCGTCGTCTTGCCCCACCCGAGGATCGTCTGGTGCCGCTCGCTTGGCACGACCTCGACCGAGACGGCCCCGGCCTCCGCCTGCGCCCATCCGCTCGCCGCCGCCGCAAGCACGGCAGCCGCCGCGAGGACAATCTGCACCGCTGCCGGGTTGTTGCGCATGGTCGATCTCCGGGTTCCGCACTCCGCGAACGCGCCCGCTCGGGGCTTCGCCTGACAGGCTTCGCCCTTGCATGTCGCGTCGCGGCCAAACACACGCGCCGGACAAGTCCGGCGGCTAACTATGGTTCTTTGCCGTTGTTGTCGCCGTTGCCTCATGCCTGATGTTTTGTCCGTTCACTTCACACTCCCCACTCCGCACTCCGCATTCCGCACTCCGCATTCCGCACTCCGCATTCCGCACTCCGCATTCCGCACTCCGCATTCCGCATTCCGCACTCCGCATTCCGCACTCACTTCTCATTCGGCCGCTCGTCCGGCTGCGGCGGCACATCCACGCCCTTGCCGTTGTAACGGACCACGATGAACGTCAGCGGCGTCTCGCCCGTGTTCGTCAGCCCGTGATACACCCATGGCTCGGCGTACAGGATGTCGCCGCGCTTCGCCGGGAACTCTTTGCCGTCCAGCGACCACACCCCGGTCCCCTCGACCAGCGCCAGGTACTCCTCCTCGGCGTGGCGATGGGCCTTGTGGACGGCCATGCCGGGCTTGACCACCGCCACGGCCACGAGGACGTTCTGCGTGGCCCCGGTCTGGCCGGTGAAGTATCGCCGCATCTCGCCCCAGTCGGCGACGTTGGCCCGCGCGTCGTCCCAGGGGATAATTTGCGACTTCAGCGGCCCGGCCGCCGGAGCGCCCGGAGCGGCCGGAGCGGCCGGAGCGCCCGGAGCGGCCGCCGCGGGAACCGGTGCCGTCGCCGGGGGAGCCGCGGGAGCGCCCGGAGCGGCCCGCGTGGCGTGCCCGACCACGCCTCCCACCACCATCGCCGCCGCCAGCAGCGCCGCGATGCCCGCCAGGTTCCGTGTGTGCCTTACCATGACTGCCTCCCGTTTCGAGTCGTTCGCCGCGTGCGAGAGCCGTCCATTTCAACCCCCGGGGCAATGCGGGGTACTCGGGGAATGCCGCGGAGTCTGCCCGCGCGGGTGCCACCGGCGGCTTGTCCTTCTCGGGTAAGGACCCGTATGGGTCCGCCAGTGTGCTTGGGGCACCTTCGATTACCACATAACGCCAGCATACCCCGCTCGGCAGGGGCGTCAAGCCCCCAGGCCGCGGCGCGGGCGCGGCTGGCCCCGCAGGGGCAACTGCCAATAGCCACGGGCGCAAGCCCGTGGACCCGACCCCCCCCACCCCGCCAAGAGCCCCGCCGGGGCGACTGAATCCGCCGCCCCTGCCGGGGCGGACGCGCGGGTGCGCGATCCGGTCCACGGGTTCCGCCCCGGCCGCCTGCCGGCGGCCGGCGCTCCACCCGCGGCTACAGGCCATCGCCCCGTTGGGGCGACCGTCACCGGCTCGCAACCC
Source organism: Planctomycetota bacterium (assembly GCA_016782785.1). GTDB lineage: Bacteria > Planctomycetota > Phycisphaerae > FEN-1346 > FEN-1346 > BS750m-G62. The sequence goes on along the minus strand of JADHXV010000014.1, from coordinate 6,234 downwards.
GCGGCTCATGGCTCGCGGCTCGCGGCTCACGGCTCGCGGCTCGGGCCGCCCCATCCGCATAAACTAAAGCGTATATCCGCCCGTGAAAAAAGGCGAAAAAAGCCGCAAAAAGTTGAAAATTTCCGAAAAAATGGGGTAAAAAAGGGGTAAGTTTCCGCGCGTTTCGGGGCACAATTTCTGTGCATTTCGGGGGCAAAACCCCTCTGGCGGCCCAAAAACGCGGATTCGCACCAAAAATCGCGCCAAAACGGCCCCGGAAGGCGGGGTTTGGTATGCTTTACAGCATATCGACCTTGGCGAATGGGCGCCCACGAGGCGGCAGGCTGCAAGCTGCGAGATACGAGTTGCGAGCCACAAGCCAACAGCCAAACGGCAACGGCGAGATTCTTCGTCGCCCTTCGGGCTCCTCAGAATGACATCCTGGTGGCAGGCAGGCGGCAACGGCCAAACGGCAACGGCGAGATTCTTCGTCGCCCTTCGGGCTCCTCAGAATGACATCCTGATGGGGGGGCAGGCGGCAACGGCGAGATTTCTCCGCTCGGCCCGCCGCCGGCGGGCCTCGGTCGAAATGACAAGCGTGGGGCGAGGCGGACGGGACGGGGAACGGCCTACTCGATGGACTTCAGGCTCAGCCGGCGGGCCTCCTCGGCCACCTGGTCGGCCTTCAGGCCCGATTCCCGCGTAATTTCCGTGGTGATGGCCGTGCCGGTCTGCTGGTCCTCGGCCTTCAGATGGATGCGGCCCTTGCGGTCGTAGGAGTAGGTGACCTTGACGAGGCTGCCGGCGGGCCGGCCGGCAGGCAAGTCGGTGACCTCGGCGGCGCCGATGATGATGTTCGCCTCGGGGGCGGGGGCGTCGCCCTGGACGACCTGGAGGATGACCTTCTGCTGGCCCGCCACGGCCGTCTGGTACGTTTTCGTCACGCTGACGGGCAGGCGGCTGTTCTTCGGGATAAGGACGTCGTTGCGGTACTGGAGGGTCCGGACGTCCTTGATAATGAGGCCGAGGGCGTGGGCGGCCACGTCGGCGGTCTTGATCTTGCCGAGGCGTTCGGCGGCCTCGGCGCTCAGTTCATGGATGCGCCGGCCGCTGCCCAGAAGGCAGACGGCGGCATGGATGGCGGCCCCGTGGGCCACGGACTCGTCGACGGGCACCTCGGTCCGCACGTCTTTGCCGCTCATCCGCTCCAGCAGCCGCTGGACCACGGGCATCCGCGTGGACCCGCCCGTGGGGATGACGCGGCGGACGCCGGCCCAGGTGATGCCGGCCTCCTCCAGGACCATCTCGGTCGTGAGTTGGGTGACGGCCAGGAGGTCTTCGGTGATGGACTCGAAGGCGTCGCGGGAGATGTCGTAATTGCCCCAGTGGCCCCTGTAACTGACGGGCACACGGGCCCAGTCGCGGCGGCTGAGGGTTTTCTTGGCCTCCTCGGCGCTCACGTACAGGTAGGCCAGGGCCTGGGGATCTTCGCGCGGGTCGGCGTCGAACTCGTTGCGGAATCGGTCGGCCAGGAAGTTGACGAGGCGTTCGTCCCAGTCCTTTCCGCCGAGTTCCACGTCGCCGTCGGTGGCCAGGGTGATGAACTCGTTGCCGCGCTTCTCGATAACGGTGACGTCGAACGTGCCGCCGCCCAGGTCGTAGACGAGGATGACGCCGTCCTCTCCGGCCTCGCCCAGGCCGTAGGCGAGTGCGCTGGCGGTGGGTTCGTTGACGATGTCGAGGACGTCGATGCCGGCAATGCCGCCGGCGTCCTCGGTGGCCTTGCGTCGGGCGTCGTCGAAGTAGGCGGGAACGGTGATGACAGCCCGTCGGATGGGCCCGATGTGGACCTCGGCGTCCTGGATGACCTTCCTCAGGATGAGGGCGGAGATGGACTCGGGCGTATACGTTTCGCCGTCCACCTTGAACCGCCACTTGGGGTTGCCCATCTGGCGTTTGATGTTGAGGACGGCGCGGGCGGGGTTGGAGAGGGACTCGCGTCGGGCGTCGCGTCCCACGAGGACGCCGGTCTTCGTGAAGGCGACAATGGAGGGCGTCAGGAGTTCGCCCTCGGCGTTGGGGATGATGACGGGCCGGCCGGACTGGTCGATGTGGGCCAGTTTGGTGAGCGTGGTGCCGAGGTCGATGCCGACCGTGCGGTCGCGGTCGCTTTCGGGTGTGTCGGCCATGGGGGGCATCTCGTGGTCCCGTGGAATCCACGCATTCTAAGGCGGGCCGGGCGGTTGTCAAGGGTGCGGGCGGGTTGCCGGCCGATGCTCCGAACGAGTGGATGCCGCAATCCGAAGGTGCGGGTCCGCGAGGGCTACGGCTTCATCGGCTGCAGAACGCGGGCCTCGCCGGAGAGGACGTTCAGGCGTATGCTGTGAACTGCGATCGTCGATTGGCGCGTGATGAACCGGAAACCGTCGCAGGTCTTGCGGCCGGCGTCGGTCGTGAGGCTGTCCTGTCGGCCCTGCCATTGCACGAACGGCTTGCCGTTGATTCGGGCTTGCACGGCCGCCGCCTCGCCGCTGACGCGCACCTCGACCTCCAGCCGGGCGCGTTTGCCGACCTCGAAGACGTATTCCGGCCGCCGGGTGGGGTTCTGCGGATGCTCGACGTGCTTGCCGTCGATGTCGGCCAACCCGCCGTACTCGGTATACCCATGGTTCGCACAAAGCGTTGCGGCGCGGCTGCCGACGGGCAGCCAGATATGCAGCGTCGATTCCCCTGCCACGCGCTCGAGATCCACCACCAGGCGGTAGTTCTCTGACGGCATCACCGGTACCGCGAACCCGCCCCAGTCTTTCTCAGGACGAACGACGAGCGCCCCTTCCTTGGGCGAGACGACGGCCCGATCGAATGCGGCCAGCGACAGGAGTTCCACCCACTCGCCGGACTTGATGACGTCGCCTCCCGGAGCCGAGGCGGGCTCGGGTGAGGAGGTCTCCGCGGCCGCCGGCTTCGGCGCGGGAGCGAGGTCCGCAAGCAGTGCCTCCACCTTCTTGATGCCGAGGGCGGCGGTCGTCCGCTGGAGGTCCTCCGTCTCGTGCAGCGCGAGGAACCGCTCGTAGTAAGCATTGGCGCGGGCGAACATGGCCGGCTTCGCCCCCTCCGCCGCCGTCTCGCCCAGCGTCCGGTACCAGTCGCCGAGTTCGACGCAGGCAAGTTCCGGGGCGGCGTCGCCGCCGCGCGCGGCGGCCGGGACGTACTTCTTCAGGGCCTCGTCTTCGACGCCCTCCAGGTGCTTGGCGGCCTCGGCCGGGTCGTCCAGGTCGACCAGGTACAGCCGGACCAGGCGTTCGCGGGCGGTCTTGTTCGCGGGGTCGCGCTCCAGCAGGGCCCGCATGTCGCGGATGTCGCGCTGGACCTGGAGGAGGTGGGTGGCCTTGCGGCGGCGGGCCTCGACGACCGGCAGGCGGGGGCTCTCGATCGCGCGGGCGATGCCGGCGGCCTTCCGGCACGCGGCCACGGCCTGGATATGGTCGCCGGCGGCGACGTGGGCGTCGACCAGCGCCAGGAGCGTATCGATGAGCGTTTCGCCCGCAGCGGCCTTGGCTTCGCCGGAGGCCTGGGCGTACTGCTTCTGCCGAACGTCGGCGACGCGCTCGGCGCACAGCGCGGCCCGGGCCGGGGCCTGGGACGCAAGAAACTCGGCCGACTCCAGCGCCACCGCGTAGCCGTCGGGATGGCCGGAGGCCAGGTCGTACGCCGTGTCGCAGAGGACGGCGAGCAGCGCGGGCGTGCCGGTGGCCTGCCGGGCCGCCGCCAGGAGACGCTGGGCCAGCGCGACGTCGTCTTTCAGGTCGGCCGTGCCGCGCACGCGGACCAGGTCGCTTCCGTAGAGGCGCTGGAACGCCTCGGCGGCGCGGGCCTCGGCGTCATGGGCGGGCGCGGGCGGCGCGTTCGCCGCCTCGGCCGCAAGGACCGACGTCACGGCGGCAAGGCACAGGGTCCACCCGGCAAAGTGGAGAAGTCGACGCATGACGCCTCCCTTCTCGGCGAGACATGGTGCCACCCGATGCCGACGCGTGAAGTATGCCGCATGGAAGGCGCCCTGTCAACGGGTTCGGCGGACACACGCCCGATCGCCGTGAGCGGCAGATGATTGACCCGGCGGTGGCGTTCGGCTAGGATGCGGCATCCCGGGGGCATGGCGTCCCCGGTTCGGATGGGTCTCCCGGCAAGAAGCCGAGGGCGGGCCGCGAAGTTTTGCCGAAGGCCGGCCGACTTGGCCGTATAATCCTACAACGCTACAAGCGCATTCCGCGCGGTGGGTCTCCTGACCCACCGCGCCGAAAACGCTGATTTTGGCCCTGCGCGGCCCGTACGGGCCGCGCGGGAAGTAGCGTTGTAGGAATAACCGGGCGGAGGAACCGATGGCCGACGACCCGACAAGCGCCAACCTTCCGGTCCCCCAGCCCGGGCGCATGGCCGGGGCGCGCCCGCATCTGGAAGTTCGCGCCGGCCCCGAGAAGGGGCGGTCGTTTCGCGTGGCGCCCGGGGTGACCGTGGTCGGGCGGGACCCGACGTGCGACGTGGTGCTGACGGAGGAGGCCATCTCGCGCCAGCATTGCCGCATCGAACGTAGCGGCGACCAGTGGATCCTGCGGAACCTCAGCAGCAACGGGACCCGGATCAAGCGCAAGGAGGTCGAGGAACACGTCCTGTCGAACGGCAACGAGATTCGCATCGGGTCCAAGACCCGGCTCATATTCGTGGTGGAGGAAGTGACGCGGGAAACCGAGGGCCAGGCGCAATTCCGGCCCCGGACGGGCGTGGCGGCCGCGGAACCGGAAGACGTCGAGGTCGAGCCGGAAACCGAGGAGGCAGAGCAGCCCCCCAGCCTGTTCCAGAGGCGCAAGGCCCTCTTCATCGGCCTGGCGGTGTACCTCATGGTGATGGTGGTCGGCGGGCTGGTGGCAGCCCTGTACCTGAAGGGGTGCGGGGGCCGCGGGATGCAGGGCGACACGGGCATCCCGCGCCTCTCGCTGGACGAGCGGATCATCCAGGCAGGCGGGTTCACGCCGCTGGCCATCGACCGGACGTCCACGGCGGGTATCTGGTGCATCGACGCCAGGGGCGAACAGGTCCTCGTGCCGCACGAAGACCTGCGGACCGGCAAGGCCCGGCGGGTGCCGGGCATCCGGCAGGCGATCAACGTCGAGTACCTGACGCGTGAGGAACATGAGCGCCGGGTGCGGGCCGGCGAGGCCAGCGAATCGTATCCCTACGTCCTGCGGAACCCCCGCAGCCGCATGCTGGCCGACCAGTTCAAACGCCAGGCCATCGAGGCGTATCTCGTCTGCAACATGCCCGGCAACGAGTCGAGACTGTTCATGGCGGTCCGCGGGTTCCAGCAGGCGTTGGCCCACTACGCGATGCGGTTCCTGCCGGACCCGGCGGAAGACAAGATGCGGCAGGACGCCACGAAGAAACTCATCGACAAGGTGTACGACCTGTACACGCAGGCCATCCTGCTCGAGAGCGCCGGCGACTACCGGCGGGCGGCCGGCACGTACGAGAAGGTCCTCGCTTACGTGCCGGAGCCAGAGAACCTCATCTCCCGCAACGTCTCGGCGCACTTCAGCGCCCTGCGCGAACGCGTCCGCGAAGAGGGCCGGCGGAATCGGTAGAAGGTTGTCGGCGGGGCGTGCTTACGGCGCCGCCTTCGGCGCGGGGCCCTTCTGTTCGACCGGCTCGCCGTTCTTCCGCTTCTCCCCCTTGACGCCGAAGAACTTGACGTTTGTGGTCGGGTCGGCCGGGGTGGTCGGAGACCGACCGGCGGGGTACTTCTGGCGGAACGCCTCCAGCCAGTCCGCCGCCGGGGGTTCGACTTCGGACCCCGTCTCAGGCGGCGCCGTCTCGCGACCGGTCGAGGGACCCACGGCCCCCACCGTGACGGGTTCCGAGGGCCGGACAGCCGTGTCCGGCCAGTCCATGACGGGGGTGGCGGGCGCGTCGGGCGGCTTTACGGCGGGCGTCGCCGGGGCGGTAGGGGCCGGGACCGTCCCGGGGCCGCCCGTGGTGCCGGCCGGCTCATCGGGCTGGGCCAGGTGCAGCACGCCGACGGCGATGAGCACGGCGACCAGCAGGGCGCCGACGCCGGCGATGATGGCCAGGGGCACGAGAATCTGCGGCCGGTCGGCCACCCAGTCGACGATGGCGGGCGGGGCCGAGGCCAGGCGTCCGCCAAGCGTCCGGACGTGCCGGCGGGCCAGCCGGGCCGCTCGCAGGCCCACCCGGCCGCGAGGC
>JADHXV010000194.1 GCA_016782785.1 Planctomycetota bacterium | reverse complement strand
TGGCGCGTGGCCGAGCGGCTTATCGACGACGCCGTCGCCCACGGCTACCTGGCGCCGTGAGGTCCGCCCGCGCGACCGCCCATGGCGCGGACCACGCGGACAAGGCGACCTTCCCCGAGCAAGAAGGGCTTCGGCCAGGCGCCGAAGCCCTTTGAATTTGGTCGGGGCGGCCCGACCTTTTCGCATACTGAAGAAGCGTTGCGAATGCCTTAAGGCACGCTATACTCGCCTGAACGGCCGGCGGCGTCGCGGGCAATAGGTCACGTGATTCGTTTCGGGCGGAGGACACCCCAAGGATGAACAAGGACACACTGGAGGCCGCCATCCAGGCCCGCGGCCATGCGTTCTTCGACGCCATCGGCGACGAAACGCCGTCGGTGTTCAACAAGAGTTGGTGGACCGGCAAGGTCATGGACGCCTGCATGCACAACGATGAGTTCAAGATCCAGTTGTTCCGGTTCATCGACGTGCTGCCGTACCTGACGACCGGGCCATCGCTGGGCCGGCACATCCGGGAGTACTTCTCGCGCGGCGAAGGCATCCCGTCGGTTCTGAAGTGGGGCATCAAGGGCATGGGACTGGGCGGCCGGGTGGCCATGAAACTGGTCGGCGGGACCCTCCGCAAGAACATCGAGATGATGGCCCGCGATTTCATCGTCGGCGCCACCGTCCCCGAGACCGTCAAACGCCTCCGCAAGGTCCGCGACGACGGCTTCGCCTTCACGCTCGACCTCCTGGGCGAGGCCACCGTCAGCGAGACCGAGGCCGACCGCTACGCCCAGGGGTACCTGGAGATGCTCGACGGGCTGGAGGCGGCCCAGGCCGACTGGCCGGCCATCGACGCCGCCCTGGCCGTAAAGCCCAACGGGCGGGCCGGCGACCTCGACTGGGGCCACGCCCCGCGCGTCAACGTGTCGCTCAAACCGTCGGCCCTGTACTCGCAGTCGACGCCGGCCGACGTGGACCGGTCGGTCGGGCACATCCTGGAACGCCTGAAACCGATCACCCGCAAGGTGGTCGGCATGGGGGGCTTCCTTTGCATTGACAGCGAGATGCGTCGCCTCAGGGAGATCACCCAGGAACTGTACCGCCGGCTGCGGGGCGACGCCGAGTTCCGCGATTACCCGCACCTGGGCCTGGCGGTGCAGGTGTACCTGCGCGAGGCCGACCGCGATATCCAGCGCCTGCTCGACTGGGCCCGGGCCGAGACGCTGCCCATCTCCATCCGCCTCGTCAAGGGCGCGTACTGGGACTACGAGACCGTCATCGCCCGGCAGCACGGGTGGCCGGACCCGCTGTACACCGTCAAGGCCCAGACCGACGCGGCGTTCGAGCGGGCGGCCGCCCATCTGCTGTGCCATCACGACGTGTGCCACCTGTCGTGCGCGTCGCACAACGTGCGGTCGGTGTCGACCGTCATCGAGACGGCGCGGGCGCTCGGCGTGCCCGAAGACCGGTACGAGTTCCAGGTGCTGTACGGCATGGCGGAGCCGTTCCGGAAGGCCCTGCGGCGGATGGTCGGCCGCGTGCGGCTGTACGCCCCGTTCGGCGAGATGCTGCCGGGCATGGCGTACCTGATGCGCCGGCTCCTGGAGAACACGTCCAACGAGTCGTTTCTGCGGCAGACGTTCGTGGAGGGCGTGGAGCGAGAGCGGCTGCTGGAGTCGCCCGAGCGGACTGCCGCGCAGGCGCTCGCCGCTGGCGCCGCCCCCGCGGCGTCAACCGCGGCGGCGCCCGCGCCCGACGCCGCCGACCTGCCCCCGTTCCGCAACGACCCGTTCCCCGATTGGACGCAGCCCCAGGCCCGCGACCCGTACCGCCGGGCCATCGACGCGGTCCGCACGCAACTCGGCAAGACGTATCCGCTGCTCATCGGCGGGCGCGAGGTGACCACCGACGAGCGGATCGAGTCGGTCAACCCGGCCCGGCCGGACGAGGTCATCGGCCGGGTGTGCCAGGCGGGTCCGGCCGAGGTCGAGGCCGCCATCGCCGCCGCCGGCGACGCCTTCCCGGCGTGGCGCGACACGGCGCCGCGGGCCCGGGCCGAGCACCTGCTCCGCGCCGCCGACGCCGCCCGGCGCCGCCTCTACGACCTGGCGGCCTGGCAGACCCTCGAGGGCGGCAAACAGTGGAGCGAGGCGTACCTGGACGTGGCCGAGGCGATCGACTTCCTGGAGTACTACGCCCGCGAGATGATCCGCCTGGGCCCGCCGCGACGCCTGGGCAGCCTGCCCGGCGAGATGAACGAACAGTTTTATCAGCCCAAAGGGCTGGCGGCCGTCATCGCCCCGTGGAACTTCCCGCTGGCGATCAGTTGCGGCATGTGTGCGGCCGCCATCGTCGCGGGCAACCCGACCGTGTACAAACCGTCGAATCAGACGCCGGTGATCGGCTACACGCTGGCCCAACTGTTCGCCGAGGCCGGCCTGCCGCCAGGCGTCTTCAACTACGTGCCGGGGCGGGGAAGCGTCATCGGCGACCTCCTGGTCGAGCACCCGCGCATCGCCCTTATCGCGTTCACGGGTTCGATGGAGGTGGGCCTGGGCATCATCGAACGGGCCGGACGCACTCCCGAGGGCCAAGCGGCGGTCAAGAAGGTCATCGCGGAAATGGGCGGCAAGAACGCCATCATCGTGGACGACGATGCCGACCTTGACGAGGCCGTCCCGGCCGTCCTGTACTCGGCGTTCGGCTACCAGGGCCAGAAGTGTTCGGCGTGTTCGCGCGTCATCGTGCTCGACGCCATCTACGACCGGTTCATGGAGCGGCTGGTGGAGGCGGCCCGGTCGCTGCGCATCGGTCCGGCCGAGGACCCCGGCAACTATCTGGGGCCGGTCGTCGACGCCTCGGCCCAGGCGAGCATCCGCCGATATATCCAGATTGCTACCGAGGAAGGCACGGTGGTCTTCCAGGGCAACGTGCCCGACACCGGATTCTATGTGCGGCCGACCATCGTGACCGGCATCACGCCGGAGTGCCGCATCGCCCAGGAAGAGGTGTTCGGCCCGGTGCTGGCGGTCATGCGGGCCCGCGACATGGACGAGGCCCTGGCGTGGGCCAACGCCACGCGGTTCGCCCTGACGGGCGGCGTGTTCAGCCGAAGCCCCGACCATCTCGAGCGGTGCCGCCGCGAGTTCCGCGTCGGCAACCTCTACATCAACCGCGGGTGCACGGGCGCCCTGGTCGGACGCCAGCCGTTCGGCGGGTTCAGGATGTCCGGCACCGGCACCAAGGCCGGAGGAACCGACTACCTCTTGCACTTCATGGACCCGCGCGTCGTCAGCGAGAACACCATGCGCCGCGGCTTCGTGCCGGAGGCCGAGATACTCGGTCCGGACGGGGGGCAGGCGCCCGGCGGCAAGCCACCGGCCACCACGGCACGGCAGGCCTCACGCCAAGACACCAAGACGCCAAGGCCGGCACCACCCTAGGGAAAAACAGCAACCGCCACGCCGAGAACCTGGACGAGTGCGGAAGGCATAGGCCGGCCTGCGGAATGAACAGCCATCCGGCTTCGCCAGGCGACGCCGGGGCAGGCACGCCGAACGCCTCCGTTGGCATCAGCGGGACACACGCCGGGACCCTGCCGCGCGCGATGCCGAAGAAACTACGGCGGACAGCCTTCGCCACGGGTTCTGCGACGAAGGCCGTCCGCTTGCGACACGTATGTCAGAAGGCTTGGCTTGCCAGCCGAAGCCTTGGCGAAGACTGGTCGGGGCGAGCCGTACGGCCGACCTCTGCGAGATCGCTGCGGCCCCAACAGGAAAGGGGAGCGCTTGGGGCGCTCCCCCTGGTTCTTTGGTCGGGGCGACTGGATTTGAACCAGCGACCTCTTGACCCCCAGTCAAGCGCGCTAGCCAGGCTGCGCTACGCCCCGATTGTGTTTGGATGTCGGGGGACGGCCAAACCGTCAGCGCCCACGCGCCATCCGCCGTCAGCCGCCGCGGCCATGCCACCGGATGCCGCCGTAGCCGTCCCGCCACGAACCATTATGCACCATCGGCACGGGGTGTCAAGCATCTGTCGAGAACGGGGTGGGAAGTGCCCCACACATCCTGCCCGCCGTGCGTCGATGGCGGCGACGGAATCTGCGGCCGACGCCCCGGCCAGGACCATGCACGGGACCGCGGCCCGTGGCCCGGTCTGCCGGCCGCGCCCGCGCCAGACCCTTGGCGTCCCTGCTTGACCGCGTCCCCGGCTGTTGCTAGGATGGCCTCCCGTGCGCCTCGGGCAGGCGGCTTGCCGGGCGCGCGGAACCTCGGGTGCGGCTCGTCGGGCCGGTGGGTCGGCAGACGGCCGCCTGATGCCATTCGGCCGTCCGAGGAAACGTTGGCCTTCGGAAACATGCGTCATCGAAAACATCGCGTGCGCCCGCGGCGAGGGAGGCCTTGCACGGTCGCACGCCGCTCCCGTCCCTGCCGGCCAGGAACGGAAGTGCACTGCAACACCACACGGCCGGTCGGAGACATCACAATGAAACGCGTGGCATGGCTGGTGCTGGTCGCGGGGTTGACGGCGGTGCTCGCTGCGCCTTCCTGGGCGGCGGCACGCGAGGGCGGTCGCAAGGGCGAGCGCGGCGGCGAAACGCAGAGCGAACTCGACCTCCTCGTCAGCGAGTGCAAACTCACCCAGGAGCAGCAGACCGCCCTGGCCGAGAAGGTCAAGGCCAAGGAGGCGGCCGTGGCGGCCTGGAACGAGGCCAACGCCGACAAGATCAAGGCCGCCGAGGACGCCGCCAGCGAGGCCCGTACCTCCGGCGACGCCGAGGCCCGCAAGAAGGCCGGTGCGGCCACGAGGGCCATCCAGACCGAGCGGGCCGCCGCCGCCGCCCAGGCCGACGCCGACATCCTGACCGTCCTCACCGACGACCAGAAGAACGTCTGGGCCGGCTACCAACTCTGCCAGGCCACCCTTCGCCGGTACCAGCGGCTGGGCCTTGAGGAGGAACAGGTGGCCAAGGTCAAGGCCGCCTGCGCGGTGGCCGCGAAGGAACTCACCGCCATCGAGGGCGACGACAAGGACGCCAAGAAGGAACGGTCGGCCGTCGACGGCAAACTGCGGTGGGCGATCGAGGCCATCATCCTGACGCCCGACCAACGCCAGGCGATGGAAGCCGCCTCGGCCGGACGGACGAGAGGCAAGGCCGCCGAAACCCCGGAGACGCCCGCTCCCGAGACGCCCGAGGCGCCACAGTAGCGGACGGACGCCGCAAAGGCGGAAGCAGCCGACAGCGGGCGTAGGCGCGAGCGCGGCCCGTACGGGCCGCGCTTACGTCGGCAGAGGCCCCGCGCCGCACAGGCGGCGCCCACGTTACGGGGCCAGCCGCGCGAGCGCCTCGGCCGACAGGCGGAACAGCCGCCACTCGTCCATCGCCCGGGCGCCCAGCCGCTCGTACAGGCGGATGGCGGGGGCGTTCCAGTCGAGCGCGGCCCACTCGACCCGCCCGCAGCCGCGCTCCCGGGCCAGCCGCACCACCTCCAGCAAGAGGCCCCGCCCGATGCCCCGGCCGCGATGCGCCGGCTCCACGTACACGTCCTCCACGTACAGGCCCGGCCGGCCCACGAACGTGCTGTAGGTGGTGAAGAAGAGGGCGAAGCCGACGGGCACGCCCGCGTCGTCGGCCACAAGGGCCTCGGCCACGGGCCGCGGGCCGAACAGGGCCTCCCGCAGATCGGTCTCGGTGGCCGTGACGGCGTCGAGCAGGCGCTCGAACTCGGCCAGGCTGCGGACCATGCGGTCCAGGTGCGGCACATCGTCGGGCGCGGCCGGGCGGATGGCGGGGACGGTGGACACGGCGTCGGCTCCTCGGCGAAGGGCCGGGCCATCGGCGTCCCGGCCGGGGCCCATTGTACGGCCGGGCAAGCCGGCGCCCACCCTCTTCCGCAGAGCCTCTTGGGTATGCTCCCGCAGGTCAGACCCAGATGTCGGACGTGCCGTCGCCGCCGGGGAACCGCATCTCGTGGGCCCGAGCGGGGCCGCCAGACTCGGCGCCGACCTCGACGCCGGCGCCGGCATGACGACCGTCCCGGAACCCGCCACGCTCGCCCTGCTGGCCCTCGGCGGGATGGGAGT
>JADHXV010000193.1 GCA_016782785.1 Planctomycetota bacterium | reverse complement strand
CCACGATGAGTCCGCCCGGCCGAAGCAGCGGCAGGAGTTTCTCCAGGTAGTCGATGTAGCCTTCCTTGTCGGCATCCAGAAAAAGGATGTCGATGGGCCCTTCCAGTTTGGGCACCTCGGCGTGGGCGTCGCCTTCGATGAGGGTGACGATACCGCCGACGCCGGCCCGCTTGAAGTTGTCGCGGGCGAGGGCGGCCCGGCCCTTGTCGATCTCGTAGGTCGTGAGTTTCCCCCCCGTCGTCCGGAGCGCCAGGCAGAACCAGATGCCGCTGTAGCCGTTGGAGGTGCCGATCTCGACCACGTGTTTGGCGCCAGCGGTCTCGGCCAGCAGGCGGAGCAGCCGGCCGTCATCGGGCGGCACGTTCATCATGCCGCGCGACTGGTTGGCGTGCATGTCGGCCAGGACCCCCAGGATGTGCTTCTCGGCCTCGGTCTTCGGGATGGGCGCGGACTCGAACGTGGCGGTCTCGCCGCCGGGCCGCCCGCCGCCGGGCCGCCGGCCGGGGCCGCCCGGCCCGGGTCCGCCCGGGCCCGGCGCGGGCTGGGCGATCGCCTGGACCCCGCACAACCCGGCGACAAGGGCCGCCAGGACCGCCATCCTAATGCCGCGTGGACATACCATCTCCATGCTCCTTTTTCTATGTTCGTTTCCGTTGTGTCCGGCGATGCGGCGGAACGGTGCCGTGCCCCCCGGCGTACGGGCGGTCGGCCCGCGCGCCGGGGGAACCGTGTCGACGGACTAATCCAGGATGCCCTGCAAGACGAATTGGCCCTCCTGGCGGGCCGTGCAGACGTCGCGCAGGTCTCGGCGGGCGATGACGAGTTCATCCTCGACCCGCTTGCGGGCCGCACGGAGGGCGTCCAGGGCCGCCTTGATGGACGACGCGTTGGCGTTCTCGTCGGCCAGCAGGCTGCGGAGGGCCTCGGTCTTCAGTTCGACCTCGGACCGCTCGCGTTCGGGCGTGCCTTCGGGCTGGCGGCTGCTGTCACCGCCGCCGGGGCCGCGGCCGCCCCCGCCGAAGCCGGTGAACCCGCCCCCGCCGCCGCGGGCCTGCCGCTGGAGTTGCTGGACCTTCTCGATGCGGGGCTGGAGGATCTTCATCTCCTCCTCGGTGGCGCCGAGTTGCTCGCGCTGGCGCTCGGCCATCCGCGCGCGGAACTCCTCCATGCGGGCCCGCATCTCTTCCGGGCTGTGCGAGCCGCGGCGGTCGCCCTCGGGGCGGTCGCCTGGAGGCCCATCGCCCGGCCGTGGCTGGGCCAGGGCCTGTCCCAGCCCGAGCACGCCCACCAGCACCACGGCCGCCAGACTCATCATCAGTGTCCGTCGCCACATAGTCCGTCTCCTTACCGTGTTGCGCTGCATCCTGCCTGTCGTCGTCACCCCTCACCGCGAGGTGGTGACGATTCATCGCCTGTGTTCGGATCGCTGTCGGATGGCCCGTCGCGTTCGGCCTGTTGGCGCGCGGCCCCCTCGCTTAGGAACACTCCCACGGGCAAAACGCTGCACGCCGCCGCTTATTGCCGCCGATTCTGCCGCCGGCGCCTCGTAGGGGCACGCCCTGGCGTGCCCGCGGCATCCCACCCTTCCCGGGGATTCGTCTTCGCTGCGCGGAGACTCATCCCCGGGCGTTGGGGGTATCACACGCACCGCGCATGTGATACCCGGTGTCCCGCCCAGGTTTGGCGCGAACCAGCGCCCGGGGTTGAGCGAAGCGAAACCCTGGGGCACGACCGGTACCGCGCGTGCGTAAAGCGACCGGAACGTGTATACTCGAAATCGCGGGAAAGTTCCCGCACAAAGGCGAGGCATCGACCATGCCGACCAGCGGCGGCTCCCTGACGCGGCGGACCCTCCTCGCCCGGGCCGCAGCCCTGGCGGCGGCGCCCTACGTCGTGGCGTCGTCGGCCCGCGGCGGCGACGGCGCGGTCCCGCCCAGCAACCGCATCGCCCTGGGGTTCATCGGCATCGGCATGATGGGCCAGGGGCACGTCCGGACGTGCCTCTCCTACCCCGACGCCCAGGTCGTGGCCGTGTGCGACGTGGACCGCTGGCGCCGCGAGCACGCCCAGGCGGCCGTCGAGGCGGCGTACGCCGACCGCCGCGCCGCCGGCACGTTCCGCGGCTGCGACGCCGTCACCGACCTGCGCGATGTGCTGGCCCGCCCCGACATCGACGCCGTCCTCATCGCCACCGGCGACCGCTGGCACGCCCTCGCCACGGTCCTGGCGTGCGAGGCCGGCAAGGACGTCTACTGCGAGAAGCCCGTCGCGCTGACCGTCGCCGAGACCGAGGCGATGGTCCGGGCGGTGGGCCGCTACGGCCGGGTGTTCCAGACGGGCCTTCAGCAGCGGACGTCGGCCCAGTTCGTCAAGGCGTGCGCGCTGGTGCGGGCGGGGGCCGTCGGCAAGGTGCGGGCGGTCTACGTCGGCCACGACGGCGTGTCGGCGGACGTCGCCCTTCCGCCCGAGCCGGTGCCGGAGGGCCTCGCGTGGGACCTGTGGCTGGGCCCGTCGCCGTGGCGTCCGTTCAACAGCCGGTATCACATTTACGGCCAGCCGCCGCGCGTGGTGCCGTGGGACTTCTGCCGCGACTTCGGCGGCGGGAGCCTCACGAGCAACGCCGTCCACGCCCTCGACGTGGTCCAGTGGGGTCTGGGCCGGGAGGGCGCCGGAGCCGGCCCGGTCCGCATCGAGCCGCCCGCGACCGGCCGTGCGCCCTCGCTCACGTACACGTATGCCGATGGGGTGACGTGCCAGGTGACGTGGCGCCTGGAGCCGGGCAGGCACGCCGTGCCGCCGGGGTGGGACCCGGCCACACGCCTCCAGAACTTCGGGGCCCTGTTCGTGGGCGAGGCGGGGTGGATTCACGTCGGCCGGGCGGGGTTCCTGGAGGCGCACCCGGCGTCGGTGCTCCGCGGCCCCGTGCCGGGGGCGGAGGCGGGCGGCGGCGTGCCGACGCATCACCAGAACTGGTTCGACTGCATCCGCACCCGCCGCCGGCCCGCCAGCGACGTGGTCACCGGATGCGGGGCCACGGTCCTCGCCCACCTGGGCTGCATCGCCCACTGGACCGGGCGGGCGCTGGAGTGGGACCCGGTCCGGCACGTCTTTCCGGGCGACGCCGAGGCCAGCCGCTGGCTCGGCCGCGCCCTGCGCCCGCCCTGGGCGCTCTGAGGTGGGGATTGGCGCGCCGTAGGGGCACGGCGTGCCGCGCCCGAGCCCGCTGCGCCGGGTGCCACGGGCGGCTTGTGCGCCGGTGCTGCCGTGCCCGCCTCCCGCGCCAACGCCCGGCCATGAGCGCAGCGAATGGCCGGGACACCCGCGCCCCATAAAGCGGGGCGGCTAAATGTGATTGATGAGCGCGCGATGCTTGCCGTTGTTGCCGTCAATCCGAAATCGTTTCCATCGCCGTTCACTCCGCACTTCGCACTCCGCACTCCGCACTCGCTACTCCTCCCCCTCTTCCTCCTCCGTCTCTCCCCGTTTCACCGGCTGCTGCCACCCGAACACGCGCAGCGAGTAGAACAGCCGCGTGACGATGCCGTTATACATATTTGTACCCATGTACCTGACAAGCGACCGCGCCGACATCGCCCCCGGGTCCGGCATGTGCACCAGCCACGCCAGCGTCGAGAGCCGGGCCACGACCGCCACGGCGAACGTCACGTGCCAGTTGTTCCACAGGAAGGGCCCGACGCGGATCGGGTCGTCCTGAAGGTAACTGAACGCGCTGGCCAGCGTGCCGCCCACCACGCCGCCCAGCACGCCGCCCGTCCCGATGAGCACCGACGAGGCCGCCACGTGCCGGCTCTGGCCCGACCCGTCGGCGAACCCGAGCACGATGCCCGTCTGGGCCAGGTTGATGCCGGCCCACGTGGCCCCGCCCAGCACGCACGCCGCTCCCGCCACCAGGTACGCCATCACCGGCGTCGACGCATTCACATGGAACCATTCCGGATGGCCCACCAGGCCCCCCGCGCGCGTCCCCGCCCAGTCCAGACCCGCCACCAGCGCCGCCGGCGCCGCCATGTGCCGCGATGCCAGCAGCCACAGTACCAGGCACAGCGACGCCCCCGCCGTGCACACCATCAGCACCGGCCGCCGGCCCCACCGGTCCACCGCCGAGCCCCATCGCCCCACCGCCCACACGCTGGCCAGCGGGCTCACAATGAGGAACAGCACGTTCGTCCCCAGGTTGCTGAACCCCAGGTTGTCGATGGCGTTGAGCCAGAAGAACCATCCCGCCACCGTCATCGAGAACGTCAGCGTGGCCGCGTACAGCACGTAGTGCCGGAAGACGCGGTCGCCCAGCGGCTCGAAGACGAACCGCCAGAGCCCGACCGCCTCGTCGCCGCCCGCGCCCGGAGCCCCAGGCGCCTTGTCATTTCGACCGAGGCCTCGCCCCGCGAGGCCGAGTGGAGAAATCTCGTTGTTCGCTTCGTCCCCGGCCCCCCGCTTCCCCTTCGGCCGCACCTCCGGCACTCGCAAGAACAGCAGCACGTCCACCGCGCCCAGCACCGCCCCCAGCGCCAGGATGCCGGCGATCGTCCACGTCACCAGCGGCCGCGCCTCGGTCGACCCCGGCTCGTACACCGCGTCGGTCGCGATGCCGAAGGCGGCCACCGCCGCGATCTGGACCGCCAGCGCATACCGCTCGCGGGCCGCAAAGTACCGGCCGCGGACCCGTCGCGGCACCAGGGCCCCCATCCACGTCATCCATGCCGGAATCGCCAGCGCCTGGAGGAACCAACTCACCGTCAGAATGGCCAGCACCGCCACCACTGCCGTGTGCGACGGGATCGGCAGCACCAGCGGCACGGCCGCCACCAGCAGCCACAGCAGCCGATGCGCTACGCCGCACACCACGAACTGCCGCTTCAGACGCCCATGACGTTCAATCGCCAACGCCGCCAGCAACTGGCCCAGTGTGGCCACGAACGGCAGCGACGCCAGCAGCCCGAACGCGAAGTTGTCGAACCCGAGGAGCCGCGCCAGCACGCGAAAATGGCTGCCCGATGCCGCCGACAGCCACACCACGCCGAACATCCACGCCAGCGTCACGGTCCGAAGCGCGCGGCGCAACTCCGGCCCTTCCACGCGCTCCGCTTCCGACGCCTCACTCATGCCTCGCTCTTTCGCACGAACGTCCTCCCCCGAACCGTTATGGTCCCGACCCGAACGTTTTCCCGCGAATCGCCGCGATCCCGATGACGGTGATACGCTCGAACCTATTCTGCGCCGCCACGCGCGCGGCGTCCAGCCCAATCGCGTGCGGCCGCGCCGGTGTCTGGCGCCTTTGCGGTTGTTCGAAAAGGTGCCAGACACCTTTGTCGTTCAGCACGTAATCCCATGAAGGGCTGCCCCCAACCGGGTAGGCTCTTGGGTTGATAGGAACCAAGGGCTCCAGGCCGCGGCGTGCCGTGGCTCGCGGCTCGCGGCCTTCATTGCGTTACTACGTCACTTTGCCCCGCCCCGGTCAGCGGCGCCTGTCCCTGGTTACCCAGTCACGTGGTCATCTGGTCACCCTCTTGCGCCATCCATCGGCATAAACTAAAGTGCACATCCGCCCACGAAAAAAGGCGTAAAAAAGTGAAAATTTCCGAAAGTTTCTGAAAATTCGGGGTAAAAAAGGGGTAAGTTTCCGCGCGTTTCAGAGGCCGTTTTTCGGCCATTTTGGCAGAGACATGCCCCTGGCGGGCCAAAAACGCGGATTCGGACAGGGAATGACGCCAAAGTCGCCCCAAAACCGCACCGAAAGGTCCGTTCCGGTATGCTTTAGGACATACCGAGCAAGGCCGGTGCCAGGGCGCCCGTGTGGCCCGGCCCGTACGGGCCGGGGAGCCGCGGCATGCCACGGCCTACCCGGTTGGGGGTAGCCTTTCATGGGATTACACGCCCGGCCCGGCCGGGGTGGCCGACGGGTTCAGCCCGGCCCGTTACTTGCGATTGGCGGGCGGCTTCTTCGTGGTGCCGCGGTAGGGGTAGTCGTCGAAGGCGTCGCCCTGGCCGAGGACGCGGGGGTCGGCCGTGGCCCGCAGTTCATCCACGAGGCGGGCGGCGAGGTCGCTCTTGACCTTG
>JADHXV010000192.1 GCA_016782785.1 Planctomycetota bacterium | reverse complement strand
CGCCGACCCATCCGCCGCCGAAGAAGAAGACGACGGCCGGCCGCTTGTCGGTGGCCTTGTGGCCCTCGGGCAGGAACACGTGGAGGTGGAGTTCGACCTTGTTGCCCTTGGCGTCGGCGGCGGTCTTGAAGAGGATGCGTTTGGCGGGCTGCGGCAGGTCGGCCTTCGCCTCTTTTGGCGCGGCGGGCGCGGCGCCGGCGAGCGCAAGGAGAAGTCCGGCCGCAAGGGCCAGGGCCCAGGCTCGGGGGCGAAGCGTTGTCATGGTCGAATCCTTGCGATAGTAGATCGCCGGGACTTCGTCCCGGCCTACATGCTCCCGGCCAAACAAGCCGGCCGGGCCACACGGCACATTTGGCCGCCGGAGGCGGGCCGGCCGGGCCACACACACGCATCCCTGGCCGGTCGCGTCACAGGTTATCCCCGAACAGGAAGGCCCGGGCGAAGCGGTCGCAGATCTCCTGGTTGGTGTAGATGAGCGGCAGGAGGAAGGTGACGTTGACGTTGGGCAACTGGAGGTGTGCAGCCAAGCGCCGCCGCCAGAGGGTCCGGAACTTCAGGAGTTCGTCCTGGCAGGTGGAGCCGCGGCGGTCGCCGGCGTCGGCTTCGAGGGCCGAGAGGATGCAATCGGCGGCGATGCGGGCGCTGACGATGGCGGGATACAGGCCCTCGCCGGTGGCGGCCGAGGCGAAGCCGCCCGCATCGCCGACCAGGACGACGCGTTTGCCGACGTGGTTCTCGAACTCCACCGCCGCCCCCGCCGGGATGGCGCACCCTTCGGGGGCGTCGAGGTCGGCCTTGGCGGGCAGCAGGCCGAGATGATCGACCGCGCCGACCCAGTCGGCGAAGAGCGTCTTCAGGCGACCGGTCTCGCCCGTCCGGACGCCCACGCCCACGCTGACGTGCCGGCGGCCGGGGAACGCCCAGGCGTATCCCATGGCGCCGCCGAAGCTGGGCGCGACGTGGATGGCGGGGCTGGCGCCGAAGCCGGCCTTCCGCTGGCGGGCGGTCAGGGTCACGGTCTTCGAGAGCGTGTAGACGAGTTGACCGGGACTCCACCGCGGCCTGAGGCCGGTCGACGTGGCGACGGTGCTGTGGACGCCGTCGGCGCCGATGAGGATGCGTCCGGTCAGGCGTCGCCCGCCGGCCAGGACGACGGTTGCCTCGCGTTCGCCCGTTTCGACGTCCGTTACGGCCTTGCCGAGGACCGTCTTGGCGCCGGCGTCGCGGGCGGCCTGGACGAGGGCGTGATCGAAGGCGTCGCGGTTGGTGACGTAGCCGACGTGGGCCCGGCTCTTGAACTCGGCCTCCTGTTTGAGGTCGGGCGAGTGGAACACCAGGCGTTTGAACGGGGCGGCGCCGGTGCGTCGGCGGGCGGCGTCGATGAAGGCGAACTGGCGTGCGGCCTTGTTGTTGAGCCAGCCGGCGCACGGCTTGTGGCGGGGGAACTTCTTGGCGTCGACCAGGGCGACCGATGCGCCGGCCTCGGCCAGAAACCGCGCCGCCGAGGCCCCGGCGGGACCCGCGCCGACGACGACGACGTCATAGTCCATAAGCGGCCCCGTGGCAAGAATGATAAATGACGCAAGAATGACAAATGACAAATGATAAATGATAAAGGTTCGCTTCGCGAAAGCGGGCGGTGCGCCGCGTTGGCCGTCGCCGGCGATGCCTTCCCCCTTGCCGCGCAGCGGCGATTTGGCATTTATCATTTATCATTTATCATTTATCATTCGCCATTCTACTTCTGGATTCGCTCGAATTCCTTCAGCAGCGCGTCCTCGGCCTCCTTGTACTTGGTGAACGTTTCCTGGAGGTGGGCGGCCATGGCCTTGAGGATTTCGGGGTCGACGGCAACGCCCTTGTCCTTGGCCTCGATCATGACCTGGAGGGTATCGGAGACGGCGTCGAGGTCGGTGGCGGCCATGGCGAAGGCGCGGGCGGCGTCGTAGAGGTTGATGGACTCGACCTCTTCCTTGTCGGGCTTGGCGAAGAGGCGCCAGGGGGCCCGGCGGACCTCCTTCGAGAGGGCCCGCAGGTGGTCGCCGGTCTCGCGGAAGTTCTGGAGCGTGGCGGCGATGTTGCCGCGGTTGGTGGCCAGGAGGGCCTTGGTGTCGGCGGCCACGACCTGGAAGTCGTCAATGCCGGTCTTAAGGCTCTCGGAGGCGGCCTTGAGCCGGGGCAGGAAGTCGTCGGCGGCAGCGTCGGCCTTGGCGGCCAGCGCCTGGGCGCTGGCGACGGTCTTCTTGACGCCCTCGCGGTTCTCGTCGAGCATGTCCTTGATGCTGGTGCTGGCCTTGTTGAGGGTATCGAGCACTTCGCCGGTCTTCTTCTTGGCCTCTTCGGTCATGGTCCTGGCGTTGGCGACGGTTAGCCGGAGGTTCTCGCGGTTCTCGTCGAGCACGGTGTCGACGCGCGCGACGGTGCCCTTGATCTTGTCGCTGACCTCGGCGAGGTTGGCGCCGGCGGTCTTGAGTTTGTCGATGATGGTGGGCATGTCGGTGCGGACGGTCTGGGTGATGCTCTTGATATCCTCGAGGATGCCGGAGAGGTTCTGCTTTTCGGCGTCGCCGATGCCGAGTTGCCTGGCGGCGTCGGCGAAGGGGGAGGTCTGTTGGCCGTCGAGCGGCTTGGTGATGGCGTCGCCGTAGCCCACGTCCACCACGTTGATGAGGGCCGACTGGCCCACCAGGGCCTGCTGGATGGTAACGACGGCGTTCTGGTGAATCACGTACCGCTTGGGCAGTTGGGCGGTGACCTGGACGACGTAGCAGAGTCCCTCGTGCTCGCGTTCGGGCAGGCAGGGAACCTCGACGAGTTCGATGTCGATGACCCGCCCCACGGGGTGGCCGGCCAGCAGGACGGGGCTGCCGGCCTTGATATTCGGCGCGGCCAGGAAGTGGACGCGGATGGTGCGCTGGGCCTCGAACCAGAAGCGCCAGCCGCCCACCAGGACGAGGACGACGACGGCGGCCACCAGCATCAGCAGCAGGAACGCCCCCGCGGCGATGCGGTTGCGGGCGGGATGTCGGGCCATCGGTTCGCCTCCCCTTGATGCATGCGTTCGCGCGGCGGTCGGCGCGCGGCTGCTGTACCACCCGCCACTCACGTCACCCGCTGCTTCCGCAGCGGGCTCGAAGGCTTCTAGCCTCCGGGCTCAACCTCGGCGCCGAGCAGGTCGTCGAGGTAATCGGTTTTCGAGACGCGCAGGGGGATCGGCCCGTCGGCCAGGCCTTCGACGAACTGGCGGACGCGTTCGTCCCGGGGGTGGCGGAACTCGTCGGGCCGGCCCACGGCGATGAACTCGCCGCCGTACAGCATGGCGATGCGGTCGCCGATGTGCAGGGCGCTCTTCATGTCGTGCGTGACGACGATGCTCGTGACGCCCAGTTTGGCGCCCAGGTCGATGATCAACTGGTCGATGACGCTGGTGGCGATGGGGTCGAGGCCGGAGGTCGGTTCGTCGTAAAAGAGAATCTCCGGGTCGCGGGCGATGGCGCGGGCCAGGCCGACGCGTTTGCGCATGCCGCCCGAGATCTGGTTGGGCATCAGGTTCTCGAAGTCCCTCAGGCCCACCAGTTCCAGTTTCATCTTGATGACCATGCGGATGATGTCGTCGTCCAGGTCGGTGTGTTCGCGCAGCGGCAGGGCGACGTTTTCGCCCACGGTCATCGACGAGTACAGGGCCCCGCTCTGAAAAAGGATGCCGAACCGCTGGCGGAGGCGGTCGAGGCGCGCGGGCGAGGCGCAGCAGGCGTCCTCGCCCCACAGGTACACGTGGCCGGAGTCGGGCGTCTCTTCGCCGATGATGGTCCGCAGCAGCGTCGATTTGCCGCAGCCCGACGGGCCCAGGATTACCACCGTCTCGCCCGGGGCGACCACGAGGTTGATGTCCTTGAGGACCTGCCGGCCGTCGAAGAACTTCTGAATGCCGCGCAGTTCCAGGATGGGTTCGACGCTGTCGGACATGCCTCTCACCAGATGAAGTAGAACAGGGCCGTGAAGGCGCAGTTGGCGGTGATGATGAGGAAGATGGCGCGGACGACGCTGGCGGTGGTGGCCCGCCCCACGCCGCCTGCCCCGCCGCTGACGTTCAGGCCCTCGTAGCACGACACCATGACGATGATCAGGCCGAAGATGCCCGATTTGGCCAGCCCGGTGACCACGTCTTTGACGAGCAGCGACTCGACCGCCGTATGGTAATAATGATACGGGTCGATGTCCAGGATGAGGTAGGCGACGAGCCCGCCGCCGGCCGTCCCCACGATGTTCGCCAGCACCGCCAGGGCCACCGTCATGATGACGCAGGCGATGACGCGCGGCACCACGAGGAAGCGGATGGGGTGGATGGCGCTCGTCCGAAGCGCCGCCACCTCTTCGCCCACCACCATGGTCCCGAGTTCGGCCGCTATCGCCGCCCCCGCGAACCCCGTCAGCACCACCGCCGCAATCAGCGGCCCCAACTGCGGGAAGATGGCCTTGGCCACCACCGTCGCCAACTGGTCCAACTGGCCGTACATCTCCAGCACCGGCGCCAGCGTGAACGCCAGCGTCATGCCGACGAACAACTGGACCAGCGCGATGATCGGCACCGCCCGCACCCCCAGCCGGACCATCTGGAAGAACGTCTCGTCGGTCTTGATGCGCGGCCGGGCGAAGACGCCCGTCAGCGTGTGCCGCACCGTGTCGAGCGCCAAGTATCCCAGGCCGCCCAGGTAGGCCACCAGCCCTTCGCCCTGGGCGCCGACGCGTTCCAGCAGGCGGACCCACGATGCGTGGCTCACGGCTCGAGGGCCTCCTCGACGGTCTCGACCATCGGAAACAGCGTGTCGAGCCGGGCGATCTCGAACACGCCTCGGACCCGCGGATTGACGCCCGCCAGGGTCAACCGGCCCTGTTTCTGGCGGGCCTCGCGGAGGGCGTCGACGAACGTCGCGACGCCGCTCGAATCGACGTACGCCACCCCCGACAGGTCCATCACGATCCGCCGGGCGCCGCCCTCGATCACCTCGCGCAGCCGCTGACGAAGCGCCGGCGAGGTGAACACCGTCACCTCGCCGCGCGGTGTGACGACCGCCGCATCGGCCTCGCGGCGGATGTCGATGGTCAGGTCAGGGTCGTCGGCGTGGTGCGCGCGGCTCATCGGACGGTCTCCTTCGAGGTGTCCGGCTCGGGTGTCGGCGGCGGCGAGTCGCGGCCGGTCGGCTCCGCGTCGGTGGTCGGCGCCGGCGCCTCATCCGACTTCGCCGGCGCTTCGTCGGTCTTGGCCGGCTCGGGCTCGGCGGGGAACGGTTGGCCGTTCTCGGCCTCCCACCAGGCCTTCCACTCGGCGATGATTTCAGTGCGCCGCTCAGGGCCCGCGAAGTGGAAGCCGCGGTCGATGCCCGTAAGTTTGTGCAGAGCGGTGGCCGCCATGAAGCGGACGCCCTCGTCGTCGGAGGCCAGGAGGCGGATCATCTCGTCGGTCATCGAGCGGTCGCCCTGCCGGATGACCCGCGCGATGGTGCCCGTCTGCTCGCGCGGGTTATCCTCGCGGAGGCGGCGGACGGTTTCCTCGCGCGGCAGGCAGGCCGCCGTCAGAAGACACAACGCCGCCGAAACGAACACTTTTGGCCACATGCAGACGCTTCCCTCATCGGACGGGCGCACAAACACCCCCTCAAGACGCCTGGGCGGATTATACCCCCCGCCGGCGGGCGTGCAAAACGATTTCGCACAGCCCGATGCGTGGACGGGTGGCAGGACAAGAACGCGGCTGCGGCGCAAGTTGTCATTCCGAGCGAGCGCAGCGAGAAGTTGTCATTTCGAGCGAGGCCCCTACGGGCCGAGTCGAGAAATCTCGTCGTTCGGAAACAGCGAGATTTCTCCGCTCGGCCTCGCTGCGCAAGGTTTACCCGCCGCAGGAGGGCCTCGGTCGAAATGACAGCCTTCCCTGCTCCTCCCGAACACCGGCCGAACCGTTGCCTTTCGTCCGCGCGGTCTGGTACAGTGGTGGTCCGGGCCGCGGGACGGGGGCCCCGGCGGGAGCGCGCTTCATGAGCATCATGCGCGGCGTGAAACGGTCGTTCTGGCGCGGCTTGGCCACGC